>CADCTQ010000367.1 GCA_902805615.1 uncultured Cytophagales bacterium
GGCATCACGGCCAGCAAAGACAGCCTCAAGAACGCCTCCGTCCACGCGTCGGGGGCCGTGCCCGAGCCGCACGAGTGGCTGCTGATCCTGACGGCCGTGGTGGTGATGGCGGCCTTCCTGGTTAAATCGCACTTTCTCAAGTAAGACCATGATTCAACAGATGAAACGGATGAATCGGAGGATATTTATTTGATTATAAAGTGGTTGTTTTCAGTCCAACGCGTACTCTTCACTTCATATCCGTGTAAACCATGCCGTTCCCCCTGCGTACGTCCCTGACCCTGCCGGCCGGACCCCGCCTGGCGGACCTCGCCCTGACGGCCTCGTTGCTGGCGGCCTGCCTGCTGGCGGCGACCCTGCGCTTCGCCCCGGACTACTGGCTGATGGACGGTCCCTTCCTGCTGGGCTGCGTGATGGCGCCGTACCTGTTCATCGTGCGGCAGCCGGGCCGGTATTCGTACCGGTACGCCGGGCCGGCCGCCGGGCTGGGGCTGCTGGCCGGGCTGGTTCCGGTGAACACCTTCGGTTACCTGGCGTTTGCGTTTGCCCTCCTCTTTCTGCTCGAAGTGCGGGTGGGCAGGCTCAACCCGTTGCCGGTGATGCTGCTCGGGCTGCTTTCGCCGGTGTTCCGGTACGTCACCGAGGTGTTCGGCTTCCCGATCCGGCTCCACCTGAGTGCGTGCGCGGGGTGGCTCATCCGCCGGATGGGTACGCCAATTGAGGTGCAGGGCAACGTACTGGTGCGGGACGGCTTCGCCTTTGCCGTAGACCCGGCCTGCGTGGGGCTGCAACTGGTCACGGTCTCTTTCCTGGTCGCCCTGTTCCTGCTGGCCCACCTGGAGCGGACCACCGGACGGCACCTTTCGGGCCCGCTCACCGGGGCGGCCCTGCTGGCAACCGGCGGACTGGTGGTACTCGCCAACCTGATCCGGATCGTGCTGCTGGTCGTATTCAGGCTCCTGCCCGACTCGCCGCTGCACGACCTGGCCGGGCTGGTGTGCCTGGGCGTGTACGTGGTGCTGCCGGTCTACTTCCTGTTCGGCTTCCTCTACCGGCGGGCGGGAAGGTCGGCCGTACCGGTGCCCGCCCGGGCCAACGGTCCCGCTTGGCCCCGGGCCGCCGGGCCGCTGGTGCTGCTGGCCGCCCTGTCGCTGCTGCCGGTCCCGGGGCCGGCCGGGCAAGCGGGGCAACTGCCGCTTCCCTTCGAATCGCTGCCGGGCTACGGACGTACCACGCTGGCCGGGGGCATCGCCAAGTTTGAGCAGGACGCGGCCCTGGTGTACGTAAAACCGATTGCGGCTTTTTATAGCACCGAGCACAGCCCCCTGATCTGCTGGCGGGGCAGCGGCTACGCGTTCGGCCGAATCAACGAACAAACCATCGCCGGGCAACGGGTGTACACCGGGGAGCTGACGAAGGGCGCCGACGTGCTGTACACGGCCTGGTGGTTCGACAACGGCCGGCACCGGACGGTGGCCCAGTGGGAATGGCGCTGGCGGATGCTGCGCGGCGCCCCGCCCTACAGTCTCATCAACGTGAGTGCCGCCACCCCGGCGGGACTGCACAAAGCCCTGAAGGAGACGTTAGACGGGCGATTTTAGACGGGGACGCAAGGTTAGCGGTTTGAACAGCGCTCCTTTACCCAAACGATTCATCATTACCCAAGCTCTTTTATGACAGTCAGTACGTATCCTCTGTCCCGTTCCACCACTTCGGCTGCCGTTGCGGCGTCCCGGCGCCGGATTCGCCGGTTGCTGGTTTTCTTCATCATTGGCCTGGTCATCAGTGGCCTGACGGCGTTCCCGCTGGTGTGGGAAGTAGGGCTGCTGCACCAGTACCTCGGCGAAGGGTCGTCCCTCGGGGGCTGGTGGCCGGCGCTGTCCGCCTGGATCACGCGGGTGTACCACGGGCTGGCCGAGACGGACGCCCGGCATCCTTTCATCCTGTATGGCACCGATTGGCTCGCCTTTGCGCACCTCACCATTGCCATTGCCTTCTGGGGTCCGCTCAAAGACCCGGTCCGCAACGTGTGGGTGATCGAGTTCGGCATGATCTCCTGCCTGATGATCCTGCCGCTGGCCTTGGTCTGCGGCCCGGTCCGGGGCATTCCGTTCTACTGGCAACTGATTGACTGTTCCTTCGGGGTGGTGGGCATCATTCCCCTGTGGCTGGCCCGGCGGGAGGTGAAACGGCTCGAAGCGTTGGAGATACCGTATTGACAAAAGCGACAATTAAGAGAACTGAACCGCAAAGGGCGCAAAGGAGACGCAAAGACCGCCAGGGGATCAGGATTCACAGGATGGAAGGATTAGCAGGATTTTGGCGCGGACGGAGAGAACGCGTATTTCTTTGCGCCCTTTGCGTCTCCACTGCGA
>CADCTQ010000368.1 GCA_902805615.1 uncultured Cytophagales bacterium
CCTGCGTATCGGTCCACAGCTCCACGAAGAAAGAGTCTACGCTGTACAAGGTGATGTGGAAGTGATGATCCTTACGGGTCATCAGGTATACACCCTTCTTGTAGAGGTAGCTGGCTTGCTCGGCCAGCCGGAGCTGGTTGTATTCGCGAAGTTTCATGGTGGAAGGTTGGCTAAGGGTTACGTACGGAGCCGGAAAAAAATAGTTACATTCCTTCCGCATTTTTATGCATTTTTTTACGATTGCCGAATGTCCATTGCCCGCAGGAAAGGGCAGCAACGGACCATTGGCCGCAGAAGGCACCACAAAGCACTAAAAATCACGTATTCAAAAAAATCCGGGTTCCATGCAAGGCGGGGGAAGCCCGGGCCGGTCGCAACGAGGGGACAATATAGGCAAAAATCCGGCCCTTTCCATCATTTGCGGTACAGCAAATATCCCAACTTGAAGCCCAGCGCCGCACTCAGCAGGCGGTAGCGGCCGGGACGGCCCGGGTCAATGTTAAAGGGGCGCCAGTCGTCGCCCAGGGTGTCGTCGCCGCCCAACTGCCCGGAACGCACCCACACGTACCGGATGCCCGCCCCGGTGTACAGGTCAAACAGAACCCGCTCCCAAAGGACCAGCTGCGCGCCGGCTTTGCCGTGAAAGCCCAGCACGTCCTTGTGCATCCGGTACCGGATGAGTTCGAAGAAAGCGCACACGCCATCCTCGCATTCCCGCCCCACGCTGCTCTCGCCGCTCCAGTTGGAACGCCGGTAAAACGTTTCGCCCGCCACGTAAAAGCCGACCGGGCGGGTGGCGTACCCCTCCGTGTACAGCCGCACCTCGGTGCGCACCCGCCAGTTTTCGAGCATGAACCTCTCCCGGCCGGTGTTCAGGTCAATGCGGTCGGAACCGTTGATGCCGGTGTGGTAATCGCCGTAGCCGGCCTCGGCCTGCACGCTCCAGATGCCGCGCCGGGGTACGTATTCAAAGCCGGCCTGGAACGTATTGTACGCATCCACCAGGCTCAGCGGCGCAATTTTAATGATTCCCAGGGGCTTGCGGCGCGTGGAGTCAGGCATTGGAAAGTACTGCGCCAGGGCCGCCGGCGCCGCCCCGAGCAGGAGTACGATCAGGGTAAAAAAACGGGTGTAATGTTGCATACGGCGCAAAGAACCGGGCCAGGTACCGGCAATGGCAGAAGAAATCAGTTGGCGAGCGGAATCATGCTGAGCAGTTTGAGGGTGTCGGCGTCGCGGTAGTCGTACTGCATCAGGCCGTCTTTGCCCACCACCAGCAACACCTTGTTGCGGGGAATCACGTCGTAGGTGCGGATGTTCTTGATGAATTGCTTTTCCACCAGGTTCACCGGGTCGGTGGCGTCGAATACTTTCAGGCCGTGGTCGCCCTCGCATACGAACAGCACGTTGCCGTCAATGCCCAGCCCGTGCGGGTTGAGCATGGGAAACGTCCTCTCCAGCACGGGCACCCGCGGGTTGGCAATGTTGATCACGTCGAGCATGTTCTGCCCGAACCGGCAGTCGGTGCCGTCGCGCAGGGTCACGTACGCGTAGGAGCCCTGCACCACCACCGGGTCGCAGCTCTGCACGTGCCGGTACTCGGACAGCTTTACGGGCTGCACGGGGTTGGTGTTGTCGTAGATCTGCATTCCCGTGCGGGAGCCGATGAAGAGCATGCCGTTGTAGGGGAAGATGGTTTCGATGTTGAAGCCCAGCTTCACGTCCTGCACCTGCCGCGGCAGTTGGGGCTGGCTGACGTCGAATACTTTCAGCCGGGAATTGCTGACGGTGTAGAGGTGGTTGTCCACGATGGCGAAGCGGGCCAGCGAGCCGCCCGTGCCGTTGTTGGCATTGGGCGCAATTTCCGAAGATTTGTCGGCCGAGCAGCCGCTCAGCACCGCCAGCACCAGCAGGAGCGCCGGCAGCCAATGAATCCGGGGAGTATGTGTTTGCATGGAAGTCGGGATGGGGGTGTTGGGGGATTGAGTATTGGTAAGTCGGGTGATGGTACACTGATTGATCAGGATGATCATGATTGATTATGACAGCATCCGGCTGGAACGTATGAAGGGACCATTCATAAACCCTGAATCATAATCAATCATAACCATCCCAATCAATCAGTGTACCGTTACCGTAATTGTAATTGCTTACCGTCGGCAGCGGGCGTCGGGCAGGGTGGTTTTTTCCCAACCTACGACCACGCCTCTGGTCTTGTCCACGCACTCAAACCGGACCCCCGTTTGCGGCGGGTAGGAGGGGTAGGGAAACACGTTCTCCACGCGGTTGAGCAGCTGCACCCGGAGCGGGTTGGTGATGTCGAGGGCAACCAGGTCGGTGGCGTTGTCGGCGTACAGCACGTCGCCCTTCACGGCCATGTCCACGTTGCCGCGAATGTTCACGAAGGCCATCGGCCGCGGTTTGGCAGGGTCGTGGTTGTCAATGATGTGGATGCCTTCGCCCGGTTCGTTGATGAACAAGAACGTGCCCCGCACGTATATCTTGCCGGGATGCTTCAGGCTCCGCGGGCCCTCGGTAGTCACGTTGCGCAGTTCTTCGTACGAGAGGTAGACGGGACGGTACCCCTCGCCGCCGTTGGCCGGCGCGGTGGGTTCGGGTTCGGTGGTGCACCCGGAAAAGAGCAGAATCAAACCGGCCAGGGCCGGCAGCAGCCGGAAGGGCGTAAGGAGTATTTTCATACGGATACAGGTGAGTTTCGAAAGTTAAAAATTGGTCTGAATAAATGCAACTGTATTGCAACTAATAACGATAACTTCATTCACTTGACCAGCAATGGGTTAGGGGAGGGGGGCAAATTTTACGGCGCCCACCCCCCGGTACCGCCCCCGGGGAACCGGAATTTATCGTATTTTTAGCCACACCCGGTTGCCCCGGCGGCCGGACGACCCCAAACCACTACCTAGCTGATGAAGAAAGAACACACGGCCCGCCGGGCGGATACCTATACGCTCAAGGAAGCGATCAGCGAGTTGCTGAACGCGTACAAACTGCGGGGCAAGTTCAACGAAACGTACCTGGTTGCCTCCTGGAGCCGCATCATGGGCACGGCCATCGCCAACCGCACCGGCCGCATCTACATCAGCAACCGCAAGCTGTTCGTGCAGATCACCTCGGCCCCGCTCAAGAACGAACTGGCCATGTCCAAATCCAAGATCATCGAAATCCTCAACCGCGAAGCCCGCGAGGATGTCCTCGATGACGTTATCTTTATTTAGGTACCAACCCCCAGCCACCTTGACTTTTGAAATAAAGCTTCCCCTGTTCGAAGGCCCGTTCGAGTTGCTGCTGTTTTTCATCGAACGGGATGAACTCGACGTCCACGACATTCCCATCTCCCGCATCACCGACGAGTTTCTCGGCTACCTCAAGCAACTGGAGGCCATCAACATTGACCTCGCCAGTGAATTCATCCTGGTGGCCGCCACGCTCATGCGCATCAAGGCCAAGATGCTGCTGCCCCGGCCCGAGGTGGATGCGCAGGGCAACGAGATTGACCCCCGCCAGGAACTGGTGCGCCACCTGCTGGAATACAAGAAGTACAAGTCGGTGATCGGCGACCTGTCGGCCCTCGAAGAAACCCGCAGCGCCCAGCAGGTGCGCGGCAACATTGCCCGCGAACTGCACGCCATTGCCGAAAAGAGCAACGTGGACGCCGAGTTGCAGGACCTCGACCTCTACAAACTGCTGAAGGTGTACCAGCGGGTGGTGCAGCGCTACGAGGTTGCCAGCAACCGGCCGGTGCACACGGTGGTGCAATACCCCTACAGCATTACGGGCCAGAAGGATTTTTTGCTCAAAAACCTCGAAAAGCGCGGCCGGATGTCGTTCGGCGAGGTGATCGAGGCCGCCCCCGCCAAGATCGTAGTCATCTTCAACTTCCTGGCCATCCTCGAACTGGTGCAGAACGGCAGCGCCACCCTGCACATGGGCGACGGCTACAACAACTTCTGGATCGCCCAGGTCCCCAGCCCCGAAGACGTAACGGTGTAAAAACCAAGAATGCTGCTACTCCCCGGTTGCGTTCGTATGGTTTGAGACAAAGGAGATACAGACAAAAACTGAACCGCAAGGACCGCCATAGAGACGCAAAGGGCGCAAAGAGATACGCGTTCTCCTTGCGGTCTTTGCGTCTCCTTTGCGCCCTTTGCGGTCCTATCTTCTCACTCCTCACTCCTCACTTCTCACTCCCTTTTTCTCCGTGTAACTCCGTGCCCTCCGTGTCTCCGTGGTAAATCCTTTTTCCCGTCACAAGCATTACTGCCCGTTCCGCCGGGTAAAGTCAAGCAGGGCGACGCGGTATTCTTTGGCCTGGGCGTCGTACTCGATGCGGTAGTTGGTGGGGTAGTAGCCATCCTGCCCGACGGCCGCCGGCTGCTTCACCGGGAAGGTAGCCTGGGGCCGGGAAAGCAGGTATTCCAGCGTGATCATCGGTTCGTAGAAAATGACCTTGCCGGCGTGGCTGCCGAAGATGAACGTCTGCGTAAACGCACCGCCGTTCAGTTCGGCCGACGTTCTGTCCACCCAATGCACACCCATGGCCGGTACGCGTCCGGGCGTGGGTACGTAGTCGCCCGGCAGGTATTGGGCGGCGGGCAGCGCGGGTTCCATCTCCGTGGGCGGCAGGCCGGGAATGGCCAGGCGGGTTGCTTCCGGAATCATGTAGAAGTGGAAATCAAAGTGCGGCTTGGAATAGATCGGGTGCGGATCATGCCCGTTCGGGTTCCAGTCGAGGGTCATGCTGCGGAACGGGGTAGCTTCGGCCTGCTTGGGAAATTCGAGCACCGTCGAGTTGGTATGGTCGTGACCGCCGTGGTCGCCGTGGTCGTGCCCGCCGGGCAGGTTCGTGAGGGCTTTTTCCGACAGCACGACCCCGACCGAGGCGGGTTTGCCGTCTTTGTCCGTGGTCACGTACGTCCGCACGACGCCGCCGCCCAGCGGACGGCTCGGCCCGAAGTGCGTGGTGGTTTTGCGGGCCGCGTCGTGGGCGTGGCCCTGGTGTTCGTCGTCTTCCAGGTCCGTGCGGTCGCAGGCGGTGCCGGCCAGCAGGAGCACGGCGGCGGCCAGCCGGCGGTACCGGGACAAGAAGGAGATTGCGCTTTGGGGAAGGGTGGCGGCAATGGTTTTCATGGTTTTTTTAGGTTTACGGGTTGGTTTGATTGATTGGATGCGGCATTGATTGGATGGGCGAAGGCAGGGCGGAACCCGGGCGCGGAATAGAAGAAATCCGGCATCCGGCCCCGCCGGGGGGCATTGCGGGTGGGCGTCGTCAGGCCGACAGCGCGGAGGGCGTGACGCCGGCGAATTCCTTGAAGTCGCGGATAAAGTGCGACTGGTCGGTGTAGCCCAGGGCGTGCGTCAGGTCGAGCCAGTCAATTTCCCGCCGCGCCTTCACCGAGGCAATGGCGTGCCGGAAGCGCATGATGCGGAAGTACGACTTGGGGCTCAGGCCCAGGTTGTCCTTGAACATCCGCTGCAACTGCCGTTCGCCCACCTGGAGCTTCTTTTCGAGGGTGGCGTGGGTAAAGAAGCCCTCCTGGCTGCGGACCTGCCGGAGCGCCTCGGTGAAGTAGTTGTTGCCCGGGTTCACGCGGGCCGGTTGCCCTTGCAGGAAATTTTCCATCAGGGCGATGCGGGCCTCGTCACCGGCGGCCTCCCGCACGCTTTGCAGGATCGGCGTGTGCACTTCTCCCAGGAACGTTTCGGCGTCCACGAAGTCGTTGCACAGGTCGGCCAGGGGCACCCCGAACAGCCCGATCACGCCTTCCGGCTTGAGCCGCACGCCGAACGCCGTGCTGTTGCCGCGCATCTGCCAGCACATGGGTTCTTTCATGATGCCGGCCAGCATGGCCCGCGGGAAAATGCGCAACTGGTTGCCCACCACGCCGTGCGCGCAATTGTCGTCGAGGTGGATGATGAGTTCGGCCATGCCCAGCGGCAGGCAGCGGTGCTTGGGCGAGAGTTCGTGGCGGGAGCCGGTGGTGCGTACGCTCCAGTAGCAGTCCACGATGGCCGTGAGGGCGTCCGAAGGCTGGTACTCCTGGTAGATGAATTCCATGATGGGGTGCTCGATTGTATGGTTTGTAAGGGGGCATTCAGGCAGGTAAGCCGGGGGCAATGACGCCCCCGTGCGCCTGGGCATGCTGCATTCGGATGGGGGGTACGCGTACTGATGCTGATTCGCTCATATGGGTTGCCGTGGTTTGATGCCGTAAAGTTGGCAAGGGCGGCAGGGAGAGAATAGTATAAACCGGACAAGTTTGGAGTCTCCTACTTGTAGGCTACGATGGCGCTGGCGGGGCCGGCCAGGGGAATCTTGCTGGTAGCCCGGAAGCCTGCTTCCCGCGCCCAGCGGTGGAAGTCGGCGTGGGTGTAGTCGAAGCCGCCCGCCGTTTCGATGAGCATGTTGAGGGACATGAGCAGGCCGAAGGCGTTGTGCTGCCGTTCGTCGTCAATGATGTTTTCGATCACCACCAGGGCGCCGTCTTTGGGCAGGGCCTCGTACGCCTTACGGATCAGGTGCTTCTTCTGGGTTTCGTCCCAGTCGTGCAGGATGTTGCCCATCGTGATCACGTCGGCTTGCGGGAACGGCTGGCTCATCATGTCGAGGCTGGCCAGGGTGATGCGGTCGGCCAGGCCGGCCTGGGCGGCGTGTTCGCGGGCAATGGGCTCCACCGGGGGCAGGTCCACGGAGGTGATTGCCAGGTGCGGGTGGGCACGGGCCACGGTCACGGCCAGCAGGGCGTTGGCCCCGCCGATGTCGCACAGGGAGTGGTAGTTGTCGAAGTCAAATGCCTGGGCCAGCACGGCAAACGTACCCGCCTGAATGCCGGCCATGGCGCCGAGGAATTGCCGCAGCCCGGCCGGGTCAGCGTAAATGGCCTCGAACACGGGTTTGCCGGTGTATTTTACCTCGTTCTGCGGATTGCCCGTGCGCAGCCCTTCTCCCAGGTCGTTCCAGAACTTGTACAGCCGGTCGTTGGCCATTTCGAGGATGCCGCCCACGTAGGAGGCTTTGTTTTTGTCGAGGAAAAGGCCGGTTTCTTCCGTGTTTTCGTAGAGGGCCCCTTCGCCGAGGCCGTCGCGTTGCAGGAAGCCCAGCGCCACCAGGGCGTCGAGGAAGTCGTACAGGCCGCGGGAGTGGAGCCCGAGCCGTTCGCCGATGGCGGCGCCGGGCAAGGCGTTTTCACCCAGCAGGGTAAACAGTTCGAGTTTGATGGCGGTCAGCAGCGTTTTGGTGGCCATGAAGCCCATGCCGGTTTCGAAGAGGCGGGCGGGGCTGGTCACTTTTTCGGGGGCGATTGCGAGGGTAGTCATCGTTTTGGTTGGTTTGAAAGTTGAATGAAGGGTTATCGTGTTTTGCGTATGGTTTGCTTGAAGCATGAACCAAAAGTAGAGCGGCCGTCGCCGGGGCGCCGGAAAAGTGCGTGAGTGGCGGGAAAAAAGGAGTGGATGAATGGTTTCGCGGCGCGAGTGGCCGCTACCGCATTCGAGAGGGTTGCGGAAGTGCAGCTGTGCCGCATTCCGGGGCTCGTCCGTGACTGGCGGGTGATGAGGAATGCGTGATGGAGGGAGTTGAAACCTTGGAGGCTGGAAGGTGAAAAAGCTGGCGTGAGGAGGATGCTGGTCATCCCCCTGCCCCCTTCGCTTACCCGCGGGCAAACCCACAAGGGTACGGAGGCGTGAGCCGAACGTACCGAACGTAGTTCTGAGGCGTGAGCCGAACGTACCGAACGTAGTTCTGAGGCGTGAGCCGAACGTACCGAACGTAGTTCTGAGGCGTGAGCCGAACGTACCGAACGTAGTTCTGCGTACCGGGCGGTGCCGCTACAAGGCAATTGTCGCCGGCAAGCTAACCCTTCGCTGCAAGCGGATTGTATGGCCTATTGGCCTATGCGGACTCCCGGCGCCTGATGGGTACGGACCATTACTTGCCAGGGCACCGCCAACTACCGGTCCCCCTTGCGGGCTTGCAGCGGGTAAGGGAAGGGGGTAGGGGGATGAGTTTATAAGCGATCCCTACGCGTGCAGCGGCAGGGTGAGTGACACGGTGGTGCCCGCGCCGGGCGTACTGGCTACCGACACGGCGCCGCCCGACAGGTGCACCATTTCCCGCACCAGCACCAGGCCCAGGCCGGTGCCTTTTTCGCGGGCCGTGCCGCGGGTACTCTTGTTTTCGCGCAGTTCGTACAGGCCCGCCATCCTTTCGGGGGCAATGCCCACGCCGTCGTCGGCAACCTCGATTTCGGCGGCTTCGGCGCCCCGCCGCAGGCTGATGCGGACGTGGCCGCCCGGCCGGGTAAACTTGAGGGCGTTGCCCAGCAGGTTGCGCAGGATGGTGAGGGCCGCGTTGCGGTCAGCCCGGAAGAGCACGCACTCCGGGGCCTCCAGCGACACCCGGATGTCCTTGGCCGCGGCCGTGTCGGCGTAGATTTCCACCACTTCCGCAACCAGGGCCGCGCCGTCAATGGGCTCGGGCTGCAACTGCAGGTCGCCCGACTGGGTGAGGGCCCAGTTGAGCAGGTTGTCGAGCAGGTGGTTGATGGAGGTGGCCGTCTTGACGATGCGCGAACCCAGTTCGCCCAGGTTGGCGGTGGCGCCCTTCTGCTGGTAATACTGCACGAGCTGGGCCGTGCTCTGGAGCGAGGCCGCCGGGCTGCGCAGGTCGTGGCCGATGATGGCAAACAGCCGGTCCTTGCTGGCATTGGCCCGTTCGAGTTCCTGCTTCTGCACCTCCAGCGCGGCGGTGCGTTCCCGCACTTTCTGCTCCAGCCGTTCCATCACCAGGGCGTTCTGGATCGAGAGGGCGATCAGTTGGGAGAGCGTCATGAGGAACTCCTCGTCCTCGGGGCTGAAAAAATTCCTGCTGCCGGCGGAACACGGCCAGCTCGATGGCCGCCCGCAGGTTGACGGGGTCGTAGGGCTTGTTGAGGTAGGCTTCGGGCATGGTTTCGCGGGCGGCCCGGAAGATGCTCTCCTCGCGGAACGACGTCACGTAGATCACCGGCACGTCGGCCACCTCGTTGACCTTGCGCACCAGGTCAATGCCGGTTTCTTCGCCGCCCAGGTCAATGTCCATCAGCAGCACGTCGGGCCGGGCCGCGCCCAGCAGGCGGAGGGCGTCGGCGGGGTTGTCCACCACGTCAATGAGTTCGTAGCCCAGCTGGTCAATCACCATGCGCAGCACGTCGGCGTGCAGGTCGTCGTCTTCCACGGCAAGTACTCTGATGGAATGCAAAGGGGTACGGGTCTGAATGAGAGGGACTAATTTAACATTCTGCGGCAAGTATGCGGCAATGTGCCGGGCCGGCATGTCGCTTTTTTTCTATCAAAGCCACCCGGGCCGCCTTTTCTTTGTACCCATCAAACCAACAAACTGCACAACGATCATGAAACCCAACTTCAAGCCGGCCGTCCTGCTGCTGGCCGCCCTGATCTCCTGTACGACCGTAGAGGACAACCCCGCCCCGCAACCGGACCCGGTCGCCACGCCGGGCCCCGCGCCGACGCCCACACCCGGCAACCCCAGCGCCTACCCGGGCGTGATGGTCACCACCGTGGCCGGGCAGTACGCCAATGGGAAGGGCGGCCTCGCGGACGGCAACGGAACCGCCGCCCGCTTCAGCTACCCCGGGCAAATGGTGTTCGATAAATCCGACAACCTCTACATCATTGACCAGGGCATGTTCAGCGACTACGCCACCACCATCCGGAAGATGGACCCGGCCGGCAACGTGACCACCTTTGCCACCGGCTTCGTTTCCCTGAGCGACATCTGCATTGACCCCCGCGACGGCATGACCCTGTACGGCGTGGACAACGGCTTCCGGCAAAGCGCCGAGGGCGGTATTTACCGCATCGGCGCCGACGGCCGTAAAACCAGGATCGGGGGCGGCTTCGAGCGGCAAGGCTACCAGGACGGCCCCCTGGCGACGGCCAAATTCAACCGCCCCAGCGGCTGCATCATGGACAAGTCCGGCAACCTCTACATCGCCGACTCCTGGAACTATTGCGTCCGCAAAGTGGACCTCAACACCAACGTGGTCACTACGCTGGCCGGCCATCCCGACCCCACCGGCAGCATGAGCTGCGGGTATGCCGACGGCAAGGGCACTGCCGCCGGGTTCTGCAACTTCGACGACCTGACCATCAATGGTCAGGGCAACATCGTGGTGCCCGACCGCTACAACCACCGCATCCGTACCATCACGCCCGACGGCCAGGTGAGCACCTTCATCGAATCGGGCGGCTACGTGGAACTCGACGGACGCCTGCCGGATGCCGCCGCGCACTTCCCGATGCGGACGCACTACGACCCGGTGGGCAAAAACCTGTTCATGTCGTCGAGCAGCGGCGGCCGGCTGCGGGTGGCTACGGCCGGCGGGTACGTGTTTTCGCTGGCCGGCGCTTCCGGGAGCGGCTTCGGGCACGGCTACCAGGACGGCGACGGCAAAACGGCCAAGTTCAACGGCATCCACGGGGTGGCCGTCAATAAAAAGGGGGAAATCCTGATCGCCGACAACGTTAACCACTGCATCCGCAAGGTCACGCTGACGTGGAAGTAAGAAGGGTTTCACGCAAAGAAAGGATAGGACCGCAAGGGGCGCAAAGGAGACGCAAGGACCGCAAGGATAACGCGTCCCTCTTTGCGCCCCTTGCGGTTAAGTTCCTTTTGTTTCTCCGGGTAACTCCGTGTCTCCGTGGTGACCCCTTTTTTCCGCATAGCTTTTATTGAACCGTACAACCTCCCCGCTTCTCCTAAAGAAATTACTTTTTATATTGCTTTCATCCTAAAAATTCTATATTTGGTAAAAACTTTCCCCGACGCGCGGCTTGAAAACACCCCGACTTTCACCGGAAGAGGAGAAATCGCTTTGGAACCAGTTCCGGGCGGGGGGCCGGGTTGCGTTTGAAAAGCTGCTGCAACTGCACTACCGGAGCCTGTACCACTACGGGGCCAAGTTCACTAAGGACGGGGAGTTCATCAAGGACTGCATCCAGGACTTGTTTTTGGAACTCTGGAAGAACCGGGCCACCCTCGGGGAAACCAACTACCCGCGGTCTTACCTCCTCAAGTCGCTGCGCCGCAAAATCTACCGGGAACTGTACCGCAACCGCCACCACGCCCAGGCCGAACCCCTCGAAGAAGACTACCACTTCGACGTGGCTTTTTCGGTGGAGCACCTCATGCTCCGCGAGGAGGCCGCCAAGGACACGGCCGAGAAGATGGCCCACCTGCTCAACCGGTTGCCGCGCCGCCAGAAGGAGATCGTCTACCTGCGCTACTTCCAGGAACTGGAGGTGAGTGAAATCGTGCAGGTGATGGACCTGACGCCGCAGTCGGTGTACAACCTGCTCCACAAGGCCGTGAGCCGCCTCCGCCAGTACTGGTTCGACGAAACCGAAAAATCCCTGGGCCTCTTGCTGTTCGTAGCCATGCTCTCGTAGTACCCGGGATGGGGATTTACCGGATGGTCTGAACCATGATTTACTTGATGGAATGATGGGCTTGATGATCCCAACCCTGATGAACCTGAGGAAAGGATGACCAGGATTGGATTGGGATTTAGACGGGGATGCGGCAGGAGATAGGGGTTTGGGGGATAGGGTTTAAACCCTAT
>CADCTQ010000369.1 GCA_902805615.1 uncultured Cytophagales bacterium
AGGAGAAACTCTAAATGATTATGAAGAACAAAAGCATGTTATTAACCGCAGTATTATTCATCCTACTAATTGGCGCAACGTTCCTTGGTAGCCTCTGGATGGTACTCCAAAGTCCTTATACGGTGGAAGTAGAGATGCACCTATCGGGTAAAAATCAGTTTAGAATCAGGAAAGATGCTCAACAGTTAACAAAAATTGGCTCACGACCATGAGTAGCAAGGTTTGTGAAAGCCGTGCTTACTCCTTTATACAGACAAGGGAAGGCTCAAAAAGTAAGGCAGAAACGAACTTCTCCACATATCCTTCATCTCAACTCGAAAGCATCGCCGTCCATGTGGGCGGGAAAGGCGGTACGGAACGCGGCCAGTTGGTCGTAGGAGAGGACCTGGGTGTGAATGACTTCTTTCTCGGCTTCTTCGAACAGCGGTTCGCCCTTGAAATTGATCACCGCCGAATCGCCGTGGTACGCGTGGCCCTTGCCATCCAGGCCGACCCGGTTGACGCCCACCGTGTAGCTCAGGTTTTCGATGGCCCGCGCCTTGAGTAGGGTAGACCAGGCGTGGCGCCGCGGCTGGGGCCAGTTGGCCACGTACAGCAACACGTCGTATTGCAGTCCGCCGTCCGTCCGCGGGCCGTTGCGGCTCCAGACCGGGAAGCGCAGGTCGTAGCACACCATCGGGCAGATGCGCCAGCCTTTCCATTCGGTCACCAGGCGTCTGGTGCCCGCCGCGTACGTATCGTGTTCGTGTGCCATGCGAAACAGGTGCCGCTTGTCGTACGCGTAATGCGTGCCGTCGGGCTGCATCCACACGAGGCGGTTGAAGTACCGGCCGTTTTCCTTCACGATGTAACTGCCCGTCACCACGGCTCCCGTCCGGGCGGCCTGGCCCTTCATCCATTTGAACGTGGTCAGGTTCATGGGCTCGGCCAGGGCCGGGGCGTTCATGGTAAAGCCGGTGGTAAACATTTCCGGCAGCACGATTACGTCGGTCGGCTCCGCGATCAGCCACAGCTTCTCCTCCAGCATGGCGAGGTTGGCCCCCGGGCTTTCCCAGTGCAGGGCGGTTTGGATCAGGGTCACGCGGAGGTCGTTCATGGCGGGAAGCGTTTGGTCGTTGCTCCGGGAAGCTATGCGTTTTTTGGTATTGATGGAAGGCCCGGAAACAAAACCGGCGCAAGCATTCCTGCCTGCGCCTTCGTTTGAAGTTTGAAAGGTAATGAGTTACCAAATTCGAGAGTTAGAAAGCAGAAGTGCCCTTCCCGATCCTCCTCCGGTTTCCTTTCCTCCGGTCTGCGGTCTCCTGTAGATTTAGAAGCTCTCCTCTTCCCGTTGCTTCTGCTTGTTGCGGCGGCCGTTGGTGGTGCTGCGCACCGGCTTGCCGTCGGCCAGGGTTACCAGGTCGAAGTCAATGGTACGCTTGTCGAGGTTGGTTTCCTTCACCCGCACCGTTACCTTGTCGCCGAAGGCAATGACCTTGCCCGTCCGGCGGCCGATCACCCGGTAGTTCTTCTCGTCGAGGTCGTAGTAGTCGTCGTCGAGGTCACTCATCCGGATCATGCCTTCGCAGCGGGTTTCGATGATTTCGGCGAAGATGCCGAACTCCGTGACGCCCGTCACAATGGCTTCGTAGTCCTTGTCGGCGGCGTTCTTCATGAATTCCACCTGCTTGTACTTGATCGAAGCCCGTTCGGCGTCGGCGGCCACTTTTTCGCGTTCGGAAGAATGCTTGCACTTTTCCTCGAACACTTCCTTCTGGGCCGATTCGTCTTCATCAAGGTACCGCTGCAACAGCCGGTGCGCCATCATGTCGGGGTAGCGGCGGATGGGCGACGTGAAGTGCGTGTAGTGCGCGTACGCCAGGCCGAAGTGCCCCACGGCGTCGGTGCTGTAGCGGGCCTTTGCCATCGTGCGGATCGCCAGGTTTTGCAGCGTGTACTGCTCCGGCTTGCCTTCGAGGGCTTCGATGAACTTATTGAGCGAAGTCGCTACTTTGCCTTCTTCGGGGTTCAGCGTGTAGCCGAACCGCTTCACGAAGGTCGAAAACGTAAGCATCTTCTGCTCGTCGGGCGCATCGTGAATCCGGTACACCATCGTGAGCTTCTCTTTGCCCTTCTTACGCTTGTACACGTACTCGGCTACTTGCTTATTCGCCAGCAGCATAAAGTCTTCGATCAACTTGTGCGCATCCTTGCGGATTTTGGGAATCACGGCCAGGGGCACGCCCTTCTCGTCGAGCCTGAACTTCACTTCCACGGTTTCGAAACTTATTGCGCCCTTCTTGAAGCGGGCCTCGCGCAGCTTGTAGGCCAACTGGTTGAGCAGCTTCAGTTCGGCGGCGTAGTCGCCTTCCCCCTTCTCGAGGATGTCCTGCACCTCTTCGTAGGCGTAGCGGCGGTCGGAGTGGATCACCGTGCGGCCGAACCATTCGCTCTTGATCTTGGCGTTGTGGTCCATTTCAAACACGGCCGAAAACGTCAGCTTGTCCTCGTGGGGCCGCAGCGAACACAGTCCGTTCGACAGCTTTTCGGGCAGCATCGGGATGGTGCGGTCTACGAGGTACACCGACGTGGCCCGGCGGAAAGCTTCGCGTTCCAGCGCGGAGTTGGTGGTTACGTAGTGCGTCACGTCGGCAATGTGCACGCCGATTTCCCAGTTCCCGTTTTCGAGCTGCCGCATGGATATCGCGTCGTCGAAGTCCTTGGCGTCCACCGGGTCAATGGTAAACGTAAGCACGTCGCGGAAGTCGCGGCGCCGCGCAATCTCCGATGCGGGAATTTCGGTGGAAATGGCTTCAGATTCAGCCTCCACTTCTTCGGAAAACTCGAACGGCAGGCCGAACTCGGCCATGATGGAGTGCATTTCGGCCTCGTGTTCACCGGCCCGGCCCAGCACGCGGATGATATTGCCTTCCGGCTTCTCGTCGCCGTCCGTGGGCCACTTGGTTACCTTCACGATCACCTTTTCGCCGGATTCGGCGCCTTTCAGGTCTTCCTTCTTCACGTAGATGTCGGTGTACATCTTCCGGTTGTCGGGCACCACGAAGCCGTACTTGGCCCGCAGTTCGAGTACACCCACGAATTCGTCCCGTTTGCGCTGCAACACTTCGGTCACTTCGCCTTCCGGCTTGCGGCCGGAGGTGTGCGTAAACACGGCCACGTTCACGGTGTCGCCGTCCAGGGCGCCGTTCAGCGAATCACTGCTCACCCAGATGTCGTCTTCGCCCTCCGCCATTACGACGTAAGCAAAGCGGGAGCTGACGTGATCCACTACGCCGGTCTTGATGGTGGTTTTGGCGTGGAATTTATAAGCGCCGTTGCGGAGTTCCTGCGCCACGCCGGTTTGCACCAGGTGATCGAGGATTTCGGGGATGGCCTCCTCAAAGCGGCGGTTCCGCAGGCCGAGCTTCTTGCCGATGTCGCGGGGGGTAAATGCCTTGCCTTTGTTGGATTGGAGGAATTGAAGGATCGTGGTCTTTAGATCGGCGCTGGGCTTGCTGCCCTTTTCGCGCCGGGGTTCCCGTTCCCGGGTATTGGTTTTTTCTTTTCTTGTTCTCATCAAATGCTTTTAGGAAACCTTAACGGTTTCCTGTCAATATGGGTAATTTTCGGTCAATAAAAAATGGATTGGCCTCACTATAAAAGCAAAAAGCACAAGAATAGGTTCCTGGGCCTCAAATAATTGTGCCGGAGAGCGGTCGGCAATACGCAATAGGCAGTCGGCAATACGCAGTAAGCAAAAAGCAATGTTGCGTATGGCTTACTGCCGATTGCTTACTGCCGACTGCGCCACGTCCAGTTCGTTCCGCTTTCTGGCGTTGCGCTTTCTGGCGTTGCGGTTGGCGATCAGCAGCACGAAGATGCCGCCCAGCACGGCGGGAATGCTCAGCCACTGACCCATGTTGAGGGCCATATTCTCCTCAAAGGCTACCTGGTCTTCCTTCAGGAATTCGAAGGCGAAGCGGAAGCCGAAGATGTAGATGAGGAAGATGCCCAGCAGGCTGCCTTCGGGGGTTCGTTCTTTATTCCGCTTCCAGAACCAGAAGAGCAGGAAAAACAGGATGAGGTAGGTAATGGCTTCGTAGAGCTGCGCGGGGTGGCGCGGGACCTGGTCCACCGACGTGAACACAAACGCCCAGGGTAAGTCGGTCGGCTTGCCGATGATCTCTGAGTTCATCAGGTTGCCCAGGCGGATGAGGCAGCCGGCCAGGGCAATCGTAATCACGATCCGGTCCACGATCCAAAAGTAGCTCTGGTCTTTCTTCTTGCGGGCGTAGAGCCAAAGCACAAACAAGTTGCTGATGATCGCCCCGTGGCTGGCCAGGCCGCCTTCCCAGACTTTGAGAATCTTGATGGGGTTTTGTGAATAGTAGTCCCATTCGTAAAAGAAGCAGTGGCCCAGCCGCGCCCCGATGATGGTACCAAGGACCATGTACACAGTCAGCACTTCCACGTCGCTCTCGGGCTTGCCTTCCTTTTTGAACATGTAGATCATGATCTGCTGGCCGATCAGAAAGCCCAGGGCAAACAGCAGGCCGTACCACCGAATGGAGAAATACTCGGTATCAAGGATTTCCGGGGACACGTCCCAGGTGATGTACTGAAGGAAGCTGAGCATAAAAGAAGCCAATCATTATTGGAGAGGGTAGTACACAGTAGGCAATATGCAGTAGGCAATATGCAGTAGGCAAAAAGCAACCGGCAATGTTGCGTACGGCTTATTGCTTACTGCCGACTGCTTACCGCCGGTTGCTTACTGCCGATTGGTTGCTGCTCACCGCTCCTTGCGCCACGTCCAGGGCATCCCGCTTTCTGGCGTTGCGGTTGGCGATCAGCAGCACGAAAATGCCACCCAGCACGGCGGGAATGCTCAGGATCTGACCCATGTTGAGGGCCAGTTCGTCTTCGAATTTGACCTGGTTCTCCTTGAGGAATTCGTACACGAACCGCAGGCCAAAGATGTAGATGAGGAAGATGCCCAGCAGGCTGCCCTCGGGCGTTTTGGCCTTGCGCCGGTTCCAGAGCCAGAAGAGAAACCCGAACAGGATGAAGCAGGTGATGGCTTCGTAGAGCTGCGCCGGATGGCGGGGCACCTTGTCTACGGACGTGAACACAAACGCCCAGGGTACGTCGGTGGGCTTGCCGATGATCTCCGAGTTCATCAGGTTGCCCAGGCGGATGAGGCAGCCGGCCAGGGCCACGGTGATCACGATGCGGTCCACGATCCACAGGTAACTCTGGTCTTTTTTCTTGCGGGCGTAGAGCCAGAGGGCAAACAGGATGCCGATGGTAGCCCCGTGGCTGGCCAGGCCGCCCTCCCAGATTTTGAGAATCTTGATGGGGTTTTGTGAGTAGTAGTCCCATTCGTAAAAGAAGCAGTGCCCCAGCCTCGCCCCGATGATGGTGGAAAGGACCATGTACACGGTCAGCACTTCCACGTCGCTTTCCGGCTTGCCTTCCTTCTTGAAGATGTAAATCAGGATTTGCTGGCCGAGCAGAAAGCCCAGCGCAAACAACAGTCCGTACCAGCGGACGGAAAAATACTCGGTGTCGAAGATCTCCGGGGACACGTCCCAGGTGATGTACTGAAGGAAGCTAAGCATACGGAAAGCCAGTGGATTGGTGCAAAGTTAGCATAACTGCCTTTACTTCACCTCTTCGTAATCCACGTATTCGCCGTCGTGGCGGCCCTGGGCTTTGGGTTCCCGCACGGGCTCTACGCGTACGTTGCCGCTGTTGCGGAACGGCCGCCGCGGACTGGCTTTTGCCTCTTCCTGCTGCCGGCGCACGGCCTCGTTGCCCAGCAGCCAGTACACGTTGCGGAAGATGAAACCGCCCACTTTCGTAACGATGTAGAGGAGCACAATGCTGATGATGACGATCTTGAACAGTAAGCCCACGGTAGGTTGGTTTAAAGGTTGGTTTCTCCTATAACAGAAAACGGCCGGAAATATTCACCCGCACCGGCCTATTCCGCAAATATTTCCCCTATGTCCAGGGTAATGCCATTGGCGGGGTCAGTAAGCGTTCCTTCATGAAAGACTGCAATTTTGCCGTCCGGCGTAAAAATGAAGATGGTTTCCACAAAAGGCTGTACCAGCCAGCAGGACTTAACCCCGGCGGCGAAGTAAGCAGCAAACTTAGTTTGAAACGTGTCAATGACTTGGGAAGGGGACAGTATTTCGACGGTAGTAAGCGGGGCTTCCGCCAGGCTCCTGGCGTCCTGTTGCCAATTGAGCTTTCTCTTGGGGTAAATGGAGATGTCAGGGGTAAAAGACTCGCCATTCAATTTGATGGAAAGCTCTGGAAATATAGAGTATTCGGTGCGGTAATTAACCCAAAGCAATCCGGTTAAGGTGCTTTGAATACCAGAGTGATTCAGACTAGGCATAGGTTTCCCTCTTTCGGCTTCGTAAGAACTGATCGGATTTTCGTGCGTGATTACTTCCGGTGTCATATTGCTGCAATTGGTAACTCTCTACAAAGTACGTAAAAAACAATCCCCCGGATTGCCATAGGCCGGGGGATTTACAATTTGTCACCCGACAGCAGGGTGGCGTTCATTCAAAACTCCGTCCCCCTACCGGCTCAGGTACAGGTTCCGCTCGGAGTATACCTTCACGAAAAAGTCGTCCTGCAAGTCGTCAATGAAGTAGATGGCCTCGCCGGTAGACTTCATCTCGGGACCGAGTTCCTTGTTCACGTTGGGGAACTTGTTGAACGAGAACACGGGAATCTTGATGGCGTAGCCGTGCTTCTTGGGGCTGAACGTGAAGTCCTTCACCTTCTTTTCGCCCAGCATCACCTTGGTGGCGTAGTTTACGTACGGCTCGTCGTAAGCCTTGCAGATGAACGGCACCGTCCGCGACGCCCGGGGGTTGGCCTCGATCACGTACACGATCTCGTCCTTGATGGCAAACTGGATGTTGATCAGTCCTACCGTGCGCAGCGCCAGGGCAATGGTGCGGGTGTGCGCCTCGATCTGCCGGATCACGTTTTCGCTCAGGTCGAAGGTGGGCAGCACGGCGTACGAGTCGCCCGAGTGGATGCCGGCCGGCTCGATGTGCTCCATCACGCCGATGATGTACACGTCCTCTCCGTCGCAGATGGCGTCGGCCTCGGCCTCAATGGCGCTTTCGAGGAAGTGGTCGAGCAGCACCTTGTTGTCGGGCATGTCCTTGAAAATCTCGATCACGTGGTCTTCCAGTTCCTTCTCGTTGATCACGATCTTCATGCTCTGGCCGCCCAGCACGTACGAGGGCCGCACCAGCAGCGGGAAGCCCAGCTCCCGCGACAGTTCCAGCGCCTCGTCGGCGTTCTCGATGGTGCCGAACCGGGGGTACGGAATGCCGTTTTCGCGCAGCAGCGTCGAGAAGCTGCCCCGGTCTTCGGCCAGGTCCAGCGCCTCGTAGCTCGTGCCGATGATCTTGATGCCGAAGCGGTGCAGCTTTTCGGCCAGCTTCAGCGCCGTCTGGCCGCCCAGTTGCACGATCACGCCCTCAGGCTTTTCGTGCTGGATGATGTCGTAAATGTGCTCCCAGAACACCGGCTCGAAGTACAGCTTGTCGGCAATGTCGAAGTCGGTGGATACCGTTTCGGGGTTGCAGTTGATCATGATGGTTTCGTAGCCGCACTCCTTGGCCGCCAGCACGCCGTGCACGCACGAGTAGTCGAACTCGATGCCCTGCCCGATGCGGTTAGGCCCTGAGCCCAGCACCACCACCTTTTTGCGGTCCGACACCACCGACTCGTTTTCCTGCCCGTTCAGCGTTTCGCCTTCCGGCGTCAGGGCAAAGGTGGAGTAGTAGTACGGCGTTTTGGCCTCGAACTCGGCGGCGCAGGTGTCCACGCACTTGTACACCCGCTTGATGCCCATGTCGTTGCGCTTGGTGTACACTTCGCTTTCGAGGCATTCGAGCAGGTGGGCGATCTGCCGGTCGGCGTAGCCTTTGCTCTTGGCCTCAAACAGCAGCGACGCCGGCATGGTGTCCAGGTCGTACTTCTGAATCTCCTTTTCGAGCAGTACCAGTTCTTCCAGCTGGTGCAGGAACCAGGGGTCAATGCGGGTCAGCTTCTGGATGGTTTTGAAGGCAATGCCCAGCTTGAAGGCGTCGTAGATGTGGAACAGGCGGTTCCAGCTCGGATGCTCCAGGCTTTCGAGCAGCCTTTCGCGGTCCTTTACCTCCTTGCCGTCGGCGCCCAGGCCGTTGCGCTTGATCTCCAGCGACTGGCAGGCTTTCTGCAACGCCTCCTGGAAGTTGCGGCCGATGCCCATGGCTTCGCCCACCGACTTCATTTGCAGGCCCAGGTGGCGGTCGGCGCCCTTGAACTTGTCGAAGTTCCAGCGGGGCACTTTCACGATCACGTAGTCAATGGCCGGCTCAAAGTAGGCCGAGGTGGTGCCGGTGATGGCGTTCTTGATCTCGTCGAGGTTGTAGCCGATGGCGAGCTTGGCCGCAATTTTGGCGATGGGGTACCCGGTGGCTTTGGAGGCCAGCGCCGAGGACCGCGACACCCGCGGGTTTATTTCAATGACAATGATCTTGTCGTCTTCCGGGTTGACGGCAAACTGGATGTTGCAGCCGCCGGCAAACTCCCCGATGCCCGCCATGGCCCGGATGGCCTGGTTGCGCATCTCCTGGTACAAGGTGTCGGGCAGGGTCATGGCCGGGGCCACCGTCACTGAGTCGCCCGTGTGGATGCCCATCGGGTCGAAGTTCTCGATGGAGCAGATGATGATGAAGTTGCCCACGTTGTCGCGCAGCAGTTCCAGTTCGTACTCCTTCCAGCCCATGATGCTCTGCTCCACCAGCACCTCGTGCACCGGCGAGGCGTGCAGGCCGTGGTTGAGGGCCTTGTCGAAGTCTTCGGGCTTGTTGACGAAGCCGCCGCCCGTGCCGCCCAGCGTGTACGACGGCCGGATCACCAGCGGGAAGCCGATGTCCTGGGCAATCTCCTTGCCTTCGAGGAACGAACGGGCCGTTTCGCCCCGGCACACGTTGATGTCCAGTTCGATCATTTTGAGCCGGAAGTTCTCCCGGTCTTCAGTCGTCTCGATGGCCTTGATGTCCACGCCGATAATCCGCACGCCGTGCCCTTTCCAGATGCCGGCTTTTTCGCACTCAATGGCCAGGTTGAGAGCCGTTTGTCCGCCCATGGTGGGCAGCACGGCGTCCACCTTGTGCTTGGCCAGGATCTCCCGGATGTATTTCTTCTCCAACGGCCGCAGGTAAATGTGGTCGGCCGTAACGGGGTCCGTCATGATGGTGGCCGGGTTGGAATTGATCAGGATCACTTCGATCCCTTCTTCCCTGAGCGAACGGGCCGCCTGTGAGCCGGCGTAGTCAAATTCGCACGCCTGACCAATGATGATGGGGCCAGAGCCAATGATAAGAACAGATTTGATGGAATTATCTTTGGGCATGGAGGGGTTAGGTTAAATCCCGCAAAACTACGGTAAAATGTTATGGTTCACAGGGGTGAAAGCGGGTGCGGGGGTTAAAATTTCACCGGGAGCCAAAACTTTACTCCACGTTCAGCCGCAGGCGGGCCGCGTACCTGCCACCGGCCGCGTCGGCGTCGCGCAGCACGGCCGAAATGGCACCCAGCGGCCTGATGACCAGTCCTTTCGTGCGGCCGTCCACCAGCCGTTGCAGCACGGGCTGCGAAATCGTCACAACGGTTTTGCCGCCCGGGCCGGGCGTCACGGCCACGTCCACGATGGTCTGTTCGTTGAACACTTCAGCCTCCGGCCGGCCCCCGAGCAGCCCTTCCAGCGTAATGCTTTCTTCCGGCCAGTCGGGCGTACCCCCGAGTATTTCGCTGATGCGCACTTCCCCGAAGTCCTTGGGGTTCTGGGCCAGGCGGTACACCGACCGGGCGTAAAACTCGAACTGGCCCGGGCCTTTTACTTGCTTGCCTTTCAGCGCCGACAGGTCCCACCGCAGCAGCGCCATCCGGCTGCCGTCCACGGCCAGCAGCGGCCCATCGGCGGCACCGTCGGCGACCCAGGGGGCAAGGTTTACGTCCGGGTACTGGCGGTCCACAGTCACGTCGGCCGCCACCGGGATTTCGAGCCCGAACCCCGCGGCGTCGGCCAGGGGCGGCCGGTAGGGGAGAGGCTGGCCCTGGTCGGGACCGGCTTGGGCCAGCTTCACCACGTCTACCCGCAGGTAGTCTACGGCCAGTTCATACACGGCCGTGTTGCCCCAGTCCATGAAAGAAACCTGGCCCAGCAGGGATTTGCCGGCCTGGTGCCGGAACGGGCCGGTGGTCATGCTGATCTCGTACCACTGGCCGGCGGCCGGCAGGTCAAACTCCCGCAGGAACTCGTCGCCCGACGCCAGGGACTTGAGGTACAGGTTGACGCGCCGCGGGCCGTGGCTGGGCTTCACCCGGGCCGTGATGCGCAGGCCGTAGCCCGGCCTTGCCAGGTTTTTGAGGTTCAGCGGGCCGCTTGCATCCCGGTGGACGAAGGCGTACCAGATGTTGCGCTTGTCTGGCCGGGCGTCGAGGCGCAGGGTGGCTACGCCGCTGTCAATGCGTTGCGTAAAAAGGGCGGTGCCGTCGCCGGTGACGGCATTCCAGCCCGGCAGCCCCTGGCTGGTGAATCCGGGCGTGGCCGCGTCGAAATCTTCCCGGAACTGGGCCGCGGCCGGGGGCAGCAGGAGAGACAGCAGCAGTACGCACAGGGAGAGGTTCTTCATGGGTCTGCGTTAGGGTTCGCCCGGGGAAATGGGTTGGTTTTGGTGAAGGAACTACGTTCGGCGCCGTAAGTTGAGTACATTCTAAAGTAGGTCTTTATAAATTTTCACGGCACTTTCTTGTACGGTCATTCCCGGAGGGAATCTTTTTATTGGATTAGTATGATTGCCTGTATTTGTAAAAGATTCCCTCCGGGAATGACAGCGAGGGGAGGATGTGCCGGAACACCCATCTATCTGCTTTACAATGTAAGTACCTGTACGGAATGAAACATATGATGACAAGTAATTAACCTATTGACTGCCAGCAGACTGTCTTACGTCTAATGTCTGATATCTAATGTCCACGTACTTATTTAGGGACAGCAGCATCATGTTGTTGTCTCGTTGCGGCCCCGTACACCGCCCCGGTAATATCGCACGAAATCGTCACCTTTGCATCCCCACTGCTAACCCTTTTTCCATGAAAGCCCTTGTTCTCCCCGGCGTAGGCCAGCCCATCCAACTCACGGAAGTACCGGTGCCGCAGCCCGGCCCCGGCGAAGTGCTGGTGCAGCTCAAAGCCGCCGCCCTCAACCACCGCGACGTCTGGATTCAGAAGGGCCAGTACGCCGGCCTCAGGTTCCCGGTGGTGCCCGGCTCCGACGGGGCGGGCATCGTTGCGGAATTGGGAGAAGGCGCCAACCGGGGGCTCCCGGGCCGTGAAATCCTCATCAACCCGGGCCTCCACTGGGGCGACAACCCGCGGACGCACAACCGCAAAACCTTCAAAATCCTCGGCCTGCCCGACGACGGCACGTTTGCCGAATACGTAAAAGTGCCGGCCGCCTACGTGCATCCCAAGCCGGCCCACCTCACCTTCGAGCAGGCCGCGGCCCTGCCCCTCGGTGGACTTACGGCCTACCGGTCCCTCTTCACCCGGGCAGCCCTGGCGCCGGGCGAAAGGGTACTCATCACGGGCATCGGCGGCGGCGTGGCCCAACTGGCGATGCAGTTTGCCGTGGCCCACGGCGCCCGGGTGTACGTCACGTCCGGCTCCGACGACAAACTGGCCCGGGCCATAGAAATGGGAGCGGCCGGCGGCGCCAACTACAAGTCGGCCGGCTGGGTGGATGCCTTGAAGGCGCAGGGTGGAGACTTTGACGTGATCGTGGACAGCGCCGGCGGCGAGGGGTTCGTGAAGCTCATTGACCTGGCGGCCCTCGGCGGCCGGATCGTGTTCTACGGCGGCACCACGGGCGTCATCAACGGCCTCGTGCCCGGCAAACTGTTCTGGAAGCAGCTTTCCCTGCTGGCGACCACGATGGGCTCCGAGGCGGACTTTGCGGCCCTGCTCCGCTTCGTGACCGAACACCGGATCGTGCCGGTGGTGGACAAGGTGTTTTCACTGGCCGAAGGCGAAGCCGCCCTCCGCTACATGGACAACGCCCAGCAGTTTGGCAAGATCGTGCTGAAGATCGAGTCTTGATTGCTCAGCCAAGCATAAAACTTTTTACGTAAAACATAAAATTTTGCTTGCTTTACATAAAGGCAGTGTTACCTTTGTGAAAACGAAAGGCATGAAAGCACTGGGCAGTCACTCCATCTCTTCCATCTTAAAGCAGGTCGTCACCGTGGCGTGGTACCTCGAATTCCTCCTGCTGCTGACGCTGCCGCTGGTTTTTCTGGAGGAGGGCGGCCTGACGTATACCTGGCCGCTCACCCTCAACCAGCCGGATGCCAATCCGCGCATCACGGCCGCCAGCCCCGGCATTACGGGCATCAAACTGCACCGGGATTGCCTCCGCGACGCCCGCCCCTCGGAGCAGGTGGTGTCTTTCGAGGACGGTACCCCCGCGCGGAAGCTCCTGCAAACCCTGCACAACCTGGCCTACATCGGGGTGATTATGTTCATCACCTGGCAGCTCAAGAAGCTGTTCGAAAGCCTGGCCGGCGACCAGCCCTTCCGCCGCCGGAACGCGTCCCGGGTCAGGGCCATTGCCGTTGCGGTGGTGTTCCTGGTGTTTTTCGACGTGGCGGAAGCCCTGTTGTCGCGGTTGTACACCGGCGCCACCCTGGCCGTTGCCGGCGCAAAACTCGACTGGTACGACTACAGTTTCGACGGGGAGACGCTCCTGCTGGGGGTGTTGTTGCTGATCATTGCGGAAGTATTCCGGCGGGGCACCGACTACCAGGCCGACAGCGAATCCATTGTATAGCCATGCCCATTATTATCAACCTGGACGTGATGATGGCAAAGAAGAAGATGTCGCTCACCGAACTTTCGGAGAAGCTCGGCATCTCCATGACCAACCTGTCCCTGCTCAAGACCGGAAAAGTGAAGGGTATCCGGTTCAATACCCTCGAAGCCATCTGCAAGACGCTGGACTGCAAACCCGGCGACATTCTGGACATCGAATAACCGCACCCGACAAACCCCTGCCGAGATGAAACTACGTGCAAATGCCATTTGGATGGCAACTGGAATCCTTTTGTCTTGCGGGAGCCTCCTGGCCCAGAACAAGGCGGCGCAGTTGGACAGCCTGGTGGGCAGTTTTCACCGGAAGGGCCAGTTTACCGGCGCCGTGCTGGTGGCCGAAGGGGGCAAGGTGCTCTACAAAGGCGGTTTTGGCAAGGCCGACGTAGCGGCCGGCGTCCCGAATGGGTCCAACACCGTGTTTTTCATTGCTTCCCTCACCAAGCCCTTCACCGCGTTGCTCGTCATGCAACTCGCGGAGGCCGGGCAGTTGCAACTGGAAAATACGCTGGCTGCCTACTTTCCCGGGTTGAAAAATGAAGCAGTACGCAGCGTAACCGTCGGGCAACTGCTGTCGCACACCTCGGGCATTCCCGACTTCATCGGCCCGGGCGTGGTGCCCGCAGGGGGATTGACGGACGCGTGGCTCACGGAGCAATTGGATGCAATGACGCCCGAGCCGGTGCCGGCCGGCAAATTCAAATACGCCAATTCTACCTACATTGTGCTGGCGCACCTCATCGAAAAGACCCTCGGCAAGCCGTATGGCCGCATCCTGAAGGAAAAGGTGCTCGACCCGTGCGGCATGAGCCAGTCGGGGAGCCTGGCGGCGGGCCAAAACCTCCGGAGCCGCGCCAAAGGGTACACTACGGAAGGGGAAGTGCTTGCCGAGGCCCGGTTCCTGGACCCGGCCGTCTTCACCGGGGCCGGCTCCGTCTATTCGACGGTGGAAGACCTGTTCAGGTTTGACCAGGCCCTGTATTCGGATGGGTTGATTTCGGAAAAATCCGGAAATTTGATGTTTGGTTCGAACACCGGGTACGGCTGCGGGTGGTTCGTCCGGCAGCTTCCCGGCGTGGGCAAAGTGGTGTACCACGAAGGCGGCATTCCCGGCTACCACGGCCTGCTGTTCCGCGCCGTTGAGCGAAATTACAGCGTGGTGCTGCTGAGCAACAACGACGCCGACGGTGCATCCACCCAGCAACTCACCCGGAGCATCCTCGGCGTGCTGATGAATGCGCAGTAACCATTTTCCATTTTTCATTTTTAATTTTTAACTATCCCCGTGTCCACCATCCAGTACCAGTACGACCCGGCGCACTTTGCCCGTTCGGAGCCCAACAAGTACGACCCGGCCAGCCTGCGGACGGAGGAAATGATCCTCAGCGTGGGGCCGCAGCACCCTTCCACGCACGGCGTGCTTCGCCTCGAAGTGGTCACGGACGGGGAAATGATCGTGGACGTGGTGCCGCACGTGGGCTACCTGCACCGCTGCTTCGAAAAACACGCCGAATCGGTGCCCTACAACCAGGCCATTCCCTACGTGGACCGCCTCGACTACCTGGGCGCCATGAACTGCGAACACGCCTGGGTGATGGGCGTGGAACGGATGCTGGGCATTGACAAGGACCTTCCCAAACGCGTAGAGTACATCCGCGTGCTGGTGGCCGAACTCAACCGCATTGCCTCGCACTTCCTGGCCATCGGCACGTACGCCCTCGACATCGGCGCCTACACGCCGTTCCTGTGGCTCATGCGGGACCGCGAACACCTCCAGCGCCTGCTCGAATGGATTTGCGGCGCCCGGATGCTCTATAACTACATCTGGATCGGCGGCCTCTTCTACGACCTGCCCGTGGGCTTCGAGGAACGCTGCCGCGAAATGACGGCGTACCTGGAGCCAAAACTGGCCGAATTGCAACAACTGGTGATCGAAAACAAGATTTTCGTGCAGCGCACGGCCAACGTGGGCGTGCTGCCCCTGCCGCTGGCGATCAACTACGGCTGCTCGGGACCGGTGCTGCGCGGCTCGGGCCTGCGCTTCGACCTGCGCCGGGTGGACGCCTACTCGGTGTACCCGGAACTGGATTTCGACATTCCCATCGGCACGGGCGAAGTGGGCACCCTGGGCGATTGCTGGGACCGCAACCACGTGCGGGTGCGGGAATGCCACGAGTCGCTGAAAATCGTGGAGCAGTGCCTCGACCGCCTCCAGGGCGACCTCAAACGCACCCCGGCCTTCGACCCGCAGGCGCTGGTCCCCAAGAAGATCCGGCCCAAACCGATGGACTTCTACGTGCGGGCCGAAAGCACGAAGGGCGAACTCGGTTTCTTTTTCCGCACCGACCCGGAGGGCAAGAGTGACGTGCCGTTCCGCTGCAAGGCCCGGTCCTGCTCCTTCCACAACCTCTCGGTCATTGGCGAAATCACCCGCGGCGCCCTCATTGCCGACCTGGTGGCCGTCATCGGCTCCCTCGACCTGGTGATGGGCGAGGTGGACCGGTAGGAAATGTTGAATGCTCAATGTTGAATGTTAGATGAACACACCGGAAGCCCTGGACGCCCTCAAAAAGCTGGTGGAGGCCATCAGTCCGCTGCCCGCGGAGGACTGGGAGGCGTTTTCGGCCATCTGGCAGCCCTGCGCGGCCAAACGCAAGGAAGTGCTGACGCTGGCCGGGAACCGCGAAAAGTACCTGTACTTCATCTTGAAAGGCGTGCAGCGGGTGTACTACTTCGACCAGCAGGGGCGGGAAGCCACGCTGGTGTTTACTTACCCGCCCTCCTTCGGCGGCGTACTCGACGCCCTGATGCTGCAAACGCCGGCCCGTTACCACTACGAAACCCTCACGCAGTCGGCTTTTCTGCGGGCGCCCCACGGCGAGTTGCAGGCGCTGATGGAAGGGCGGCCCGCCGTGCAGGCCATGATCCGGCAGGGGATTACGCACGCCCTCTCGGGGTTGCTCGAACGGCTCGTGGAGTTGCAGTGCTATTCCTCGGAAGAGAAGTTCCGCAAGCTGCTGGGGCGCAGCCCGCACATTTTGCAACTGGTGCCGCACAAGTACCTGGCCAACTACCTGGGCATCGAGGCTACCAACTTCAGCAAGCTCCTCAACAAGGTGAAACTCTGAGAATCTTGGCAAATACCAAGGTTTTCGGCCCCGCGGCGGTACAACTTTGTGGCATCATCTAACCCGCAAAACTATGAAAACCACCAAGTTCGTGAACCTTGCCTCCGCCGGCCTCATCCTGCTTTCCGCCCTCAGCCTGCTCTCCGTCAGCTTCATGGCCTTTGCCAACCCGCAGTCCGTGATGGACCTGGTGCACGTGCAACTGGACAACAACGACGCGTTCAGTTCGATCCGGGGCGTGTACGGGGGCGTTGGGCTGACCCTGGGCATCAGCCTGCTCTACCTGATGGTGAAAGACGTGGACAAAGGACTGGCTTTCCTGTGCCTCCTGTGGGGCTGCTACGCCGCCTCGCGGGTCATGACCATCTTGGTAGAAGGCGCCCTGGGCGATTTTGGGACGCAGTGGCTGGTCACCGAAAGCGTACTGTTCGGGCTGGCGGCGTGCCTCCTGCTGGCAAGACGCAAACGGGCTGCCCCGGCGGCCGGTTATTAAACTGATTTTGAATTACTCCGTCACGCCGGCGCCCATGTACGACCTGGCCCGCCGGATGTCGGTGTTGACCTGGTCGGTTTCCACGAGGCCGTCGCGCATCCGCACGATGCGGTGGGCGTAGTGGGCAATGTCGTCTTCGTGCGTCACCATGATGATCGTGTTGCCCTTGCTGTGCAGCTCCTCGAACAGGTCCATGATCTCATAGGAAGTTTTGGAATCCAGGTTCCCCGTCGGTTCGTCGGCCAGCAGGATGCTGGGCGTGTTGACCAGGGCCCGGGCAATGGCAACCCGCTGGCGCTGACCGCCCGACAGTTCGTTGGGCTTGTGTTTGGCCCGGTTTTCCAGGCCCACGCCCTTCAGCGCCCCCATGGCCATTTCGGTCCGCTCCGACTTGCTGTAGCCGGCGTACACCAGCGGCAGGGCCACGTTCTCCAGCGACGACTGGCGGGGCAGCAGGTTGAACGTTTGGAACACGAACCCGATTTCCTTGTTGCGGATCTCAGCCAGTTCGTTCTCCGTCATGTCGCTCACGTCCTTGCCGTTGAGGATGTACCGGCCGCTGCTGGGCGTATCGAGGCAGCCGATGATGTTCATCAGCGTGGACTTGCCCGAGCCGGACGGGCCCATGAACGCCACGTATTCGCCCCGGTTCACCGAGATGGTAATGGATTTGAGGGCTTCGATCACTTCGCTGCCCATGACGTATCGTTTGGAAATCGTGTGCGTCTCAATAACCCTCGTGGTGGACCCCATTGGCGGTAGTGGTTAGAAATGGAAGATACACAAGTTACCCCATTACTTCCACTCCTCCAGGCTTTTTTCCACCAACGCCTTTTTTGCCTCGTATTCGGGCAGAAAAGCCGCATAGTCGGCCGGCGCGGCCACGGCCCGGAATTCCTCCAGCCCCTTTTCGGCGTATTCCACGAGGCCCATCGCCAGCGCCTGCCGGATGTAGGCCCGGTGAACGGCCGGTTCGTACGGGTTCAGCCGGAGCCCTTCCACCAGCACCTGGTACGCCCGGTCGTTGTCCTTCTGCCGGGTGCCGTAGAACGACGAGGCTCCTGTTACCACTTCGGCCGACAGCGGCAGGCGGCGCAGGGCCCGGGCGTAGCTTTTGGCCGCAGCCGGTACGTTGCCCGTGTTTTCTTGGGCCAGGGCTTCCCAGTAGGGTTTCCGGTCCCGCGCTTCGTCGGTGGGCAGCGAATCGTTGAGGGCTTGCAGCAACTGCGGGTATTGCTTTTGGGCGGCCAGCAGCCGCAGGGCCAGTTCCCGGACGGCCGGCGTGCCCGGTCCCGCCTCGGCCGCGGCCCGGTAAGCTTCGGCCGCCGGGGTCACCTGGCCGGCATCGAGGTAGTGCCCGGCCAGCGCCGCGTAGGCCAGTCCCCGGTAGCCCGCATCGCGGATCGTGGAGGGCACGGCGGCCCGGGGATTGGCTTTGTCGAGGTGCACCAGGGCGACCCTGGCAGCATCATCGAGGCTGTCGGGGGCGTTGCCGGTCAGGGCCCGGGTCACCGCCACCATCCGGCGGGCCACCGTGCGGGCCTGCGGGTTGGGGCTGTACTGCTCGGTCTGCCAGAGGGCCAGCGATTCGTTCCACCGGCCCGCTTCGGCCAGCGAAAGGCCCAGGTTGGTCCGCATGGTGGTGTCGCCCAGGGCCACCGACCGTTCAAAATTCCGGACCGCCAGTTGCGGCGCGTCGTTCTGCAAATGCCACAGGCCCAGCAGTTCGTTGAAAAAGGCGCCCCGCTGTTCGCTGCCGGCTTGCAGGCCGTCGAGCAGTTCGAGGCCCGCCGCCCGGTCGTTGCCGTAGTACTGGAGGTAGGCTTCGGCCAGCAGCAGGTCGTTGTTGAACAAAATGTTGGCCCCGTGCTCCTGGTACCCGCGCAGGGTCTTCAGCAGCGACGTATCAGCCTGCGCCTTGTGGTTTACGGCGTAGTTGAACACGTAGGCGAAGCGTTCCCGCGACAGCGCCGAGTCGCGGGCCACGACCGGCGCGAGGGGTTTTTCGTCGGCCTGGCCGGCCAGCGTTGCCAGCAGCAGGCGGTTGTTTTCGTAGGGCACGTAGTCCGTCGCCGGCGTTTCGCGCAAGAGCGAATCGAGGCTGAATACCTGCGGCGCCTTTGCCCAGAAGGCCAGCAGGTTGGTCTGCACCACCTCGGGCCGGTCGGTGAAGCGGGCGGCCTGCCGGTAGTACAGGTAGGCTGAGTCGAGTACGCTGGTACGGCCGTAGAGCAACGCCAGGTTGTTGAGCAGTTCACCGTTTTCGGGGAAGGTCTTTACGCCGTCTTTGAGCGCAAACATCGCCTCGAAAAACAGGTTTTCGCGCAGGTACAGGTTGCTTAACCTGGCGTAGGTGTACGGCTGCGGCTGCTTGAGCAGGGCCTGGCGCAGGTGTTCGGCGGCCTTGGCCCCGTTGCCCTGCTGCATGGCCATGCTGGCAACCGCGTAGTTGGCCTTGTGGTTGCGGTACTCGTAGCGGATGGCCAGCTGGTAGTACGGTTCGGCCAGCGTGGCGTCGCCCTGGGCGTAGTACGCGTCGCCGATGCCGTTGTTGTAGCCGGCCATGCCCTGGTAGAACGGGAACAGGTTCGACTCCAGCCCGAACGACAGGATGATCATGCCGCCCACGCCCCACGAGAAGCCGAACGGAAACTGCCGCGGCTGGAACAGCACCTTGTGCACGGCCATGCCCCGCTGCATGGGCATCCGGAAGTTAATGAGCACGTACAGGAAAAAGGCCAGTCCCATCGCAATGTGGCTGAAGATGATCGCGTCTTCGAGCATTTCCACCATCGGGTCGTTGCCCGTGGCAAAGGCGTAGCCCACCGTGGCCACCGTAATGACGGCGAGGCCGATGTAGAGGAAGGAAGCGTACGGGTCGGCGATGATGCGGCTCAGCAGCGGGGCCCGTTCCCGGAAGCCCCACACGCCCAGCACGATCGAAACGGCCAGCACGGCAAAGGCATTCACGTAGTAGAAGTCCCAGTCAATGCGGCCGGTGTTGTAGAGAAAGCGCAGCAGCAGGTTGAGCAGGTAGATGGCCGTGAGCAGCGTAAAGTGCAGCAGGCCGTTGGCGCTGCCGCTCCGGGTCACCAGGTGCACGAAGCCCCGCACGATTTCGGGGGCCACGCAGATGATGAACAGGAGGCTCAGCGCCAGCGGCACCGTGGCCCCGTACCCCAGCACCGACAGCACCGGGTAGCGGACCGTCGAAAAGTAACCGGCCCCGAGGATGATCACCGCCAGCAGCGACGTAAAGACGAGCAGCCGCCGCGCAAAAGTGACGTCCGGGCGGAACGCGTGGAAGAAATAACTTACGGGCAGGATCAGCGCCAGCACGGTGATGAACAGCGCGTTGTTGCCCATCCCGAACACCAGCAACAGGTCGAGCTTGCTCACGGCCAGCCAGCCGATGAATAGGGCCATGGCGGCCACGTACCACAGGCGGGGCAGCACCGTCACCACGCTCAGCAGCAGGGCCACGCCCGCAGCGAGCAGCCCCAGGTACAGGTAGGCGGCCACGAGGTTGACCTGCATGCCCGTGGCCTCGAAGCGTTCGGTGACGGCGTAGCCCGGCGCTTCCACCGTAAAGTTGAACAGGCCCCGCGTGAAAGTGTCGAGCGTCATCACCACGTCCTGTAGCTCACTCTCTGGTTGCCAGGCAATTACGGCGTCCACGCCCCGGAGGGCCTGCACCGCAAACAGCAGCAGGGCGGCGGCCAGCAGCAGCAGCCCGGCCCACGCCAGGGACCGGTACGGGGCACGCCAGCTTTGCCAGAACAACAGGGAGTCGGGCCCGGCGGTACGGTTCATCGAAGCCGGCTCTTGGTGGGGTAAATGCAGCATTATGGAAATGAGGGTAGTATCGGAATAAATGGATGTACGCTACGCGGGGCGTATAAAAAGTAAACCGCCAGGACCGCGCCGTATTGTGCAAAAAAGCAAATTTAACCCGTTTGCTTTTTTGGCTTCCGGCCGCCGTTCCTCGCGGTGTAAGTATTTGAGATATATCGTAATAAAAAAAGCACGATTAAGCGGTTACCCCGGGGAGAGGTCCGCCTATTCGAGCACTTTGGGTACCCGGAAATAGTCGTCGTCCTTTCGGGGGGCATTCAGTAAACCGCGTTCCTGGGGAAGAGGTTCCTGCACCTGGTCTTCCCGCAGCACGTTCACTTCGTCGGTGAGGTGGGTGAGGGGTTCCACGCCGGCGGTGTCTACCTCGTTGAGCTTTTCCACCCAGGTTAGGATTTTGTTGAGGCTGTCGAGCATTTCCTTTTCGGCGCCTTCCTTCAGTTCGAGGCGGGCCAGGTGGGCAATCTTGCGCAGGGTTTCGCGGTCAGCGTTCATGGGCAGGGGTTGGGAATTGTTTGAAAAAATTACCACGGAGACACGGAGGGCACGGAGTGACACGGAGAAAATGGACCAAGGAGTGAGAAGAATTGAACCGCAAGGATCGCAATAGAGACGCAAAGATCGCAAGGAGTACGCGTATCCCTTTGCGCCTCTGCGTGAAATCTCCGTGTAACTCCGTGCCCTCCGTGTCTCCGTGGTTACTCTTCTTCCGCTAGCCGCTCTTTCCCGACACGGCCAGTTGGTCGGCGCCTGCGGGGAAATGCCGGTGCAGTTCGCGGTCAATGACGTCAAAAGTACGTTTTTTGAGTGATTCCACGTCGTCCATCGTCAGGCCGGCGGTGGGAATGGGTTCGTGCACGACGGCCTGGATGGCGTGGCGCCGGAAGAGCAGCTTGTTGTCGTCGGGCAGGATCATCCAGTTGTAGGGAAAGCTGATGGGCACGATGGGCACCTGGGCCTGGATCGCCATTTTAAAGGCCCCGTCCTTGAAGGAGACCAGCCGGGGCGGGTGCTTCGACTTGATGCCGCCCTCCGGGAAAATGACGATGCTGCGCCGCTGGGCCAGCAACTGGGTGGCCCGCTGCACCACTTCGTAGCCGCTCGACCGGCTTTCGCGGTTCACGGGAATGTGCAGGCGCCGGAACATGTAGCCGAACAGGGGCACTTTGGCAATGGCCTCCTTGCCGATGAAGGCGTAGAAGTTGCGCAGCACCACCCCCATGGCGGCAATGTCGAGGTACGAGGTGTGGTTGGCGCAGAACACGTACGGCGCCTCGGGGTCAATGTGGCCGCGGAACTCGGTGCGGATGGGCAGGAAGCACGCCGGAAAGAAGATTTTGCCCCACAACCGGTTGAGGTAATGCGCTTTGCGGTACCAGGCGGGCTTTTGCAGGAAGAGCACGAAAAAAGGGAAAAGAAGTAAAAATACGCCCAGGAACCAGAAGTAGCACCAGAAGGAGTAAAGTCGCCTTGCCAGAATCATTCCACAAAATAGCGTAAAATTGGCCGCAATACCAACGGCGCGTTCCGGGCTGACTACAAACCAAATGCGCGGGAAAATGTTACCGGGGATAAATATTTTTTGCATTACTTTGCAACCAAGGCGCCGACGGGGCAGTATAAACCCTAGTATTCATGCGCCCGTTCGGGCGTACCTGTAACACCCATCCCAACAATCTACAAACCTTAATCACTAAAGGAATCATGAACAACGACAATCAAAGTACCTTACTTAGCTTTCTCATCGGAGCTGCTGCCGGCGTTGCTGCAGGGATGCTGCTGGCACCCTACTCCGGTACGGAATCCCGGAAGAAAATTGCGCAGTCTGCCACTGACCTGGCGGGCAAAGTAGGTACTCAGTGGGGCGACACCACCGAAAAACTTTCCGGCTACGTGGATTCTGCCGTAACGGCCGTAACCGGCGCCGTGAACAAAGTGAACCAGGGTAAGAACACTGCCTCCACCACCACGACCACTACTACGCCGGGCAGCACGGGTACCACCCAGTACTAATCCGTTCCCGCCCGCGAGAAACAAACCATTACAAAACGGCTCCTCCCCGGGAGCCGTTTTTGTTTTTCCCCCTCCCCGGCCGGTCAGGCAAACCACCGCACCAGCCGGTCAATCATCTGCTGCACTTTGGCATTGTAAGGCGGGTAAATCTGCTTGAGCAGGTTGAACCGCTTGTTCTGGAAGAGCACCGCCCGTTCGTTGGAAAACGCCAGGAAGCCGTAGTACCCGTGCGACTTGCCGATGCCGCTGTTGTTGACGCCGCCGAACGGCAGGTCGGGGTTGGCAATGTGCACCAGCGTATCGTTCACGCAGGCCCCGCCCGAAGTGGTGCGGCTCAGCACGTCGTTGATCTTGCCGGCATCCCGGCCGAAGGCATACAGGGCCAGGGGCTTGGGCTGCCCGTTGATGAAGGCCACCGCCTCGTCGGCCGTGCGGTAGGGCATTACCGGCAGCACCGGCCCGAAAATTTCTTCCCGCATCACCTCCATGCCGGGCGTCACGCCGGTGAGCACCGTGGGCGTGATCAGGTTTTCGGCCGCCACCGACTGGCCGCCGTAGGCAACCTTGGCGCCTTTCTGCACGGCATCGTCAATGAGGCCTCGCACGCGGCTGAAGTGGCGGCCGTTGACCACGCGGGCCAGGTCGTGGTAGTCCTGCCCGGGCCCTTGGGGGTAAAAGCGGTCCAGCGTGTCGCGCAGGGCATGGAGGAAGTCGGCCTCGCGGCTGGCGTGCACCAGCACGTAGTCGGGGGCAATGCAGGTCTGCCCGCCGTTGATGAACTTGCCCCAGGCGAGCTTTTCGGCCGCATCACGAACGTCGGCGGTCTCGTCCACCACGGCCGGCGACTTGCCGCCCAGTTCGAGGGTCACCGAGGCCAGGTGTTCGGCGGCGGCCCGCATCACCACCTTGCCGATGGCCGGGCTGCCGGTAAAGAAAATGTGGTCGAACGGCAGTTCGAGCAGGGCTTTGGCAACCGTGCTGTCGCCTTCCACCACGGCCACTTCTTCCTCGGGAAAGAGTTCATTGACCATCCGCCGGAGCAGGGACGCCGTGTGGGGCGTCACTTCCGAAGGCTTCACCACGGCGCAGCAGCCCGCGGCAACCGCCGACACCAGCGGACTCACCACGAGCTGGAACGGGTAGTTCCAGGGGGCCATGATGAGGGCCACGCCCTTGGATTCGAAGTGCACCTCCGACCGCGACCCGAACAGCGGGAAGGGGGTTTCCATGCGTTTGGGCTTCATCCACCCGGGCAGGTGCTTGACGGCGTGCTTGATCTCCTGGTTGGTGGGGGTGATCTCGGTGGTATCCACTTCGGCGGCCGGCTTGCGGAAATCCTGGTGGAGGGCGTCGCGGATGTCCTGCCGGTGCGCGAGAATCCACTGGCGGAGCCGTAGCAGCTTTTCCTGCCGTTGCCGCGCGGTGGTCCCGCGTACGACCGGTTGGTGCGCCTGCTGGCGGCTCAGGAGGGTGCGCAGGTCGGTGCCCGTCGCGGTATTGGGGGAGGCAATCACAGTTTCCATAGTCCTGGAGTGGTTAGGAGTGACCCGCCGCGCCGTTGGCGTACGGGGAGGTCTTTTCTCCATAACAAAAAGTGAGCGTCAGGGTTTCATGCGGAGGATACGGAGCGTTTTTTCAACCGCATCGGGCGCAGAGCACGCAGAGAAAGGAGAGGAGAGCCGTGCGTGATCCACGGGCTGGCGCGAAGCTGTGCTTCGTGCCGGTTATGTTTCCGCCTTTGGCGGAATGGAGGCATTTTTACAAGGCGAGTCGAGTGTTTCTTCTCGCATACCAGATGCATTGCCTCCATTGCCTAGGTACGGCCCTTGCCTGGGCAAGCTGGCGCAGGCGTCCGCCTGTGCCTCTCTCTCCCAAGCGTCCGCTTGCTCTTTACGCGCAAGCACGTGTTCCTGATCCTGATTCCGCAAGGAACATTTCATTACGGCTGGTGAAGCTTTAGTCAATACTGGCAGGGGAAAGAACGCATGGAACTGGATCGGCACCCGTAAGTGGGATGAGTAAGCCTGGCGGCTGGGAAGCGGACGCTTCCAATGCGGAAGGCACAGGCGGACGCCTGCGCCAGCTTGCCCAGGCAAGGACATTGAGGTATTGGAAAGAACCTGCCTTCGTTCCGCCGGAGGCGGAAACCATAACCGGCACGAAGCACAGCTTCGCGCCAGCCCGTGGATCACGCACGGCGCTCCCCTTTCGCTGTGCTCTCTGCGCCCGATGCGGTTCAATAATTCTCTTCCGTGTCTGGGCGCATCACGAGAAATCTCCCAAAATTTCCTCCCACCCCAGCGTTGGCGCAATGCGCAGCCAGTATTCCGGCAGGGGGGCCGTGACGGAAACCGACTCACCCGTGAACGGATGCGGAAAGGCCAGCATCCGGGCGTGCAGCAGCATGTGCGGGCAGGCCAGCGTTTCGGCAAACATCTGGTTGTGGCGCCAGTCGCCGTGCCGCTTGTCGCCGATCACGTAGTGGCACAGGTGCGCGAAGTGCTTGCGGATCTGGTGCATGCGCCCCGTAAGCGGCCGGGCCTCCACCAGCGAATACCGGGCCGTGGCGTAACGGCCCACCGGGATGGGCAACTCCGCCGTAGCCAGCCGCCGGTACTGGGTTTGGGCCTCCTGGGGCGGCTTGTATTTTTCCTCCCGCAGCGCGTAATCCACCAGCCCCGCCTCCGGCACGTAACCCCGCAGCACGGCCAGGTACGCCTTGTCTGCCCGCGTCTCCCCGAAGACCACGCCCAGCCGCTGGGCCGCTTCTTTGTGCAGGGCAAACAGCAGTACCCCCGACGTACCCCGGTCGAGGCGGTGGAGCGGGTACACCCACTGGCCCAACTGGTCGCGCAGGATTTGCATGGCAAAGGCCCGGTCCTCTTCGGCAATGCGGGTCCGGTGCACCAGCAGGCCGCCCGGCTTGTTGACGGCCACGAAGTGTTCGTCGCGGAATAAAATCGGTAGTTCCAAGGAAAAGAGCGGGTAGGTGAATCCGGAAGGCACCCGGTTGCTTCCGTAAAGAGTACGGCACGGCACGAAAGGTTCCGCGTGGTTCTCAAACGAAAAGCCCGCGCCTTCCCGGGGAAAACGCAGGCTTTACGGGTTGCCGCCTTTCTAGCGGACCGTGACCGAGAACGGGGGCGTGGTCTCGATGTCGGTTTCGCCGCCGGCATTGGTGGGGTCTCCTGCTGCTACGCCAGTGGCCGTTTTGTTGGGCTCGTGCCGCAGAATCACGGTCAGCGTGCCGCTGCCGGCGGCAGGCGTGGTCACCGTGTTGACCAGGCCAATCGGACGGTTGTTGGCATCCTGGTCGTTGTAGGCAATCGTCATGCCCGTAAGGGTCGTGCGGAAAAAGAGCTGGTGTTCTTCGGCTTCCTCCTCTACTTCCTCGGTGATGTTCTCGGACGGCGACTTGCTGTCGTCCGACAAGGCCACCTCCATGGTGTACGTCGTGTTGGGGGACAGGGTGATCGGGCTGACCGTGGGGGAATTGCCGCCGTCGCCGTCCCGGTCCTGCCAGGTGGCAACCACCTCGGAGCCAGTGTTGCCCGTGGGCGTAAAAGTGAGCCGTACAGTGGTGATGAGTTCTTCCTGGTTCTCGATCTCGGGATCGTCGTCGTTGCACGCAGACAGGAGGGCCAGGCCGGCCAGGAGGACGCAGGGAAAACGGAATAACTTGTTCATAGCGATTTTGATGGTTAAGGGTTTGGGGAATGGTAATTGGTTTGAAGGGTTGTGTTTGCTCAGAGGGTTTTGCCGAATTCGTACTTGAGGCGGAGCGTCACGTTGCGGCCCGGGTCGTCGGCGTAGTACCGTAGCCGGTTGAGGTAATCGCGGTACGTGGTGTCGAGGGCATTGCTCACGTTGAGGCCCAGCGTAAAGGGGTGGCCGGCCAGCGGCACGGTAAAGCCGGCCTCCGCGTTCACCAGCATGTAGGAGCCCGGGGCGAGGGCGTAGTCAATGCCTTCGGGCACGCGGTTCTGGCGGCGTACGTTGGTGGTGCCCAGCGTCAGGAAGGCGTTGCTGAGCCTGCCCAGCTTTTCCCACCGGTACGTCAGGCTGTTTTCAAACCGGTCCGAGGGCATGAAGATCAGGAAGTCGTTGCGCCGCAGGTCGCGGGCCCGCACCAGCGAAGCCTTCGAGCGGAACGTAAGCCCGCCGTTGAGCTGGTAGGCCAGCGAGGCGTCGGCCCCAGCCAGCCGGGCGTCGGTCTGGGTGTAGCGGAACACCGGGAACGCGCCGCGGATCGTGAGCCGCGGTTCGGCCTGGGGTTCCAGGTAGATGTAGTCGGCAATGCGGTTGAAGTACAGGGTGCCTTCGAAGCTCAGCCGCCCGCCGGTATAGTTCACCGTGTTGATCCACTTCACCGACTTCTCGGTGCGGAGCGAGTCGTTGCCTTCTTCAATGGCCCCCAGGCCGTGGTGCAGCCCCTGGCTGTAGAGTTCGCTCACGTTGGGGGGCCGCCAGGCAGTGCCCACGTTGGACTTGAAGGTCCACTGCGGGTTGAGGTAGAAGATGGCGCCGGCCGTGGCCGACACGTTGCGGAAGTGAAAGTCGGGTTTTACCAGGGCGTGGACTTCGTTGAACCGCTGCACTTGCAGGTACCGGTAGTCGTACCGGGCGCCGCCCTCCAGGGCCCACTTGCCCTTCGTCCATTTCTCGGTCACAAAGGCGCCCGCCGCGTACGTGTTGTAGTTGGGAATCAGCGGCGTTACGCCCGTACCGGGAACGTTGTTGTTGTCCTGGTAGAGCAGGTTGATGCCGGCGCTGCCCGAAAAGGGACCCTTCGGCGGGTGTTCGAGCACGGCGTCGAGGGTGTGCGTGAAGAGTTGCAGGTCGAGGGCGGGTTTTTCGGAACGGCCGCCCCGGCGAATGTCGAATTCCTGCCGGGCGTTGCGCTGCCCGCCGTACTGCACCGACAGGGTGCCCAGCCGGGGCAGGGCCGCAAAGCCGCTTACTTTCACCAGGCTATGGGCCGTGTTCTGCCGGGGGTTGGCAATGTCGTACGTAAAGTCGCGGATGTACCAGGGCTCCGGGCTGGCCAGGGCCCTTTGCAAGTCGGAGAGGTTGCCCACGTGGGCGCTGCGCAGAATGCCCACGTTGGTGTGGAAGTGGCTCACGAATGCTTCCAGGCCGTACTTGTCCTTGCGGTAGCCCAGGGCAGCCGAAAAGCTCTCTTCGGCCACCCCCGTGTTGGAGAGCACGTAATCCGGGGCGTGGGCGTCGCCGGCCCGCTTGACGGTGCCCTGCAGCCGCCAGCCCAGGCCGTCGAGGCGACGGGAGCCGCCCTCGGCCTGTCCCGAAGCGATGCCGCCCCGGCCGTTGGTGTACCCCACCAGGTTTACTTCTCCCCGCGTCCCCGGGTGCCGGGGCAGCGGCGCCGGTTCCACCACGATCACGCCGCCAATGGCGTCGGCGCCGTACCGGACGCTGGCGGCGCCCTTGACCACTGTCAGGTGCCGGGCAATGAACGGGTCAATTTCGGGGGCGTGTTCGGCGCCCCACTGCTGGCCCTCCTGGCGGATGCCGTTGTTGAGGATGAGGATGCGGTTGCCGTGCAGGCCGTGGATCACGGGTTTCGAAATGGCCGGCCCGGTCTGGATGGAGTTGACGCCCGGCAGCGTTTTGAGCGATTCGCCCAGCGTCATGCCGCGGGTCCTTTCGAGGTCCATGGCCTTTAGTTCGGAGGTAGCCTGCGAGGCGAGGGGCTGGTCTTTTTCGCCGGCCACCACCACGGCGTTCAGTTGGATGTCGGCTTCGGCCAGTTGGAAGTTGCACTGCACGAACCCCTCGTGCACGTGGATGCGGATGGTATCGGCGTGGTAGCCCAGGTGCTGGCAGATGAGGGTATAGTCGCCGGCGCACAGGTTGGAGATCACGTACTTGCCGGTGCTGTCGGCCACGACGCCGCGGCCCAACTCGGGAATGAACACGGTGGCCCCCAGCACGGGCGTATGCACCGAACCCTGTTCCCGGATGGCGCCCCGCACGGCGTAATGGCAATCCAGCCGCGCCTGGGCGTAGCCTTCCAGGGCGGGCAATGCCCACAGCAGCCAGATCAATTTCACGATGTAAACGCCTTTCCTTTTCAACGGCCTGGGTGGTATGCTGCAAAATTATCCCAAATGCAATGATGTTGCAAATAGAAATGCAATATTGTTGCGGAAAGAAGGGGGGATTAGGGTATTATGGGAATGAGGTATTAGGGGATCGGGGCGTTTACTTGTCTCGCATTCCCCCAATACCCTAATCTCCTAATACCCCAATACCCAATACTCGCTTCTTCCCTATCTTTGACCCATGACACGAAACGGAATGCTTGGGCCGCTGGGCTGGCTGGCCCTGTTTTTTGCCCTTCCGCTGGGCGTGGCCGGGCAGGACCTCGACCGGGCCCGGGCCACCATCGGTACGCTGACTTCCCCGGGTTTTCACGGCCGCGGTTACGTGAACGGGGGCGACCGGGTTGCGGCGCAGTTTCTCGAAGGGCAGTTCCGCGAAATGGGCCTGCGGGCCTTCGACAGTGCGTACGTGCAGCCTTTTCCGCTCGACATCAACACGTTTCCCGGCCGGGTTTCCCTCAAAATTGACAAAAAGAAGCTGGTGCCCGGCCAGGACTACCTGGTGAACCCGGTGTCGCAAAAGGGCCGGGGCCGGGGCCGGATTGTTTTCCTGGATACGCTGATCTTTACGCAGGAGGCGGCCCGGCAGCGTTTCCTCAGGAACGACTTCCGGCGCAACGTGGTGGTGTACGAATCGCGGCACTACGCCAACCTGACGGAGCTGTCGCCCGAATACCTCAACAAGATGCACGAGGCCCGGGCCCTCATCGAACTGCACCCGGCCAAGCTGACCATGAGCCTCTCGCCGGCGCAGGTAAGCCACCCGGCTTTCGAAATGGTGAAGAAGGACTTGCCCGCGGGGGCGAAAAAAGCCGCCTACCGGGTAGACGCCAAACTGGTGAAGGGCTACCCATCGCAGAACGTGGTGGGGTACGTGCCCGGCAAAAAGTATCCCGATGAGTTCGTCGTGATCTCGGCGCACTACGACCACCTGGGCCGCATGGGCAAGGACACGTACTTTCCGGGGGCCAACGACAACGCCAGCGGCACCACGCTGATGCTCGAACTGGCCCGCCACTACGCCCGGCCCGAAAACCAGCCCGACTACTCGGTGGCCTTCATGGCCTTCGGCGCCGAGGAGGTCGGCCTGATCGGTTCGCGGTACTACACCGAGCACCCGCTGTTTCCACTCGACCAGATCAAGTTCATGATCAACCTGGACCTGCTGGGCACCGGCGAAGAAGGCATGATGGTAGTGAACGGCACGCGGCTGCCCGGGGCGTTTGACCGGCTCACGCAGATCAATACCGGGAAAAACTACCTGCCCAAGCTCCAGAAGCGGGACAATGCGCCCAACTCGGACCATTACTTTTTTACCCGCCGGGGCGTCAAGGCGGTGTTCATCTACCTGATGGGCGGCCCCAAGTTCTACCACGACGTGTACGACCGGGCCGAAACGCTGCCCCTGACCAAGTTCAAGGAGTCGTTCGGGTTGATACGGGACTTCGTGGCGGCGGGGGAGTGGGAGTAGCGTTTTTAGTGCCAGCCCCGGCGATTGCCATTCACATCAGTTATTCCAGCCGTAATCTACCCACTGCCCTGATCTGCTGTCGAACACGGTGGTGATCATCCAGCCGTTTTCGAAGCGGATCGCGTAATGGCCGGTGTCGCCGTAGTAGGAATAAGCCGGCAGGAGCAGCTGGTTGACGTGATCCAGTTCGGCCACGGCAGCCGGGTAGCGTCCCTGGCGCTTCCGGTACTGTTCCAATTGCTCAATCAGCGCCTCGCCCCGGTACTTGTAGAACCGATCCACGGCCCGGGTTGAGACAAAGGAAGAAAACACAAAAATGAACACCAGGGCCATTCCCGTCAGCCCTTCCCTTGTGGACTGGTCTCGTTTGTTGGTAAGTCCCCCAACGAACACGACCAGGAACAGCATGAAAACGAAGCCAAGCAACGGGACCAGGCCAATGAAAAAGAAAACAAAGATGACCACGAGGTAATCCACGTGAATCCAGGTCACCCCGACCAGCAACGCGATTGCCATCCAGACGTATGAGGCGCGTACTTTTCTCATGCTGCTGCCGGTATTGACACGCACAGTACCCGGGTGAATGGGCCGAATGGGCTTATAAAATATTGAGCGACTGTTCCTTGATCTTTTCGAGTTCTTCCTTCATGTCAATCACGTACCGCTGGATGATGGCATCGTTGGCCTTGGAGCCGATGGTGTTGATTTCGCGGCCGATCTCCTGGGCGATGAAGTTGAGCTTTTTGCCCGGCGCCTCTTCGCCGTGCAGCACCTCCATGAAGTGATCCAGGTGCAGGCGCAGGCGCACCTTCTCCTCGCTGATGTCGAGCTTTTCGATGTAGTAGATCATCTCCTGCTCCAGGCGGTTGCGGTCGAAGTGTTCATTGGTGAGCACCTCCTGCAAGTGACCCGTGATGCGTTCCCGGATTTTGAGCACCCGTTCGGGGTCGTGGGCTTCGATCTCCTTGAGGTTTTTGGTGATCCTGGTGATGTACCCGGCCAGGTTGACGGCCAGTTCCTGCCCTTCCTTGGCCCGGAATTCGGCGCAACTCCGCAACGCCTCCTCGATCACGCCCCGGATGAAAGTCCATTCCCCGGCCGTGGTTTCGTCGGAGCCCGTTTCGGTGAGGTAGGCCTCGGGCAGTTGCAGGGCCAGGCGCAGGAGGTCGCCCTGGTCGGCGCCCAGCGTTTCGGCCACCTCCTTGAGTTGCTGGTAGTACGCCTTCACGATGGGCTGGTTGACGCTGACCTTGGGCTTTACCTCGCCCACCTGCTGCAATTCGAGGCTCAGGTTGATCTTGCCGCGTTCGAGCGTCTGGGTGAGCAGCGTGCGCAGTTCGAGTTCCTTGTCCGAGTACTGCCGGGGCAGGCGAAACGAAGCATCGAGCGACTTTGAGTTGAGCGTACGGATTTCAACCGTTACGGCGAGGGCATCGTTGCTGGCTCTGGCGGCCCCGAAACCAGTCATGGATTTGATCATAAGAACGAATGGCAAAATGTGCGAATCTACAAATGTGCACATTTACGGGAAACAATTGGTAATTTTGCGATTAAGTTAAGGGCCCATCAGAGATTTGGCCCGCGGCGGCTGAACTCTTTTTACCGGTAACCCATTCCCTACTTACTCAAACCCTTCCCCATGAAATTTGGCGTTGTTATTTTTCCCGGTTCCAACTGCGACGAAGACATTTACCACGTGCTGGGCGACGTGCTCAAGCAACCCGTAGTAAAGCTCTGGCACAAAGACACTGACCTGCAAAACTGCGACTGCATCGTGCTGCCGGGCGGCTTCTCCTACGGCGATTACCTGCGTTCGGGCGCCATTGCCCGTTTTTCGCCCATCATGGAAAAAGTGATCGAGCACGCCAGCCGCGGCGGCTACGTGATCGGCATTTGCAACGGCTTCCAGATCCTCACCGAGTCGCACCTGCTGCCGGGGGCCCTGCTGCGCAACGTGAACCAGAAGTACAACTGCCGCAACGTGTACCTGAAACCCCAGTCGAAGTCGGCCCTGCTCACGGCGGAGCTGGACCCGAACCACGCGTACAAAATTCCCATTGCCCACGGCGAAGGCCGCTACTACGCCGACGAGCAGACGCTGCGCGCACTCAATGAGAACGACCAGGTCCTGTTCCGCTACTGCGACGCGGCCGGCCGCATCACCGACGAGGCCAACCCCAACGGCGCCCTCGAAAACATTGCCGGCATCTGCAACGCCACCCGCAACGTGTTCGGCATGATGCCCCACCCCGAACGGGCCGCCGAAGACGCCCTGGGCAACACCGACGGCTACGCCATCCTGAAAGCCCTCACCAAAACCGGCGTGCTGCAAGGGTAATACGGGAGACCGAACACGCACGTGTACCAATACAAAAGAGCCGTTACGGAAGGTAGCGGCTCTTTTGTATTGGTACACGTGCCGGGACAGGGCGGCGCAATTCCCGGTGGCCGTCGGTTTGCGGCGCGAAATACAACTTTGCCTGCAACGAAATCTACGCTTTGAAGTGCCGGGGCCGCAGTTTCCGCCGCGTTTTTTTGTCGAGTCCCCGCGTCCCTTCGTATTCAATGAGTTTTTCCACCAGGCTCTTGCGGTCGAAGTTGCTCTGGTGGACGAAGCCGGCAATGCAGCTGATCACCGCAACGCCCAGCGCCGGGTACGTCCAGGGTTTGTAGGTAATGGTAGCGTAATCCTGGCCCAGCGGCGGTTCTTCCTTTCCTGCCGCGTGCACCAGGGCGGTTGTGGCTAATGTTACCCCCGAAAAAATCCTGCCTTCCGCGTGCCGTTCAAAATACAGGTTGACGAGGGCGCGGGCCGTATCATTAAAAGCGTACCGGGCCATGAGTTCGCTCTTCGGCAGTTTATAACTCTCCGTTGAAACGAGGCGGTACCGGCCGCTTTCGTACCGGGCCGGGACTTTATGCAGGTTCTGGCGCTGCGCATCGCCGGTTTGGGCGGAGGCACCCACGCCGAGGAGCAGGGAGAGCCCCAGGAAAAGGACTTTGTACAATTGCATAGCAAATGAGGGAAGGATGTTGCTCGGGGAAGGGGAGGGGCTAAAAACAAAAAAACCGCCCTGGGCGGTGTTCAGGTGAAGCAATTCACCCGACACTGCTAGGCCGATACCCTTTTGCGCAAGCGGTTGAACCGGAAGAGGCGGCGCCATCTTCTGCGCGTCAACACGTCGGAGTGATTGACTACGTAAACAACCAAAATGGAATATAAAATGATGAACAGGATTGCCGCTGGAACTGGGTTACTCATATAGAAATTGAACTTTATACATAGTTAACAAATAAAACCGCAACATAATTTCCCCGGATACGGCCCGCAGCGTAAGGAAACCCGCTGCTTTCCATTTTCTTCTAATAGCAATATTCGGTTCTGACTTTATTACTATTCCCGCGCCTTTTTGTTGCGGAAAATGTACAAAAAAGGAAGTCTGTTGCCAATCTTATGTTGGTAAGGTGTCAATGCCGGTTCGTAACCCCCGGGCAGTTGTAATTTTCCCAGAAAGTTTAGGAAAAGGGGCAGAGCCGGCACGGGAAGTCACCCGCCACCGCTTGACCCCACCCGCGCAGACCGGCCCGTTTGGCCCCTTTTTGCTGTAAGAAAAAACTTTTGTTTGCCCTGGTCAAAGAGAGGTATACCGGCGGTTACGGTGAAGGATGCGCCCCGTCAGCAAGCCGGTCAATAAAATGAAGTGTACGCTTGTAGCTCACGTGGATTGACAAAAGCGGTCGTGACAGCGAGATTGTGTTAGCCCACGGTTTCAACCGTGAGTTGCGGGTATAATGAGGCTGGGCAACGGTTACTTCCGCTTCAGCACGAGTTCTTCCCCGGCTTTGCATTGCCGGTCCAGGATGGCGCCGCCGGCGGGCTGGCCGTTGAGCAGGTAATTTTCGCCCAGCCCGTGGGCCAGCCGCAAGGGACCGCCCGCCAGGCTTTTCACCCGTACTTCCCGCGCTTGGCCCCCGGCCACCCGGGCACTGACCAGGAAAGCGCCCTCGGTGCGGATGTTGTCGAACTGCACGTCCTGCCAGTCGCGGTGCCGGTCGGGGAGCACGTAGATGGCGTCGTCGCGGTGCTGCACGAGCATTTCGAGCACGGCGTTGAGGGCGCCGAACCCCGCATCGAGCTGCATGATTTCGTAGTTGGGCGCGTCGCCGGGCAGTTTGGCCAGCACGGCCGAGCCCAGGGCGCTGGTGCCGTTGTTGGCGGCGTTGTGCAACGTGCCCCGGCCTTCGTTGGTATAGTTTTCCTTCCACCAGTGGAGCCAGCTCACGGCCGCTTCGGTTTGGCCGCTGCGGGACCACAGGATGGAGGCCCAGGGCACGCACCAGCCCGACCAGCCGCCCGCCCCGCGGTACTTCCACACCGTCAGGCTGTTGTTGATGATGTCCTTGTGCTCGGGGTCGCGGTTTGAGACGGTGGCGAAGGGGTAAATGGCGCCCA
>CADCTQ010000370.1 GCA_902805615.1 uncultured Cytophagales bacterium
AGGCAACAGATACCACCGTACACTAGCGTCAATAACGGCAGCGGCCCGGGAGAGCATGACTACCTGTACCAACATCCTGACCAAAAAGCCCGCTGCCACGTAGGGAATAAACGCTTGGAGGCACACTAAGGTTGTACCCGCAGCCCAAAAAACACCCTGCGCCAGCGGAAGTGCCCCGAGCAACGCTTTGTTGCGCGGGCTGTACCGCTTGCCGGCGGCCAGGTGGCGTTTTTTTTGCCGCAGCCACGCCCGCCAAGTACGTTTGGGCACCGATTCGACCGCCGCCGCGGGGTCGAGGCTCACGGCTACGTTGCGCCGCGTTGCGGTTTCGCCCACGAACAGGTCGTCGTCGCCGCCCACTACGTGCTGGTGCGACCGGAACCCTCCGTTGGCGGTGAATACCGATTTGCGGTAGGCCAGGTTACGCCCCACGCCCATGTACGGCAGGCCCGCCAGGGCAAAGGATACATACTGCACCGCCGTGTAAAAGGTTTCGTAGCGGATCATCCAGTTGAGAATCCCCGGCTCCTCCTGGTACGGCGAGTAGCCCAGCACGATTTCCTTGTCGCCGCCCATCTTGCCGGCCATCCGCCCGATCCAGTCGGGGCTGCGCGGGCGGCAGTCGGCGTCAGTCAGGAGAATAATATCGTGGGTTGCCGCCCCGATTCCAAGGGCAACGGCGTATTTTTTTGGCGCCACGCCCGGGGGCGTCGCTTCGATGCGCAGGGGCCGCAGTTTTGCGTGAACACCGGCCTCGCGCCGCAGGTAGTCGTATCCGCCGTCGCCGGAACGGTCGTCCACCACGATGATCTCGTAGCGGGGGTAGCGCTGCCCGAGCAGCAGCGGGAGGAGCCCCCGCAGGTTTTCCAGTTCGTTATGGGCCGCCACCACCACCGACACCCCCTCCCCCACCCCGGCCGGACTGCCCTGCTTCCGGTACCCCGCCAGCCGCGCAAAGAAGAACAACTGGTAGAACAAGCTTACGGCAACACTCACCGCAAAGGCGCACAGCGTAAAGGTCTCCAAAGCCACTGGGGAAAGATGCGCGAAACTAGCGAAAATACTGGTACGCAGGGGCGGAGGGCAAGGCACTTGGAGCATAACGCGGCACCGCCCCTTGCCCTTCGCTCTTAAATCAACGGCAACCGGACGAAAAACGTAGTGCCCTCCCCTACTTTGGTTTCGAACCAGATGCTGCCGCCGGCGTGTTCAATGCCGTGCCGGGCCACGGCCAGCCCGATGCCCGAGCCGGCGTACTTGGTGCTGAAGTTGGGCAGAAACACCTTGGGTTGCACGTTTTCGGCAATGCCGCAACCGTTGTCGGCCACGGCAATGAGCACCTCCCGGTCGATGCGTTGCAGGGAGACTTCGATTTCGGGCCGGCGGCCGTGCGGCACCGACTGGATGCCGTTGAGTAGCAGGTTGGTAAAGATGCGGCCCATGAGCTGGGCGTCGCCGCGCACCTCGCAGTGCAAATCGGGAATGCTCGTCCGCAGGGATACCTCGTCGTGGCTGCGGTAGAGTTCCAGCGTTTTACGCAGCACCTCCGCCACGTCGAAGTGTTCATCCTTGGGCACGGGCATCTTGGCGTAGGCCGAAAACGCCGTGGCAATGTCGCTGAGCGTATCCACCTGGTCGAGCAGCGTGCCGAACGACCGTTCCGTGCGCCGGGCCACCTCGGGGCTTTCCAGGCGCATGGCCCGCTGCAAGTGCTGGAGGGTCAGCTTCATCGGCGTCAGCGGGTTCTTGATCTCGTGGGCCACCTGCTGGGCCATTTCCCGCCACGCCGCTTCCTTCTCCGACCGGGCCAGGGCCTGCTTGCTGGCTTCCAGGTTGAGCAGCATCTTGTTGTATTCGCCCACCATCATGCCGATCTCGTCCTTGGAATCCCAGCGGATGGGTTCGTTGTAGGCGTTCAGCGACGTTTTGCGGATGTTCTGCGTGATGAGCCGCAGTGGCACCGTCAGGATGCGGGAGGCAAAGTGCGACAGCACCAGCATGGCAATGAAAATGGCCGTGAAAATGTTGAGGATCGTGGACAGCACTTCCACCACCTGGGCGTCGAGTTCGGCCTTGGAGGCAAAAAAGGGAATGCTCACGATGCCCATCAGGCGGTTGGCCGAGTAATCGTAAATGCCTTCGTACACGGCGTTGTACCGGAGGGCCCCCACGGTTTCGGGCAGCAGCACCCGGTGGTCGTAGTCGCGGGCAATGGCCAGGTAAGCGTCCATGTTGATGTTGCGCGAGAGGATGCCCCTTTCGTAAATCTCCATCTGGCTCGACACCAGCAGCTGCCCCGACCGTTCGAACACGTTCACGTCCGACCGGGTGTACTGGGCAATGCGCTTGACGGCGTCAATGAGTTCTTCCTTCGAAAGAAAGCCCCGGCGGTACTGGTTCACGTAGCCGCCCAGGTTGTTGCTCACGGTTTCGGCCTGTTCCAGGAACGACCGGTTGAGGTCTTCGCGGTACGCCGACCGCACGATGCTCAGCGTGGCGATGCTCACGGCCAGCATGGGCAGGAAAAAGGCCGCGTTGAGGTACAACTGGATGCGGGCCGAGAAGCTCAGCGTCTCGCGGGACGCCCAGTACCAGAGGGTGCGCACGAAGATGCCCAGGCTGATGGCCATCACCAGCACCACGAAGAGGAAGGAAAAGTTGCTGAGCAGGTTTTTGACCGGGTACCGCCGCCCCGACACCACGATCTGCTTGCCGCCCGCCTCGCCCACCACCACGTGGTGGAAGTCGTTGAAGTTGAGTCCGTCGCGGGCCGCGGCCGTTTCCCCCAACAGCCGGGCCGGGAAGTTTTTGCGGTAGTTATACGACCCTTCGGTGTAACCTATCTTGCCGTCCTGGTACACGGCGTAGCTGTAGTCGCGGCTTTCGGGGGCCTGCATGAACCGCTTGTTGATGAGCAGTTCGGGGTACACGTTGGTGGGCACCACCCGGCGCTGCTTGAGGTCAATCACCACGTAGCCCAGCAGTTCCCCGTCCTTCATCACGTCCACCAGGCTCACGTACTGCTTGATGAAGTCCCGCCGCGTTTCGTTGATGAAATAGAGGTCCTCGTAGGCCGTGCGGTAGATTTCCTTGCCGTCCCGCTGTTTGCGGTACGTTTTCTCGAAGTCGAAGAAGCTGTGGGGCTGGTCGTCGCCGCGCAGGTGGTTGCCGGCCGGGTCGAAGGCGTGCACCTCCACGTCGTACCGGCTGAAGTAACTGCCGATGTATGCCTGCTCCACCTTGTCGGCAATGGCCGTTTCGGAGGCAAGCGGACCGGTGAACCGCGACAGGATGAAGTTGTCGCGCTGGATGTTGAGCCCCGCTTCGTGCAGCAGGAATTCGCCCAGCACGTCGTTCTCGGCCAGCATCTGGTTGCCGAACGACTGCTTGTTGACCACCAGCTTGTGCTTTTCGTAGCTGTACACGGCCGACGCCCCGGCGGCCGCGCAGATGAGGGCCGCCACGAAAAAGTACGTTGCCATGGCGTACCGGAACTTGTACAGGTACCGCGTAAACCCGAACAGGAGCACCCCCAGACCGTACAGCAGGTGCAGCCCGATGGCCTCCGGGAAAAACAAGGCCAGCCCGTAGCTGAACCCGGCGAACACCACCGCCCCCACCGCAAACCAGACCCAGCCCGCGCGGATGCCTTCGCTCAGCCGGGCGAAGTAGCGCAGCAGCACGTGGGTGGCCGCGAAGTACGAAAACGAAGTCAGCACGAAGATCAGCAGGGTGGTCACGCTGAACAGCGAAAAGCCGATCCCCCGGGTAATATCGAGGCTGAGCTGGGAGTGCTTGTAAAACGACGCCAGCACGTAAAAGTGCAGGTACAAGGCCCAGTAACTCGCCACGGCCGCTGCCAGCATGAGGCCGATGCGGGCCGGCACCGGCAGGCCAATGCTCCGCTGGTAGAAGTGCGAACGGAAAAAGAACTTGAGCACGAACACCAGCCAGCCCAGCACGGCCGTCACGTTCAGGAACAGGTCGCCCAGCGAGGGGTTGGCTTCCGACGAGGCGTAGTACTTGGAGTTGAACAGGGCCGTTTCGGCAATGGCGTTGGGCAGGTTGAAGTGCAGCATCAGGAACCGGATGCCGGCAAAGTACAGTGCCACCACCGGCAGCCCCCAGCCGTACCGCACCCGCTGGCTCAGCGTGCGCAGCCGGTTGTTCATCACGAACCAAAACCCGGCCACCAGCAGCGTACCTGCGGCCAGTCCTACGAAAAAAAGGTTCCGCTGGGCATCGGGCTTGGCCGGGATCTGCACGCTGAACAGGTAGGTGCGGTCGGGGCCGTACACGGGCCAGGTGCCCGGCGACGGGCTGGTGCTCAGTTCGCTGATCTCATCGGGAAACACCCGGCCGTCGAGCCTGGTCTTCAGGTAATCGTTTTCCACGCCGTACTTGTGCAGCAGGGGGATGAGGGTGAATATTTCCACCCGGCCGCCCGACTCGGAGTACGTCAGCCGCAGGGTCAGGAATACGCCCGACTTGAGTTGCACGGTGCCCAGGCGGCCGAGGGTGGAAAACTGCTCGTAGTCGGGGGTCACCCGGTAGTCGGACCAGTACACCAGTTGCCCCTTGCGGTAAATGAAATACGGGTACTGGTCCGCTTCCCGGGCGTGGACCAGCCGCGGGTACGGGGTTTTGCGGAAGGCGTTGCGGACCGTTTCGGCGTTCCGTTGCGCCTGCCCCAGTTCCCGCCCTACGTTCCGGCGCACGGTCTCCATGAGCACCTGTCCGCTCTTCTGGTTGTACACCAGGAAGTACACGGCCGCCAGCCCCCCTACCATCAGGAGCATTACGCTGATGAACAACCGGTGTATGCTTTTTAATTTTCTCAAGGGGAAGGTATTGGGTATTGGGTATTAGGTACTTGCAGCGAATTGAGTGCCAGGATGTTTCCGTGGCCACCCATCTCCGTTCTTTTGCCGCTTTTATTTAAGTTAAAACAAAAAAATCTTTCCGCGGGGAAAGATTTGCAAGAGGAGAACGGGGCCGGCTACGGGGCCGCCCGGGGGTTGTACTTGATGCCCGAGAACCAGTACAGCATGAGTACCCGCGAGTACCGGAACATGAACGGCACCAGGAGGATGTTGGCCGTGATCACCGCCACCAGGTACACCCACAGGGCCGGGTCGTTGCCCAGCACGAACACCGCCACCGAAACGGCCACCATCAGCGCCACCGCGAAGGAGTAGCTGATGTACATGGCGCCGATGAAGAAACCCGGCTCCACCTCGTACCGCTGGCCGCACACCGGGCACCGTTCCTTGGTCTCGGTAAAACGGGAAATCCGGGAAGCGGGGTACTCGAAGATGTCGCCCTGACGGCAGTGCGGACACTTAGCCCCGGTAATAGCCTGTAGCTTGGATACGTTTTTCATTTTCTTTGCGGCTGTGCCGGTACCAGAAGAAAGCGATGACCGCAAAAATCAGGTAAGGCATGCCCAGTAAGTACAAAATTCCCTTGTTCAGCCCGGCCCCGATGGAGCTTTCGCCGTTGCTCATGTTACTTTCTACCGTCATGCGGCACATGGCGCACTGCGCCGATGCATCGGTGACCCCGGCTACTACGAGCAACAACAGGGCAATGGTTGCAATATATAAGACCCGTTTCATAATCTTCTGTGTAATGGTAACGTAGGGGCCCGGGCCGGGGTTCCGGCTCAGGCGTAATAGGGACTGATCATTAAATACACGATGACACCCGTCACGGACACGTAGAGCCAGATCGGGAAGGTATACCGGGTGGTCCGGGTGTGGCGGACGTTCTGCCCGGTAAAGGCGAAATAGATGGCCAGCAGCACCAGGGGCACCACCACGGCCGCCAGCACGATGTGCGTGAGCAGCAGGAACAGGTACAGGTACCGCAGGCCGCCCACGGCCAGCTTCTCGGCCTCGGTCACCACGCCGCTGTGGTCCACGTCGCCGAAGCGGGTGGGCGGGGCCTGGAAGTGGTACGTGACGTAGGCCAGCAGGAAGCCGATGGACAGCACGAAGGCCGTCATCATGGCCGTGCGGTGGTAGCGGGTACGCTTTTCGTAGGGCAGGCTGCGGTTGCGGATGAACAGCCACCCCACCACCAGGGCCACGGACGTAGCGGTGTTGAGCACGGCGTTCAGGTGGGGCAGAAACGACACGTCGAGGTCGCCCAGCTTGCCCGTCTGCGGCACGAACAACAGCAGGGCCACCAGCACGGGCACTGCCACCGACAGCACGCCGATGATGGTCAGGAACAGCGTATCCCGGCGGGGCGGAATCTGGGTAGGTTGGTTCATGAGGTAGTGGTTTTGGCGGTGTTGTTGGACTCGTGCAGCAGCACCTTGATCTCCAGGATGAGCTTGTCCACGTCTTCGCGGCTGGTGCCGTTGTAGAAGCCCCGGATCACGCCGTCACGGTCCACGAGGACGAACTTGTCGGTGTGCACGAACTGGTCCTCCAGGTTGGTGCTGGTGGTGTCGTCTTCCTTGGCCGTCACGTAGTAGCCGCGCTTGGCCAGGTCGTAGATTTCGCGCTTGCCGCCGGTGAGCAGGTGCCACTTGCCGGGCTGGGCCCCGTACTGGTCCGCGTACCGTTGCAGCGCCGCCACGGTGTCATTTTTGGGGTCAACCGTGTAGGAGAGAATCACTACGTCGGGGTCATTGAGGAAGGCTTCCTGCACCCGCTGCATCTGCGAAGACATTTTGGGACAGATGCCCGGGCAGCGGGCAAAGAAGAAGTCGGCCACGTGGATTTTGCCCTTCACGGCCGCCTGCGTGACCACCTGGCCCTGCTGGTTGGTCATGCGGAAGTCGGGCAGCGTCCGGAACAGCGTGTCGGTCACCTCGCGGCCGTTCAACTCGCGGCGCACGGTCATGACCTGGCCGCTGGCCGAGTCAATGCGGGGAATGTAGCGGGGCAGGGAGTAGTGGTTCTGCCCGAAACCCTTCAGGAGCAGAAACACCAAAGCCGGAACCACTAACATTGCGATCAGGATTCCGGCTTTCAGGGTCTTATTCATGTTGCTTTACCAATTTATGTGTCTGGAAGTAGCGCCTGGCCGTTGCCCCCTGCGCTACTACTAAAACCAATTTGGCAAGGCAATAGTTTAGCGTACCTGGTAAATCGCGCCGCCTTCCACGAGCAGCGCGACGATCAACCAGACCACGAAAACCAGCGGGATCATGATGGACCAGATGAGCGTTTTTACTTCGCCTTTCAGGTGCATGAATTCGGCCACGATGAAGAAAGCCTTCACGATGGTCATGCCCACGAAGATGGCGACGCGCAGGGCGTTGTTGGGCAACGTAAAGGCGATCAGGAATTCGAGCGCCGTAATGGCGAACAGAATCCAGAAGGTACGCCAGATGATTTTGGTGTTCGGTTTATGGGCGCCGCCGGTACTGGCGGGTGATTGCTCAGCGTGATGTGCCATGATCTTTGTTTCCAGTTAAATGCTTCGTAAAAATATACCAGGGTAAAATGGAGTAAACGGATAATTCGGGGATGCGAATGTATCCGTTTTACCGTAAAATCAAACCAGGTAGAAGAACGTAAACACGAATACCCACACCAGGTCAACGAAGTGCCAGTACAAACCGACCTTTTCCACCATTTCGTAGTGACCGCGTCTTTCGTACACGCCTACGGCCGTGTTGTAGAAGATCAGGCCGTTGAGCACCACCCCGCTGAATACGTGCGTGCCGTGGAAACCGGTGATGAAGAAGAACAGGTCGGCAAAGGCCGGCGGCCCGTACTGGTTGATGATGAGGTTGGCCCCCTGGATGGTGTTCTCCACGAGGTTGCCGTTGGTCATCGAGAGTATTTTCACGCCGCCGTCGGTGCCGGCAATGAAGTGCGACCATTCCCAGGCCTGGCACCCCAGGAACGTAACGCCACCCAGGAGCGTCCAGAGCATCCACTTTTCCACGTCGTTGCGGTCATTGCGGTGCCCGGCCTCTACGGCCAGTACCATCGTGACCGAGCTCATGATGAGCACGAAGGTCATGATGCCCACGAACACCAGCGGCAGGTGTACCCCGTGCAGGAAAGGAACCGCCTCGAACACCTGTTCGGGGATGGGCCAGTAGTCCTGCGAAAAGGTGAACTTGTCGGGATCACCGTCGTAGGCCCGGTGGCTGAACCGGATCAGGCCGTAGGTGATGAGCAATGCCGAAAAAGTGAATGCATCGGAGAGCAGGAAAAACCACATCATCAACTTGCCGTAACTCGCCTTGAGGGGTTCGTTGCCGCCGTCCCAGATGCTTGATTTTCGTTCCGTCATTTCGGACGGGGTGGTCGTTACTACTGTGGGTGTAGCCATGAATAATCGAAATCAGAGATTAGTGATTGACTAATAAAAAGACGAACAAATATATCCAAAGAAGGTCTAAAAAGTGCCAGTACGTGGCGCACATATCCATGCGGACCATGCTTTTCGAGTGAATCTTGTACTGAAAAGCCGCTACGGTGATGATGCCCAGGAACACCAGCCCCGAAACCAGGTGGAACGCGTGAATGCCGGTAAGCACGTACAGGAACGACCCCGACGGGTTGGCCGGGTAGGGATTGTCGGTCTGGTTGCCCCCGAAGAAGATCTTATTGTCCACCAGGTACTGCCAGGCTTCCCACTGCCCCACCAGGAACGCCGTTCCCAGCAGCACCGTGAGCACCATGCCCCACCGGAGCCCCGCAATGTTATTTCTTTTTGCCGAGAAATGCGCCCATTGCATGGTAATACTGCTGGCAACGAGAATGAACGTAGTCGTCCAGAACACCGGCGGCAGGTCAAACTCCAGCCAGTTGCCTTCCGCCCGGCGCACCATGTAAGCGCTGGTAAAGGCCGCAAAAATCATTACAATGCTTACGATAAACAACCATAAGGCGAACTTTTTAGGGTGCATGGCCAAGGGCATCTGCGGCTCTTCGTGCAGCACGGCTCCTTTGCTAACCGGTTTTATGCCTGCGTATTTACTCATGTCGGTACACTTTACGTGGATTTAGATGACGGAAAAACTGGACAAACAGGTGCGTTTTCCCTTGCTGTAACAACAAATAATCCACCCGGTTTGTCACACCTTATCAATTAAAAATGCAATCTGCACGATGGGCAGGTACAGGAACGAACCGAACATCATCTGCAACGCGGCCTTCTGCGAACACTCCTTCATCAGGTAGAGGGTTTGCGCCAGGAAGAGTACACCGCATATTACGGCAGTCAGGGCGGCATTGATGCCGGTAATGCCGAATTTTGCCGGCAGCACGCCCAGCGGGATCAGAAACAAGGCGTACGTCATGATCTGGAAGGCGGTGTTGAGGTTGCGGCCGCCGTTGGAGGGCAGCAGCTTGAAACCGGCCTTTTTGTAGTCGTCGTCGAGCACCCAGGCAATGGCCCAGAAGTGCGGGAACTGCCAGATGAACTGGATGGCAAACAGGGTAAAGGCTTCCGCGCTGAGGGCGCCGGTCACGGCGACCCAACCGATCAGCGGCGGCAGGGCGCCCGGAAAGGCCCCCACGAACACGGCAACCGGTCCTACCCGCTTGAGCGGCGTGTACACGAATGCGTACAGCACCAGCGACAGGAACGCCAGGATGCCGGCCAGCGGCGTGAAGTGGAAAAACAGCACGTATACGCCCGCAAAAGCCAGCACGAGGCAGAACGACAGGGCTTCGGCAACGGAGAGGCGGCCCGAGGGCAGCGGCCGGTTGGCCGTCCGCTTCATGAGCCGGTCCAAATCAATTTCGATGATTTGGTTGAGAATGTTGGAGGCACCGGTCACCATGAACCCGGCCACCACGAACAGCGCCAGGTTCCAGTCGAAGGACTGGTTGGCGGCCATTGCGTACCCGATGGCTCCCGAAAACGCGACGGTGAAGGAGAGCCTGAATTTTAACAATTCGAAGAATGCCCGGGCTTTGACGCCCACCTGTCCAATACTGAGTGTTTCCCTTTGTGTGGTGATCATTGGTACGAGAACTGTTTAGAAGCCCAAGCCGCCGTGGTTGAGGCGGGAAGGGCTTTTCTTTGATTTACTAACAACAGCAGCGTGAATTGAATTCCGGCCAGCAGCGCCGCGAGCAAAAGATGCACGGGCTGCAACACCGCCGGAATGGCAAAATACGCCAATGCCGCGCCGCTGAGGATGGAGACCACGATTACGGCCAGCAAACTTATCACAAAAAAGCGAAGTACACCCGTCCAGGCGCCGCGTTTGCGCAGCAGCCACACCAGCCCCAGGTTCACGCCCAGCACCAGCAGCGAGAAGGAACGGTGGATGTAGAACGGCACGCCCAACCGGCCGATCCAGGTGTCGCGGCCGGCCCCGGCCAGCGCGGAGGCAATGGCGTCAATTTCTTCCCGTACCTGCGTGCCCAGCCCTACCTGCAACACCGACAGCAGCAGCCCCAGGCCCAGCAGCACGTTCACGGCCGTTTTGCCGCCCCGCAGCTTTACGGGCACGAGGCCGTCGTACGACCGGGCCACCACGTAGATGAGCAGGCACACGATGGCAATGGCCAGCAGCATGTGAATGGTGATGGTGCCGGGCAGCAGGTTGGTGGAAACCACGATGGACCCCAGCCACCCCTCGAAGCCCACCAGGAAGAAAGCCAGCAGGCTGAGCCAGGTGATGCGGGAGTCGCGGCGGAAGTAGCGGAAAGACAGGACGGCCGTGATGAAGACGAAAAAGCCGATGAGCACCCCGATCAGGCGGTTCCCGTATTCGATCCAGGTCCGGAGCGGGTTGAAGGGCGCCTCCCGGAACATGGAAGGGTCGTTGGTGATCAGGTCGGCGGTGGCTACGAAGCCCATGCGGCGGAGCGTTACGGCCAGGCGGTCATTCTTGGCTTTGCGCTTCTGCGCATAGATTTCCCGGTAGTCGGCGGGCAACTCCGACGCCGAGGTGGGCGGCACCCAGCTGCCGAAGCACTTGGGCCAGTCGGGGCAGCCCATGCCGGAACCCGTACTCCGGACCACGCCCCCCACCAGAATCAATAAGTATACGGCAACAATTGTGATAATCCCGAACCTCCTGAACGATCTCCCCTCACTATGGTGACTATCTGACATGGTAGTATTGATTATACGCTTTAAGCTTCCGGGGCATTTAGACATCTTATCCCGGAAAGCGTGGGCCATACAAGGGTAAGGAGCCATGCCGGCGTTGTGCTCTACATGACTCCTTACCGCTTTTGGATGCAGGTTATTCTTTCTTGTCCGGATTCCGGGAGTCCAGTTTCCGCTCCTCTTTCTTGTCGTTCACCACGGTGGGGGCGCTGAGGTCTTCCTTGCGGTCCATGGAGACTTTCTCCTGCCCGCTGCCTACTGCACCGCCTTCAATCTCGTGGGCCAGGTTCGACTCCGGCGTCTGCCACAGCGGAATGTGCTGCGGGATGAAGTCTTCCTTGGCGCCCGGCTTGCTGTAATCGTACGGCCAGCGGTACACCGACGGAATTTCCCCGACCCAGTTGCCGTGACCGGGGTTGATGGGCGCAGTCCACTCCAGCGTGTTCGAACGCCAGGGGTTCTGCGGCGCCCGGCGGCCCCGGAAGATGCTGTACACGAAGTTCCACAGGAAGATGAACTGGGAAGCAGC
>CADCTQ010000371.1 GCA_902805615.1 uncultured Cytophagales bacterium
GGAACGTTTTTGCTCGAATGATCTTGGTATGTGCCGTAGCATTCGAGCAAAACCGGTACGCACACCATCTGCGGGATCGAATCCCACGACACCTACAGGACTTCCGCAGTCAATAACCAAGCGAATCAAAAATCTGCGGGATCGAACCTTATCGCGTTTACAAACATTCCTAATTGAAATCTGCGCCAATCTGCGCCCTTATCCGCGACAATCTGCGAGAAACCCTTCCAAAGCCCGAAAGGTAAAAACCAAGAAGTTCACCCAAAAAGCACATCACGCACAAGCCGGTAAGCTTAAAGGAATTGTTAAGAAATTTTTCCCGGCCGTTAACACAACGTGCCTTTTCGTTATGTCAATTTTATAATCGAAGTAGCTGTTTTTCAGATGCTTGCCATCTAATTTAAAGCCATTCCAAATAAACCGGTCCGGGCAAAAGTTAAAAAGCGGGTAAACTTAGGGTAACAGGCCGGGGATAATTTTGCGGGCAATTCGAGTACAACTACACCGCAAACCTTACCCATTCCCCAAACATGCATTTTCTACGCAAAAAAGTACTGCTGGCCGCCATGGCCGGAGCAACCGTGCTGGCCTCCTGCGAACAGACCGACCTCACCGACGGGGCTGCCACCCCCCAGAACACCGCCGACGCCGCCCGGCGCGGCTTCACGAAGGCCGAACTGAAAGACCACTCCGTGACGCCTTCCCTGGTCAAGACCCTGCCCGGCTTCGAAGGACTGGGCATCACCACCCTCATCAGTTCCGACGACAAGCTGGCCGCAACGCCTTCCTTCGTGTACGGCCCCCAGCCCGACGGCGCCGGCATCCTCAAAGACCCCCTGGGCGACGGCTTCATCCTGGTGACCAACCACGAAATTGCCCGTTCCGTGTCGCGGGTGTTCCTCGACAAAACCTTTAAGCCGGTGAAGGGCGAATACATCGTGAACGGCGCCGGCGGCCTGTGGCGCCTGTGCTCGGCCACCCTGGCTACCCCGCAGGAGCACGGCTTCGGCCCCACCTACCTGACGGCCGGGGAAAGCGGCCCCGAATCCATGGTGCACGCCATTGACCCGCTGGCCCCCGCCGACCCGTCCAACACCACCCGCGTGAAGCCCGCCCTGGGCAAAGCCAGCATGGAAAACGCCGTGCCGCTGCCCAAAGATGCCTACCCCGGCAAAACGGTGGTCATCATCGGCGAAGACGACGGCAACGGCCAGCTCATCGCCTACGTCTCCAACACGGTGGGCGACCTCGACAACGGCAAGCTGTACCTGCTCAAGCGCACCAACAACGACCCGGTGGAAACCAACATCGAGGCCGGCCAGACTTACGACGTGGAGTTCGTGGAAATCCCGGGCGCCAAAACCCTGACCGCCGACCAGATCATCCAGGCCACGTTCAGCCTGGGTGCCATCCAGTTTGCCCGCGTAGAAGACATTGACTACCGCAAGGGCGGTGGGGCCAACGGCCGCGAAATTTACTTCACGGCTACCGGCGTGAGCCAGCCCGACAAAGTGACCCCGGTGCCCGGCAAAACCATGTGGGGCCGCGTGTACAAGCTCAACCTCGACGCCAACAACCCGCTGAAGGGCAAGCTCTCCTTCATCGCCGACGGCAGCGTGGACCCGGGCAACAACATCGTGAACCCGGATAACGTTTGCGTGACGCAGAACTACGTGTACATCCAGGAGGACGGCGACTCGTACTACCTCGAAAACAAGCACGACGGCCGGGTGTGGCAGTACAACATCGGCAGCAAGGAGCTGAAGCCGATGATCGAAATGAACCACCGCCGCAACGACCCCGCTTTCAACGCCAAGTACAACACGGCCAACAACAACCGCCTGAGTTCCTGGGAGTACGGCGCCATGATTGACATCTCCGACCTCGTGCGCATTCCCAACACGTTCCTGCTCAACATTCACCCGCACACCTGGCTCGACCCCAAATTCGCCAATGCCGACGGCAGCGGCCTGATCACCAACCAGGAAGGCGGCCAGACCGTGATCGTGACGGGCATTCCGCGCTAAACCCTGCTCACTTGGCAATAACCTTCCCCACTGACGGGGAGGGTTATTGTTTTTACATGCGGTGCCGTGCCTGGCGCGGAAGATTGAAAAACCGAAAAATGAAGTTCCATTCCATGCATTCCCTTTCCATACCTAAGTTCCTGCTGTTGTTGATCGGTGCGGCGTTGCCGTGGTGCCTGAGTCAGTGCAGTACACCCCCGACTCCGCCCAAGGCGCAACTCAAAGCCGCCGTCACCCGCGACCTCGATTCACTCGACCACCTCGTGCAAAACGTGCTGCTGCCCCTGGCACGGTCGGGCCGTTCATCCGATTCCCTCCAG
>CADCTQ010000372.1 GCA_902805615.1 uncultured Cytophagales bacterium
TTGCCGGACGGCGCATTGGAGCGTCCCATTCCCGGCAGCCGTCTTTCGCCCTATCCCACTTCAACCGGACGGATGGCAAGCCAGGCGGAAGACCAGCTGCAGGAAGAAGAAGCGGCCCGGGTGTTTCCCAACCCGGCGGACGACGAGGTAAGCTTTACGTTTGCCACGCCAAAGGCGGGTTCGGCGGACGTGGTCATTCACGATGCCCTGGCCCGGGAAGTAAAACGCGTCCGGGTGCAGGCGCAGCCGGGCAGCACCACGGTCGTCATTGCCGTCAAGGACTTGGCCCCTGGTTTTTACTTCATCCACGGGGGAAGCGGCACCACCCGGAAACTGGTCATAGACCGCTGATCCACGGGCCGTACGGCTTACGGCACGGGCTTGGCCGGAACGGAGAAGTTTTGTTCCACACCAGGGGATGGACGCCCCCGGTGTGGAACTTTTCATTTGATAACTGCCTGACAGGTTACTTCCCGTTGATGATTCTTCCTTTCGCCCGGTTGAGTGGGGTGCGTCATGGCTGCAACCGGAGCCGCCAGGAGGAGAGAGCGAGCACTGCGAAAAGGAGTGACCAGATGTACTGACCGGCGGCATCGCCGACGGCCACGTGCGACACGAAGGCGCCGGCAAACAGAATGACGACGCCGGCGTACGCCCATTCTTTGAGCAGGGGCAGTCCGGGCGTGAGGATGACGGCGACCGCCGCCAGTTTGCAGGCGCCCAAAATGCCCGCCAGGTACAGCGGGTAGCCCAGGTGCTTCAGCACGGTGTACACGTATCCCTGGTTGAGCACGTTGAAGTCCCACAGGGCGCCGTAGACCAGCTCAAAGGCGATCAGTGCGGTGACGGCCCAGTAGCCGATGATCCGGGCTTTGGAATGGGTTTGGGTGGGGGAAGTGTTGGTGAGTGACAGCATGATTTACGATTTTAAGGCGGTGTCAAAGGATTGTTGGGACAGGGATTTGAGTTTGCCCGGGTCCAGTACTACGTTGATTTGCAGCAGGGTGCCGTGTTCGGGGTGGAGGTCGAATACCTGACAGGCGGTAAGGCGCCCCGCCACGTACGACAGCAGGGCCGGCTGGTGGTTGATGCGCGTGTACACCAGGCGGGCCGACGCCAGGTACGAGTGGTAGACCCGCATCAGCAGGGCGGCCACCGGGGCGGCGCCGATGCAGGTACCGGCCGCCAGGGGCACGGTGCCGCCGCCGTCGGCGTAAAACCCGATGTCGGCCGCCATCAGCGTTTCGAGCTGCTGCGTATCCCGCGCCCGGATGGCCCGCAGGAAGCCTTCCAGGGCGTTGCGGTCGTGCGCATCCCGGGCGGCGGTGCGTTTGGGGGCCGGTTTGAACAAACGGGTCCGGGCCCGGCTCAGCAGCTGGCGGGAATGGGCTTCCGTGACGGACAGCAGCCCGGCAATCTCCGCGTGGGTGTAATCGAAGCTTTCCCGCAGGATGAACACCGCCCGTTCCCGGGCGTCGAGCCGTTCCATCAGCACCAGCAGCGAATACGAGAGTACGTCGTCGAGGTAGAGGTTCCGGTCGGCCGCGTCGTCGGTGGCGACAGGTTCGGGCAACCAGTGTTCCCCGGGCCGCAGCGTTTTCTTCTGCCGGCTTTTGAGGGTGATGGACAGGTTGATGACCGACCGGATGAGGTAGTTTTTCGGGTCGGTGATGTGCTCCGGGGGGGCGGAAAGGTGCTTCACCAACACTTCCTGCACCACGTCCCGTGCTTCTTCGGCCGAACCCAGGATGTTGTAGGCGTAGGGGAACAGCACTTGCATGGATTGCTGGTGGGGGATACCGGGTGGTTGCGGGGGCATACGGGGTGACGTTAGGGGGTTCGGCGCTTCCATTGGGGGTTGGTGGGGTTGCGGTGCTGCCAGAGGCTGGTGGACTTGTTTTCGGTTATAAGACAAACCGGCCGGGCCAAACGTGACATCCTTTCTAAAAAATGCCGGGAGGGCGGCGTGCTTTTCAGGCATTTGCCGGCACGGCCCGCTGCCCGGGCAGGGCGCACAAGCCGTCGGATTCGATGTTGAAGGCTACGTTCATCAGGTTATAGAGGTGTTCGGTGCTCACCACCCAGGCCAGGGCAACGAGTTGGCGTTCGGAGAAATACCGGTCGGCGCGCCGGTACACTTCTTCGGACACTTTCTTGTGCACGGTCAGGGCGTGGGCAAAGTCCAGGGCGGCTTTTTCGGCCGGGCTGTACCGGTTCGACTGCGGGTAATCGAAGAGTTCCAGAAACTTCTCCCCGTTGTTGAATTTCCGGATGCTCAGGGCTTTGCCGATGTCAATGCAGAACGCGCAGGTATTGAGCTGCGACACGTACACCCGCACCAGGCAG
>CADCTQ010000373.1 GCA_902805615.1 uncultured Cytophagales bacterium
ACAGCAGGTGCAGGCCTGGTATGAGCAGCGCAATAAGAAAGAGAGCAAGGTAGACTGGCAGTTCAAGACCAAACAGGCGCGCATCAAACTCAAACGGCTCTACCCATCACTTTGACCCTGCCTGACCACTAGACCTTTTTGGTTCTTTTTGGGGCAATGCCAAAAAGAACAAACTCCCCTGCCCGCATCATCAACCTTTCACCATCCTGTTCTACGCACATGCGCTAATCACATACAGGGTTTTAACCCGATCCCCTTTAGAAAAACCAACGATTAAAACGATTCTTAACCCTTTCAAATCCCCAACGCTCATGCGCCTCAACAAAAAATAAACATGGACAAATCAACACAACCCGCGGGCAAACGGTCGCCGTGGCGCCCTTCCCGCCCCACCAAGTTATCATTCACCCACCGGTCGTAGGGGTCCGCGCTTGCCGCGTATCCCGCGGCCCAGTACGGACTTTCCATGAGCAAATCAAAAAGCAAGCCGCTCAGCCGGCTGCAACGCATTCAGCTTCAACAAGAAAAAATACAGTACGAAACCACCCTGCGGGACGTCCTGCGGGACCACCGCAACCCCCGGCGGGCCTTTTTCAAATCGGTCAAGAAGCTGCACCGGGCGCAGGACGCCCCCGCCGGCAACGCCGACGAGACCAACCGGCTGCTCGAAGCGCTCTTCCTCGGCCTGCCCAAGCGGACCATTCAACGGGAGGCCTTCCGGGAACTGGTGTTGCACCTGTGCCGCCAGCACTGCCACCGCCTGCTCGCGTCGCGCACGATGGGCGTGGGCTTGCAGTACATTGCCAGTTTCTGGGGCGCTACCCTGCGGGAAGTAGGCACGTGGCGGCGCACCGGTTACAACGCCGACCGGCAACTGCTGAGCCTCGTGCGTCACCTGTTCGTGAAATACCCCGTGCCCGCCTTCCTCTACAAAGCCTGGCTGCCGGGCGGCACCAACCCGGAACGGCGGTGGTTCGTCGAAATTGCCGCGGGGGCCAGTGTCCGCCAGCTGAGCGGGTTGCCGGTCACGCTCACCAGGCGGATGGCCTTCCTGTTCCTCAACGCCCCCGGCTGGTGCACGCCCACGACGGCCCTGCGGTACGCGCAGGTAGCGGCCCTGGGCGGCGACGAGTGGCTGGCCTGGCACGTGGGCCGGAGCCACCTGGGCGGGAACGGGTTCCGCGACGACGACTTCTGGATCACGGTGATCCGGTTCCTGGCCACGGTCCCGATGCTGGACGGCACGCAGATCAACGCCATCCTCGACTACATCGCCCACCGGCGGGTGCTGGAAGCGGGGTTTTCGATGAAGGGCCGCACGCCCAACGCCCTGCTCCGGCAGGTGGAAGCCTGGCAGGAAGGGCAGAACCGGCTCCGCAACCGCGGCGGGACGCGCTGGTCCACGAGCGGCATCCGGGAAGGCGTGTTCGAAGAAGCGGCCCCCGCGGGCAAGTGGTTCCGGCTGGTGGAACTGCTGTCGGCCAACGAGTTGCAGGACGAGAGCGACGCCATGTGCCACTGCGTGTTCACGTACGTCCAATCCTGTTCCCGGGGTCGGTGCGCCATCTTTTCGCTCCGCACCGAAGACCTGGTTTCGCAGGCCCAGCAGCACCTGGTGACCATCGAGGTAGACCTGCACACGTACCGGGTGGTGCAGGTCCGGGCCCGCTTCAACGCGTCGCCCCCGCCCGAACACCGCCGCATCATTGCCCAGTGGGCCGGACAGGAAGGGCTCCTGCTGGCAAAGTGGATGTGATGGGGAAAAAGCGAGAAGCGAGGAGTGAGAAGGTCGTATACGTACTTTGCGCTAATCACTGGAGGCGTCCGTACCCCTCCTTCTCGCTTCTCACTCCTCGCTTCTGGCTTCTTTTCTTTAAACAAACCTGATTTTCAAATGAAAGACTACCTACACACGATACGGACGGCGCTGGAAACGGCTTTTGCGGGGCTGGAGGAATGGTTTGCAGAACCCGAAGCGGTTCGGGCGTACCGGCCCGCGGACGGGGGCTGGCCCATCGGCCAGGTGCTCGAACACGTGGCCCTCACCAACCACTACCTGCTCATCCTGATCCGGAAGGGCCGCGACGGGGCCCTGCGAAAAGCGGCCCAGCCGGAGGCCGCGGCGGCAATGGCCCATTACACCTTCGACGGGGAGCGGCTGCGGGAGATCGGCGTGCCCGGCACGTTTGCCTGGCACCGCCCCGACCACATGGAGCCGGGCGGCCAGGTACCTTCCGCCCAGGTGCGGGAACTGCTCAAAGCCCAGTTGGCCGAATGCCTGGACGTGCTGGCCGCGTTGCCCGACGGCGCCGGGGGCCTGTTCAAAACCACCATGACCGTGAACGGCCTGGGCAAGCTGGACGTGTACGAGTTCCTGTACTTCCTGGCCCGCCACGCCGAACGCCACCGGGTGCAGATGGCCCGCACCAAAGCCGAACGGGAAGCAGACGCTTGAAGAAAAGGAAAATACTTACGCGGGTACGCTTACTTCAAAAGAATGGCCGGGCATAAAGCCAGGCTGCCTTTTGCCGGCCGTAACGCAACAAATGAACGACATGCTTTTTCGAAAAAGAGTACTGCTGGCCGCGGGTGCCGTCGTGCTGGGCAGTTTTTGCGCCCATGCCCAACTAAACCGTAGTACCTGGCTGGCGGGCGGCACGCTGGGTTTTTTGCGCAAGGCGCAGGAGCAACACCCTAAGGACGTAACCCCGGCAACCACTGCGTTCCGGATCGAGCCCCGGCTGGGTTACTTCATCACCGGCAACGTGGCCGCCGGCGTTCGGGTGGGCTACGCGCATACCTCGGAAAAAACCGAAACCGGGGCTTCCCACGCCGCTCCCAACTCGGGGTACGCTGTGCTTACGAACAATTCGGATTTTACCCGGAAGCGCAACGAGTACACGGCCGGCCTGTTCGTGCAACGCTACTGGCGGCTGGGCGAACGGCTGCACCTGTTCATCCAGGGCGACGGTGCTTATACGAGTGGAAGGACCAGGACAAAGACGGCCTTCGCCACGACGCAGCTTCCGGCCACGTCGCTGCTGCTATCGCAGCACTTCGGGAGCGACACGGCAGCATACGCGCCGATGGTCATTCCGTCGCCCGTCCGGACGTTTTCCGCGGAGGGCAGTACCTACGCGACCGGCCGGCTTGCGTTCAGCCTTTCGCCGGGCCTCGCGTACCTGGCGACCCCGCGGCTGGGGCTCACGCTGATGCTGGGCGAAGCCGCGCTGCAATTCAAATCCAGCAGCTTGAACGGGCCATCCGGCCGGGGCCTGAAGTTCGATTCGTACGGCCTGGACCTGGGCCTGCGTACGTTGCGGGCAGGCGTGCAATTCCACCTGTAGCCCGCCAGGTTGATCCATTACACCAATCAATATAACGATGAAACTGACTACCGAACTTTACGCCGCGCAGGGGGAACATTTGCCCGCCGCCGGGAAACACATCATTGCCCACCACGACGACGCGCACGTGGTCGTGTACCAGGCTTATAAGCCTTCCATTGCCGCCTACGCCGCCCGGCACCAGGCATTCGGGGGCAGCGAATACAGCTTCAACCGGATGAGCTGGATCAAGCCCAACTTTCTGTGGATGATGTACCGGTCGGGCTGGGCCACCAAACCCGGCCAGGAAGCCATTCTCGCCATCCGGATTGCCAAAAGCCACTTCGAACGGATTCTGGCCGGTGCCGTGCCTTCTTCGTTCAAGCCCGGCCAGTACCCCACGCACGCCGAATGGCAGGCGGCCCTGGGCACCTCCGACGTACGCTTGCAGTGGGACCCCGACCACGACCCGTACGGGGCCAAGCTTGAACGCCGGGCGATTCAACTGGGGCTCCGGGGCGAGGTGCTGCGGCAGTTCGCCACCGACTGGATCGTGGACATCGAGGACATTACGCCCTTCGTGGCTGAGCAGCGGCAGTACGTGGAAAAGCGGGAACTGGATCAACTGACGGTGCCGGTGGAACGGGTGTACCCGGTGGCGGACCCGGCGCTGGCAGCGCAACTGAGGATGCAGCCCGCCTCCGGGTCATAGCATTACGAATTGAGGTGAACTGGCGAGGGAAAGCACCACCCCTGTCCCGTCCTTGATGGAGGTTACGATTAGGACACTTTTGTGAAACTGCGCGAAAAGTGGTCAGTGAGACACTGACCACGGCAGCAAAAGACGCCAAAAACGGCACGGAACAACCTCCATAAAGAGCCGCACGCCGCCGTCAGTGTCTGGATGACGGCTCGGGATGGTCGTTGGAGCAGGTTCCACAAAAGTGTCCTTATCGTAGCCTTGATGGAGGAGGAGAACCGTACCCATCAACTGCAATCTCAGGAGACGTACCCGGTATGATAAGTTTCCCCGTCAGCGCGGATGCGGGGTACGGCTCCCCTCCTTTTTGCAAGGAGGGGCCGGGGGTGGTTCCTTCCTGCCAAACGACTCCCTGGCAAACGCAAACGGGCCGGAAAATTCCCGCCGGGAAGGACCAAGCCTTTCGGAAATACCCGTTGATTTACTTTACAATGTTCTATTTTAGGGGTTCCGTTTTCCGGTTGTAGTGCGCAAATCCCTTTTTTCGGCAGTGAAGTCAATCCTTGTAAAAATCGTATTGTTCATCGGGCTGTTGGGTGATCGGCCCCTGGCGGCCCAGGAAAGTGTCCACGAACCGAGTTTGCTCTGGAAAATCACCGGCAACGGGTTGCAGCAGCCGTCTTACCTCTACGGAACGATGCACTTCATTCCGCGGACCGATTTCTTCGTGACCAACGCCGTGGTCGAAGCGTTCAAATCGTCCAAGATCCTGGCGACGGAACACGCGGCCTTCATGCGGTACATTCCCCGGCAGGTGTGGCGCGAAAAGAACCGGCAGCAGTTTCTGCCCGGCGACCGGACGGTGGCCGACTACCTGTCGGAGGCCGAGTTTGCCGAACTGAAGACCTACATGCGCAAGGGCCTGGGGATTCAGAACCCGGCGTACGGCCAGTACCTCCGGCTCAAACCGAACTACCTGGCGGGCGCCCTCCTGGAACGGCTGTACCCCAATGCTACCGGGTACGAAGTCGTGTTCTGGGCGCAGGCCCGGGCCCGCAACGCCAGCGGCCAGTACATGCTCTACGAAGGGCTGGAAGAGCCCAAACAAACGTTTGCCGCCCTCGACAGCCTCGAACAGGTATACCGCCTGGCGGACCTGATGACCGGCATCCGGGATGGTTTTGCCCGGTACTACGCCCTGCTCAAAATGTACCGCGCCCAGGACATTGAGGCCATGCACGAAGCGTCCGTGGAGGAAGGCAGGCTGCACCAGCTCCTGGTGGCAGACCGCAACCGGGCCTGGCTCGGCAAGCTCCGGAAGCTGATCCACTCCCAGCCTACCTTCGTGGCGGTGGGGGCGGCGCACCTGGGCGGCCCGGCGGGGCTGATCGAACTGCTGACCGAAAGCGGGTACACGCTCCGGCCCGTGCACGACAAATGGGTGAACAAAGAATGGACGTACGATTTGTTTAACAACTCATCCAAGTAAACTGATGACCATCCGGGTAAACGAACATCTGTCCCTGTCGCCCCTCCGGGAAGGCGACGAGGACGCCCTGGTGCGGTGGCTCAACGACCCGGTGCTGCAACGCAACACGCTGCGCATCCCCTACCCGTACCGCCCCGACCACGCCCGGGACTTCATTGACTACGTGCAGGCCATGCAGGCCGAGCACGGCCGGCCCACCGAATGGGCCATCCGCGACGGGAGCGGCGCCCTCATCGGGGGCATCGGCTTCAGCCGGGTGTACGGCAAGTATTCGCACAAGGACGAAATGGGCTACTGGCTCGGCGCACCCTACCGGGGCCGGGGCATTATGACGGAGGTGGTGGCAAAAGTCTGCGGGATCGGCTTCGGTCCCTACAAACTGCTGCGCATCGAGGCGCCGGTCTTCGCGTTCAACGCGGCTTCGGCAAGGGTGCTGGAGAAGAACGGATTCGTGGCGGAAGGCGTACTGCGGAGCTATTTTCTCAAGAACGACAAGCCCGTGGACGTAAAGATGTACGCGAAGATCAGGCCGAATGGGTAGCTTTGGCGGCCACCGTGCCCCCGCATCCGCCCCATGAACACCCTCCGGATTGCCCTCTTCGCGGCCCTGGCCGCGGGCTGCCTCTCCGCCTGCGACCAGGCCCGTACCCCCGCCGCGGACCCCGGCGCCGGTTTGCGCGCGCAGAATGCCCGGCTGACGGCCCGGGTGGACAGCCTCACGCAGCGCCTCGCCATCCTTGAACAGGAGCGGGCAAGCAGCCCGCCACCGACGGCCGGCCCGACGCTGCTGCGCGACTGGGACCTCGCCTACCTGAAGGAACGTGGCCTGAAGGACCCGGTGGCCGACATCAAGGCGAGCCTGGCCCAAAACGCCCACCTGATCCCGCAGGAGGGCGTGCTGGGCGGCACCCACCAGGTGCTTGAGGACAAGGTTTTCGTGCTCAACCGCAAGTGGGTGCTGGCGTACTTCGAAGACGGTCACAACGTGGGCAACATCCTGCTGTCGTACCGGGTCAACCAAGGAAAAATCACCTGGAAAGTGATCCGCTCCGAGCTTTTTTAGGCCGGGCCGGCTTTCCGGGCCAAACGGAAAGTCTCATGCATTCGCAGAAATACCCCCGCACGTACCACTTCCCCTTCAGCCCCGGCACCACCAGCGACGACCGGATCGCCAAAAGCTACGACGGGCTGCTCGACGAACCGATCGTGATTACCGAGAAGCTTGACGGCGAAAATACCTGCCTCAACGGGTACGGCGTGTTTGCCCGGTCGCACGCCGCCCCCACGCGCAACCCCTGGGCAAGCTACCTGTGGGACACCTGGAACACGCTGCACAAGGGACTGGGCGACCTGGAGTTGTTCGGCGAAAGCCTCTACGCGGTCCACTCGATCCGGTACGGGCGGCTGGAAAGCTACTTCTACCTCTTTGCCGTCCGGGAGGGTGACCGCTGGCTGGCCTGGGACGAGGTGCAGTTCTACGCCGGCGTGCTGGGCCTGCCCACGGTGCCGGTGCTCTACAGTGGCCGGGCCGCCGGCCTGCCGGGCGACGACCGGACGCCGGCGGCCGAAAAGCTCAAAGCGTTCATCCTGGGGGCGGTGGCGCAACCGAGCAGCCTGAGCGACCCGGCCGGGGAAGCCTCGCCCCGCGAAGGCGCCGTGGCCCGGGTGGCCCGTTCGTTCACCACCGGGGAGTTCCCCGGCTGCGTATTCAAGTGGGTGCGCAAGGGCCACGTCCAGACCGACCAGCACTGGACCCGCAACTGGCAGCGGGCAAAGTTGTATTTTGAGAAATAGGTATTGGGGTAGTAAGGATTGGGGCACTGGGAGTGCGTAGTTGAACTGCTCCGAGGATACGTGGCAATGCATTACCCAATCCCTCAATCCCCTAATACCCCAATACCTTAATCCTCCATTCCTATGAATGATCCCGAAACCGAATCTTTGCTTTTCCTGGAGGAGCCTTACGGGTGGGAGAAGCTGGTGCGGGAGTTCAGCTGGCTGCGCGACCTGAAGGGCTGCCCGCAGGACCCCGTTTTCCACGCCGAGGGCGACGTGTTCGTGCATACCCGCATGGTGGTGGAAACGCTCATGGACCTGCCCGCGTGGGCGGCGCTGCCCCGGGAAGCCCGGCAGGTGGTGTTTGCGGCCTGCCTGCTGCACGACATCGGCAAGCCGGCCACCACCGTCATCGAAGACGACGGCCGGGTCACCTCGCGGGGCCACTCGCGGCGGGGCGAACGCATGGCCCGGCAGATCATGGCCCTCGGGCACGTGCGGCGGCCATTCGCCCTGCGCGAAGGGGTGTGCGGGCTGGTGCGCTACCACAGCCTGCCCCTCTGGCTGCTCGACAAGGACGACCCGCTGAAGGCAGCCACGGCGGCCAGCCTCTCCGTGAACACCGAGTGGCTGGCGCTGGTGGCCGAAGCCGACATGCGCGGCCGTACCGGTCCCGACCTGGAAGGGCAGTTGTTCCGCATTGACCTGTTCCGGGAGTTTTGCCGGGAACACAACTGCTACGGCCGGCCCTACGCGTTTCCCTCCGACCAGAGCCGGTTCGTGTACTTCCACAAGCCCGGCGGGTACCCCACCTACGAGGCGTTCGACGACACGCAGTTCGACGTGTTCCTGATGGTGGGCCTGCCGGGCTCGGGCAAGGATACCTGGATCATGGAAAATTGTCCCGACCTGCCCGTGGTGTCGCTGGACGCCGTGCGGGAACAGATGGGCATTGACCCGAAAGACAACCAGGGACCGGTGTTGCAGCGCACCAAGGAGTACGCCAGGGAGCTGATGCGCCGCAAGCAGTCGTTTGTGTGGAACGCCACCAGCCTCACGCGCAGCCGCCGCGCCGAACTGATTGACCTGTTCACGGTGTACAAGGGCCGGGTGACCCTCGTGTTCCTCGACACGCCCATCGAAACCGTGCTTGCCCAGAACCGGGGCCGCACCCGCGTGGTACCCGAATCGGTCATCTACCGCTTCCTCGACAAGCTCGAACCGCCCGAACTGACGGAGGCGCAACGGGTCATCATCGTTGAATGGGGGGATGATACCAAACGATTGTAGCGTCATCCCCCTACCCCCTTCGCTTTCCCATGGGCAAACCCACAAGGGGGACCCGTACCACGCGGTTCCGCCACAAGGCAATTGCCGGGGCACGATGGGTACGGACCATTTCCTTGCCTTGCAGCCGCCAACTACGGGTCCCCCTTGCGGGCTGGTTGGTGCGATAGCCGAAGGGGGCAGGGGGATGACTGCTGCCATTTGGGGGTATTTTTTCCCTTTTAAATAATGTGCACCTTCTGTGAATCAATAGACTTGTTTGCGACTGATAAACAGTGGATTATCTAACGAACCACCCCAGGCCCCTCCTTGCAAAAAGGAGGGGAGCTGGGCCCTTGCGCCCCGCTGACAGGGAAATGGGTCGTACTGAACACGCCCCCGGATGACAAGTTGATGTTTTTAGATGCCGAAGGCGCAAGGGTGATCTTGAAAAGAGACAATTACGAGGGTGACCACGAATACTTCCGGCAGTTGGAATAGCAGGATGGTGTATTATTCCTTTAAGGGAGCCAGGTTCTGTATGTGCTTAGCCGTAGGGTCAAGGGAAGGGCAGGAGAAGTATTGGGAGAACGGCACCGCCTTCTTACGGCTGGGGGTAGTCTCTGACTACCCCCCTTTTTCGTGCAAAACTTAGTTTTGCCTCTTTTTTGCCATGAGCTACCTCCCTTAACGATCCATTTGGTGAAAGTCTTCCCCGCCCAGAAAAGGCAGTAGAGGCCTTTGTAAGTCCTCCAGCAAGGCCAGCGGAGGGCAAAACTAAGTTTTGCGCTAAAAAAGGGGGTAGTCAGAGACTACCCCCAGCCGTAAGAAGGGTCGTACTGAGCACGCCTCCTGTTCACGCAGCCGATGGTCACGGTTCCCCGCCTCCATCAAGGCTACGATTAGGACACGTTTGTAAAATGGCTTTGAAACGCCGTTCGAAGCCGTCAGTGGGACACTGACGGCGGCGTGGGGATCTTTGTAAGCGTGGTTCCATGTCTTGGTCAGCATCGCTTCTGCCGCGGTCAGTGTCTTCACTGACCGCCTTTTTGCTCATTTCAAAGATGTGTCCTAATCGTAGCTCCATCAAGGAGGAGACAGGGGTGGTTCCCGGTTAGAACGGTACAGCTTCCTGAAAACCTGACACGAACCAATCTGATCCTTCCCTACACCGCTACAGAGGCCGGCTGGGGAACGGGCAGTGCTGCGGGCACGGCGCCGGCGGGCAGCAGTTCGCGGATGTACCCTTCGCAGACGGGGAGGGTGTCGTAGCCGGTCAGCTCTTTGCGGAGCGTGTCAATGCGTTGGCGGTAAGCCGGGTCGGCCATCAGCGCCGTGACGGCCTTTTTCACCTGCCCAGGCGTGGGCCGGTCCGTCTCCAGGTTGATGCCCAGCCCGAAGTACCCGATCCGGGCGTTGATCTCATTTTTGCCTTCGTGCAACCCGGCGGCCACCATCGGCAGGCAGTGGCTGATGCTCAGCATCACGCTGCCGTACCCGCCGCAGGTCACGAACGCATCGGCGCGGGGCATGATGTAGCCGTAGTCCACGAAGTCCTCCACGATGATGTTGTCCTGCGGGAACCGCTTGCGCAGGGCCTCCGTGTGCATTCCCCCGGTGGCGGCGATCACCAGGCAGGGGCTGTCCTTGTAGGCTTCCAGCGTGGGCACCATCAGCTTTTCGGGGTCCTTGTTGTCAACCGTGCCCTGCGACACCAGGATGATCCTGGCGTACCGGCCGAGTTTGCCGGCGTGGGCGAAGGGCTCCGGCTGCGACGCGCGGTGCGGCAGCAGCGGGCCGATGAAGCGGACGTTGGGGCTCAGGTCGCTGCGGTGGTATTCGAAGCCGGGCGAACCGATCTGGAGGTAGCAGTTGGTTTTGCGCACGGCAATGTCGAAGATGCTCAGGTCCACCGGGTGCAGGCCGTACCGGGTGATGACGCGGTTGTACTCCACGTTGCCTTCCTTGAAAATGACGTTCTTGGACACGAAGCGCATGATGGCCTGGTGGAGCCTGCCGATGGGGTTCTTTTTGGGCGTGAGGCCCAGGCCGCTCGGGTAGAGGTCTTTGGAAGTTTCCATCAGGGGCATTACCCCCACGGTCACCACCGGCTTGTTGAGCACCTCCTTCACGAGTTGGCCGGCCGTCAGGCCCGGGTCAATCACCATTACGTCGAAGGGGAACTGCCGGTGGATGTCGCGGATGTCCTCGAAATAGTTGACCGAAGCCCGCACGAAAGCGTGCTTGATGTCGAACTTGATCTTGGCAATGGGGTTTTTGATCTCCCTGCGTCCGGGCAGCACGTCGTCCATGTTGTCCTGGTTCATTTCCAGGGCCCGCAGGAAGGGGTAAAAAGGGATGTCGAGCTTGCGGAGTTTGGGTGCGTAGGTGCGGCCCGTGTACCAGCGGACGTCGTAGCCCTGCCCCTGCAAGTGCTTGGCCAGGCTGGTCAGCGGGTTGAAGTGCCCGTCGAACGGCGCGGTGGCGATCAGAATTCTCGGTTGGCGTGTCATGGCTCGTGTTGGATGGTTGCGTGGCCGGTTCCCCGGTGCACGTTTCGGTTTGATCCCCATAAAGTTAGCGCCTCCTGGCCCTGAAGCATTGTAAAAACCCGACACAGTACAAGTCATTGGTCATTGGTCATTGGTCATTGGTCATTGGTCATTGGTCATTGGTCATTGGTTGTACGGGGGAGCAGAAAAAAGGGTGGCCACGGAGGCACTGCGTAGAGACGCGATAAATCGCGTCTTTTGAGAAAAAGGGGTTCACGCAAAGGGCGCAAAGGAGGGAATTCAATAATGTGATTGCAGAACGTTATTGCAGAACGCTGGTATCGCGGCAGACTTCCTTGCGCAGCGAAAGAACCGGCACGCGTCAGGCGTCGCCTCGCGAGGAAGGGTCGCATCGCGGCTCCCCTCCTCGGAGGGGCCGGGGGTGGGTTTACCCATAGTAGACAAGTTATGGGAG
>CADCTQ010000374.1 GCA_902805615.1 uncultured Cytophagales bacterium
TTCGCTGCGTTTGAACAGGTGGTCGGCCGGCGTATCGTGCAGGTAAATGTCCATTTTGTTGGGGAACATGAACTTCACCGCCCCCAGGGCGTTGCCGGTCCCCGGCCCCTGCACCACGCGGTAGCTGAAGTTGTCTTCCGACAGCGAATCCCAGTCAATGGCGTGCGGGTCGAGGGCCGTCGTGTCGCGGGCATCCCAGGAATCGTACACCTGGTAGTTGTTGGTGAGCAGGTAGTCGGGGTTGCGCTGGACGATCGGCAGGATTTCCTTGGTGGCAATGCTGCGCGGCACCGTCCAGTCGGGGCTGAACACAATGTATTCCATCGTGTCGCGGAAGATCGGCGTCGAGTTGAATTCTTTGCCCACCACCACGCGCATCCGCAAGTCTTCGCGGTTGTTCTTCACGACCTTGAGGTCAAAGGCCGGCACGTTCACCATCAGGTACTCCTTGCCCATGTCCTCGGGCATCCACCGCAGCCGCTCCAGGTTGAGGCTGATCTGCGCAATGCGCCGGCCTACCGGCACGTTCAGCGCCTGGAGGGTCGCGTTGTCCACTTTCCCGCTGGGATTGAGCCCGTGCCGCTCCTGGAAGCCCTTTACGGCCTGCACCAGCGCGTCGTCGAAAAGGGTGGAGTCGGCCCCGCCGCCGTCCGGCAGGTCACCCGACAGGGCCAGGCGTTTGCGCAGGGTGGCTACGGCCGCCCCCGATTTGCCGGGACGGTACTGCTGACTGGTTTCCACCTCCGGCCAGCCGCCCTGCCCTTGCACCTGGTGGTACCGGGCCAGTTGCTCGCGCAGTTGGCGGTAGTCGTCGCGGCGCGGCAGCAGGTCGAGCAGCGCCCTGTTGATGCTCCGGCTTTTGAGGGCCTTCTCCAGGCTCCTGGCCAGATCGGCGTTCCGCTGCGGGTTGATCATCCAGTTCGCGTCTACCTTGTTGGGGCTGATGCGCCCGGTGGCCAGGTGCGACGCGTACATCAGGTAGGAGGCCGTCAGCTGAAAGTCCAGTTGCACGAGGCGGAGCAGGTCGGGCCTTTTGTACTTGATCTTGAGCAGGCTCCGCTTGAACACGCTGTCGCGCATCTGCTTTAGTTCCTTCACGTTGTAGTCGTCCGGCTGGAGCCCTTCGAGGGAAGCGCCTTGCAGGGCGGCAAACAGCGAATCGGCCAGCGGCAGGGGCTTTTTGAGCGTACTCCAGGCCAGCCGGTAGTCGCGGTCGGTATAGAACTTGGCGAATTGCCGGTGCAGGTCGCGCCGCTTGAAATCGTCGCGGAAGTACGCCTCCACCTGCAAGGTGTCCAGCACCGACTGCATCACGAGGGTTGATTCCTCCGAACGCTTGTTCTGGAACGTGGCGTTGCGGTAGGCAAAAAAGGCAAGCAGGCCGATCACCAGCACAAGGCCGCCCGAAATCAAAATCACTCTGTTCTTAGGATTGCGCCAAAAAGAAGTTATATCTAAATTTTTGTTCATCGTTTGTTTCTCGTTTTCTTACAACAATAATTGGTTGCTGCCATACATACGCAAAAGACCGGTAAGCCGTTTGCCCCCTATCACAACCAATGCGGGGGCCGGTAAGGTTCGCCGGCACGCCCTTTATCTTACGCGCAGCATCGCCTCCCGGACCATTGTCGAAAAGAACCGGTCTTTCATCGAAAGAATGGCACGCGGGCCCCTGGAATTCATACATTTAACATATCCCCCAACTGAGCCGCTATCATGGACATCTATCCCCACATGCTGAAGTCTGCCTGCGAAACCTGGTTTAAAACCCATTACTCCGGGGTGTACCAAACTTCTTTCCGCATCGAGCACAACCTGCAAGCCCCCTCCCGGCCGGCCGGCGCGGCGGAAGACCAACCTGAGTTGGAACTGAAAGTGCCGGCCGGGCCGTGGTCCCGGGTGTACGTGTGGTTCAAGTCGCCTGGCGTGGTGTTGTCGCCGGCGGAGCGGGAAAGCATGAACGGCTTGCGCAACCAGGGCTGCCGGGTAGCCATCGTCCGGCACCTGGAAGACTTCAAAACCCTCGTCGGCACGCTGATCCATCCCACCCGCCAGGTGCTGTAGCACGGTCGGGATATGTGAGACGGGAGCCATAAGACAGAAGCCCGGCGCGTGGAAACGCGCCGGGCTTCTACTCAATACCCAATACCTAATTCTTAGCCAATCGCATTTCTCAAATCATCAATCAGGTCCTCCACGTCTTCGATGCCCACGCTGAGGCGGATCAGGGTGTCCTTCAGGCCGGCTTTCTCCCGCTCCTCCTTGGGAATGCTGGCGTGCGTCATGGTGGCCGGGTGGGTGCAGAGCGACTCCACGCCGCCGAGTGATTCGG
>CADCTQ010000375.1 GCA_902805615.1 uncultured Cytophagales bacterium
ATGGCGGGAAAGAAGCGCATGGCGGGAAGGCGTCGCATCGCGGCTCCCCTCCTCGGAGGGGCCGGGGGTGGGTTTACCTCTAGGATACGAGTTACATAGGAATAACGCATTAGAATGTTTCCGTGATGGAAATTATTTTCAAGGAGTATCTGCGTAAAGAACTTGGATTGAGGTGATGCGATGATCCCCTTATAACTTGCCGCATGGAGGTAAACCCACCCCCGGCCCCTCCGAGGAGGGGAGCCGCGATGCGACGCCTTCCCGCCATGCGCTTCTTTCCCGCCATGCGACCCCTGCCCGCGAACCGTACGAAAAGCGACGGTCAAGCCCCTCCTTTTTCTCCGTGTGCCCTCCGTGTCTCCGTGGTGAACCCTTTTTTCCTTCCGTACTACAACTACTGCTCAAGATTCACTTCAAATGCGCTGCCGTCGGGCAGGCTTTGGTCCAACAGGGTTTGGCCTCCCCGCCGGACTTGCAGCCGGATGGCCGGCCCTTCCCGGCGGATGACCAGGTCAAATGCGCCGCCGAATGCCTTTACGCTGGCGAGTTCCATGCCCGGCCAGGCGGCGGGCAGCCGCGGCGTGCAGCGGAACGAACGGAAGCCGGTGGGCGTGATGCCGAACAGCCCCTCGGTAACCACCCGCCCGTAGAGGGCACTTTCCGCCGACAGGTGCGCCTGCCCGCCCTCCGGGTACGCTTCCACCGGGTAGGGCACGTGGCTGCCCAGGAGGCGCTGCCCCGTGTAGTGCGCCAGGTGCTTCGTCGCCAGGGCCGTTTCGCCGGCCGTGTACGCCCCGCGCAGGGCGTACAACGTACCCCGGTCCCAGAAGGAGTTGGCGCCGGGCTGCACGTCCAGGCCGTTTGCCGTCCAGAGCCGGGTGAACAGGGCCCGCACGGTGCCCTCCTTCCGGTCGGTGATGCCCATGGCCAGCGGCAGGCAAATCCAGTGGCGCAGCGTATCGTGCCCCCCGAAGTAGCGGTACGTCCGGAATCCCTCCACCGTGGCGCCGAAGTGGCGTTCAATGGCCTCTTTTAGTTGGGCGGCCCGCTTTTCGTACGCGGCGGCGCTGTCGGGGCGGCCCACGGCCCGGGCCAGGTCGGCGCCCGAGCGGAAGCCGCCGTACGCCAGGGCCGAGGTAGACAGGTTGGCCTTGCCGGTGGGCAGCCGGCCCTCCATCTCGTCGGACTCCGATGCCACCACGCCATCAGCATTGGTGCGGCGCCGGCAGTATTCGAGGCTCCAGGCCACGGCCGGCCACAGCTCTTTGCCGATCTCCGGGCTGCCCGCGGCCAGCGCAAAGCGGCTGGCGCCGTAGGCGTACATGGCGGCATCGCCCCGGTCCTTGGAGCAGCACGGCAGGTCGCCCTCCATCTCGTGCGAGGACCAGATGCGCCGGTAGTCCGGCTTCATGTCGCGGGCAAAAATCCGGTACGCGTTCAGGGAAGCCTCGTTGGCGAGGTCGTAGCCGAGGAAGGGGAAAAAAGGCCCCGCGTATTCCACCTGGTCGTTGGCCCACACCCCGCCGTAGTAGCGGCCCCCGCCGGGCGAGTGGACCGGGCCGAGTTTGGTATCGAAGATGCTTTCCGCCGCCCGGATTTTCGCCATCCGGAAGGCCCGGTTGAGCACCGAATCCGGCGTGGTCAGCACCAGCGACCCGGTGACGCGTTGCACGAACTGCTCCCGGCCGCGCAGTTCCGCTTCTAACTGGAGGTCCGGCGCGGGCTCCGATTCCCGGCGGGCCGTGAACGCCAGGCCGAACACCATTTTTTTGCCGGGCGGCAGCGCCGTTTCGGGTACCGCTTTGGCGTACGTCTCCAGCACGTACGTACCGTAAATGCCGGCGGCCTTTTCGGATGTACTGAGCGCCGCCACGGCGACTTTCACGGCCGTTTTCCCGGTATTGGTCAGTTCCCACCTTTCCAGCACGGCGCCCTGCGCGACGGAAGGGAAAAGGGTGTGTTGCAGCGTCAGGCCCGGCCCGGCCGCCTGGTGGATCGTCAGCACGCCGTTCAATGCCACCTCCCGGACCGGGCCGCTGGGCATGGGCTTGCCGTTGATGCGAACCTGTGGCTTTACCTCGCCGCCGTACGTGCGTTTGAGGTAGGCGCGGTACTTGTGCCAGTCGGGTTCGCCGGGTTGGGGTGCCGTGCGCAACGTGGGCCAGTACACTTCGCGGCTCAGCGTGAGGTTCCGGTCCGCGTCGGCGCCGTACTGCACGATGACGGATACCTTGCGTCCGCTCATTTCCAGGTGGTCTTTGTGCGGCAGCCGTCCGTCGCGGGCTACCCGCCAGCGGATGCCGCCGTTCCCGGCGAGTTCCCAACGGGTCGAATCGGCCGCGGGGGACGCCGGTACCAGCCCGCCGGTTGGCGCTTTTTCGTTTTTGCCGGGCGTAAACAGCCAGGCACTACCTGCCAGGAGCAGGCCGGTATAGATTGCTAAGGTTCTCATAGGATGGTAAATGCGTAGTTGCCGGCACCGACGTTCAGGACGGCCCCGGTCCCGTCCACTTGGGAGACTTCCACGCCGGGAATGCCCGTCGTCGGCTGGCCCGCTTTGAGGATCGTTTTGCCGTTTTCGGTGACCGTAAGGGCTTCTCCTCCCCGGCCGGGCAGCCGGATTTGCGCCGTGGCATTGGCCGGCACCGTTACGCTGAGCGTGAGCCCGTTGCCTTTGCGGTCCCAGCGGCTTTTTACCGGTCCGTAGGGCGTCTGCAAACTGCCTTCGGCCCACTGCAAGTCCCCGGCGGGCTGCGGGGCAATGATGATCCGTTTGAAGCCCGGCGCCCCTTCGTCGGGACGGATGCCCGCCAGGTAGCCGAAAAACCATTCGCCCACCGTGCCGTAGGCGTAGTGGTTGCGCGAGTTCATGTCGGGCCCCTGCTGGTCGCTGTTCCAGAGTTCCCACATGGTGGTGGCGCCCTTGTCCACTATGTAGCCCCAGGAGGGGTACGTCCGCTGCGTGGCGAGCTGGTAGGCCAGTTCGTGGTACCCGTAGCCGGAGAGGACGGGCAGGATGTACTGCGTGCCCAGGAAACCCGTGGACAGGTGGTTGTCGCGTTCCTTGACGTTGTCGGCTACGTTCCGGGCTACCCGCGGCGCTTCTTCCGGAGCCGGGAGGCCGAACGCCAGCGGCAGCAGGTTGGCCGTTTGCGTACCGGTGGCGTAATTGAGGCTTTTGCGGTCGAGGTACTTTTCGTTGCAGGCGCGGGCAATGCGGCCGGCCAGTTCGGCGTACTGCCGGGCCTCGTCCTCTTTGCCCAGTTCGGCGGCAATGCGGCCCATCAGTTGGGTTCTGTAGTAGTGGTACATGGAACTGATGGGCGGCTCGGGCGTTTTCTCCACCGATACCCAGTCCCCGAACGTCCAGTGTTCGTGCAGGAAGTCTTTGCTCTCCCGCTTTTTCTGGTCGTGCCACCTGGTCATGGCGGGGTAATTCTCTTCAAGGATGCGCTTGTCGCCGGTGAACTGGTACACCCGCCAGGGCACGATCACGATGGCATCGGCCCAGCCGGCCGGCGCGGAGCCCTCTTCGAAAGAATTGGGGTTGGCGTTGCACACGTTGCCGTTGGACACCTGGCTGTCCACCAGGTCGCGCATGTACTTTCGGAACATAAGGGTCATGTCGCGGTTGTAGTAGGCCGTCGTGGCGAAAATCTGCGCGTCGCCCGTCCAGCCCAGCCGTTCGTCGCGTTGCGGGCAGTCGGTGACCACGCTGTGCATGTTGCCCCGCAGGCCCCAGGTGATGTTGCGCTGCACCCGGTTGATGAGGTCGTTGGAGCAGGCGAAGCGGCCCGTTTCCGGCGTATCCGTGTGCAGCACCACGCCCGTAATGGCCGTTTTGCCGGGCGTACCCGGAAAACCGGTGACTTCCACGAACTGGAAGCCGTGGTAGGTGAACCGGGGTTCCCACGTTTCGGCGGCACCGCCGCGGAGGATGTACTCGTCGGTTGCCTTGGCCGTGCGCAGCGGCTCGGTGTTCAGGGAGCCGTCTTCGTTGAGGATTTCGGCAAAACGCAGGGTGATTTTGGTACCGGCCGGCCCCTGTACTTTCAGCCGCACCCAGCCGGCAATGTTCTGGCCCAGGTCAAAGACGAACGTGCCCGGCCTGAGCTGTTTGACCGATACGGGCGCAATCTCCTGCGTAGCCCGGATGGGTTCTACCTGCTCCGCCACCAGGATGTCCCGCTTTTCAGCAATGGTCTCGGCGGCCTGCCAGCCCGTTTCCGTAAAATCCGCCCGGTCCCAGCCCGGCGTCTCCAGGCGGGCGTCGTGGCTTTCGCCGTCGTAAATGCTGTTGAACGTGATGGGCGACGGGTGTACTTTCCAGGTGCGGTCCGTCAGCAGGGTTTCTTCGGTGCCGTCGTCGTAGGCCAGGTGCAGTTGCATGAGGAAGCGCAGCGGGCCGTCCACGTACTGCGCCATGCCCCGGTGGTTCACGTCACCGCTCCACCACAGGTTGCCCAGTTCGGCCCCGGCGGCGTTTTTGCCGGTTTTGAGCAGGTCCGTCACGTCGTACACCTGGTACTGGATGCGTTTGTAGTAGTTGGTCCAGCCCGGCGCCAGCAAGTCGCGGCTCACGACTTTCCCGTTGAGGTGCAGGTAGTAGCCGCCCAGGCCGGTCACGTACGCCCGGGCCTGGCGCAGCTTTTTGGGCACCGTAAATTCTTTCCGCACCCGGATGGCCCGCGGGGCCACGTACGCCGGGGCCACCTTCCCGAAGACGGGTCCGTCCACCGGTTCAATGATGCGGGCCCGGCTCCAGGTGGCCGCGGCCGGCGCTTCGGTAATCCAGCCGGTGGAGTCGTTTACGGCTGCTTCCCAGGTATCATCGGAACGAATGGCCTCGGCCGTGCCGTCGCCGTAGTTGAGCACGAGGGTCAGTACGGCGCCGCCCCGGCCATTGGGCCGTTTGCCGGTAAACACGCCGGCCAGGTGCATTGTGTTGGCGCCGGCTTTGACCCATTTGGTGACCTCGTAGGTGTGGAACTGCAAGCCGCGCATGGGCGCAAAGTTGCGAATGGAGCCCACGGACCGGTCGTTGAGTTTAAGTTCGTAGGAATCGTCCACGGCGGCGTACAGGGTAGCCTCCCGCAACGCTTTTCCCGCGGGCACCACGAACGTTTTGCGCAGGTACACCATATGCCACTTGCCTTTGTCCTGCGGGTGCCACACCCAGTTGCCGTGCGGCACGGCGGGTACGGGCGGGTCCAGGTCTTTGCCGATCCATTCAGCCTGCCAGTCGGCGGGAGCGAGGAGGCCCATTTCCCACCACGCCGGTTCGCTCCAGGCGGATTCGCGGCCGTCGTGGTCCCAGACCTTCACCTTCCAGTAATACCGCTGCCTGCTTCCCAACACTTTGCCGCCGTACGGCACCCGGGCCGATTCATCGGAACTCACCTTGCCGCTGTTCCACACGTCGCCCTGGTCCTTGCCGAGCAGCTTGGGGGAGGATGCCACCAGCACCTGGTAGGCCCGCTGGGCGGCGGCCCGGCGGTTGTCGCGCAGTTGCCACGACAGTTGGGGCTGCGTGGCGTCCATTCCCAGCGGGTTCTCCCGGTATTCGCACCGCAGGGCCACCGGCAGGGCCGGCGAGGCGGGAGGGGAGGCGGCAAAAAGCAATGGGGCCACGTGAAAACACACGATAAAAAGGCAAAGGCGCATGGGTTGGCGGAAGTGGTTACGGCGGTTTATCCGTGCAAAGTAGGGCCGTCCGGTGCATGCGGCGTCCTGCCCTATGCCGTTCCGGGGGGTGCTTCACGTGAAACACATAGATAATCCTCATTTTTTCCTATTCTTGCCCCCAGTCAACCCACAAACCCACTCCATTATGGCTTACAACCAACCGATGCTGAGAGACGACGCCCTGCGCGGCAAAACTTTTATTGTGACCGGCGGCGGTACGGGCCTGGGCCGTTCCATGACCCGGTACTTCCTGCAACTGGGCGCCAACGTGACCATTACCAGCCGTAAACTGGACGTGCTCGAAGGGACGGCCCGCGAACTGGAAGCCGAAACGGGTGGCAAGGTGCTGCCGGTGGCCTGCGACGTGCGCAACTACGGGGAGGTAGAAAACATGCTGGCCGAAACGGTCAAGGCGTTCGGGCGGGCCGACGGCCTGCTCAACAACGCGGCCGGCAACTTCATCAGCCCCACTGAACGGCTTTCCCACAAGGCATTCGACGTGATCGTGGACATTGTGCTGCGCGGCTCCTACAACTGCACGCTGGCGCTGGGCAAGGACTGGATTGCCAAGGGGCAGCCGGGTACGATCCTGAACATTGTAACGACCTACGCCTGGACCGGCTCGGGGTACGTGGTGCCGTCGGCCTGCGCCAAGGCCGGGGTGCTGGCCCTGACCCGTTCGCTGGCCGTGGAGTGGGCCAAGTACAACATCCGCTCCAATGCCATTGCCCCGGGACCTTTCCCCACGGAAGGGGCCTGGCAACGGCTATTCCCCCGCGAGGCGCTGCCCCCGGGCCTGGCCGACAAGATTGACCCGGCCAGCCGGATTCCGCTCAAAAGGGTAGGAGAGCACCAGGAACTTGCCAACCTGGCGGCCTACCTGATGTCGGACTTTTCGGCTTTCGTGAACGGCGAAGTGGTGACCATTGACGGCGGCGAATGGCTGGCTGGCGCCGGGGAGTTCTCGGGCCTAGAAGCGGTACCGGCGCAGATGTGGGACCAGATCGAGAAGGCGGTCCGGGGGAAGAAGTGACCCAAGCGATGAGAAGTCATCCCCCTGCCCCCTTCGGCTAACGCACGGGCAAACCCACAAGGGGGCAGGGGGATGACTTTGCTCCAACCGGTTTCTGACGGAGCGTAATCCTCCGCCTACTTATTCATCCGGGTAAATGCTGCGGGAACGGGGGCTTCGAGTTTGGTGCGTTCGCCGGTGACGGGGTGGGTGAACGAGAGCGAAAAGGCGTGGAGGCCGAGCCGGCGGATGGGGTTGCTCGTGGCACCGTATTTTTTGTCGCCCACAATCGGGCATTTGAGTTCGGCCATGTGGATGCGGATCTGGTGCTTGCGGCCCGTCTCGATGCGTACTTCGAGCAAACTTTTGCTGGCGTACGTCTTCAGCACCCGGTAATGCGAGACGGCGAGTTGCGCCCCGGGGGTTCTTTCCGTCGCCACGAATACCTGCATGGCGCTGTTTTCCTTCAGCCAGGTGCGCAATGTCCCGCTTTCCTGGGCGGGGTGCCCTTCCACCAACGCGAGGTACAACTTCTCGGTATCGGCCCAGTGGGCCTGCAAGTCGTGTTTCAAATCTTCGTCTTTGGCAAACAGCATGACGCCCGACACTTCCCGGTCGAGCCGGTGCACGATGAAGATTTTTTCCGCGTCGCCGGAGGCGTCCTTCACGTACTGCGAAACCGCCTTGTAGAAGGTTTTGGTTTTTTCGTTTTCCGTCCCGATGGAGAGCAGCCCGGCGGGTTTTTCCATGGCAATCAGGTAGTCGTCTTCGTAGAGCACCGGGAAAGGCGCATCCGGGCGGCGGGCAGAAGCTTTCTTGGCCTGGATGCTTTCTTTGCGTTCCACTTCCACGGTTTGCCCGGCGGCCAGGGCGGTATCGGCCCGCTTCTGCACGGCGCCGTCCACAACCACGCTGCCGTGTTGCAGCAAGTTCCGGATCCTGGTTTTGGAAGTGGTTCCGGTGGCTTTGAGCAGGAAGTCGAGCAGCGGCGCCGGTTCTTTGACGGTAAATTTCATGGGCAAGTGACCTAACTACAATTGGTGCAGTCGGGAAATATACGGGAAAACGGGGGATGGGGGTGGAAACCCGAAAGGTTTCGGAAACCTTTCGGGTTTGGGCAACCGCTACACGCCTTTGGCGGCAATGCGCATTACGAATCCGCCCAGCGGCAGCACCTGGACGGTCTCTTTGGCGGTGCGGGCCACGCTCCGGGTGCCCGAAGCGAAACTTTTGGCGTCCTTGCCGTCAGTGATGACCGTCGCCTGGTAGTCGCCGTCCTTGAGGAACGACAGGTCCACGGAAAGCGATTTGGCTTTTTTCTCGCCGTTGATGCCGCCCACGTACCACACGTCGCCGCGCCGGCGGGCCAACACTACGTCGTCGCCGGGGTAGCCCGACAGGAACCGGGTTTCGTCCCAGGCGGCGGGTACGTTTTTCAGGAACTGTTTGGGCTCGGCGGGCAGGCTTTGGTACGCCGACACCCGGTCGGCCAGGTGCGTAATGCCTGATTCAAACACCACCGGCAGGGCCAGTTCGTAGGCGTAGGTGGTCAGGTGCGGGTACTTCTGGTCCGAGAACGTAGTGGGGGTATAATCCATCGGGCCGATCACGTTGCGGGTAAAGGGCAGAATGGCGTTGTGCAGCAGCGTGCCTTCGGGGTAGTCGGAAGCGAAAATGTAACACTCCGCGCCCCGTACGCTTTCCATCGAAACCAGGTTGGGCCACGTGCGGGACCAGCCGCGGGGAATGGTGCAGCCGTGGAAGTTGACCATGATCTGGTGATCGGCGGCGTCCTTGAGGATGTTGAAGTACTCCCCGATGACGGGTTGCTTGTCCGACTGGAAGAAGTCCACCTTGATGCCTTTCACGCCCATCCGCTGCAACTTCTGCATTTCGGCCTTCCGCCGTTGCGGGTCGAACATGATGTCGCGGGGCTGCTCGGTCACTTTGTTGTGCGGCCCGCCCGAGTTGTACCACGCCAGCAGGCCCACGCCCTTGCCGTTGGCGTACTTGGCGAGTTGTTCGAGGGTACCGCCGGTCATGATGTTCCAGTTGGCATCTACCAGCGAATACTCCCAGCCCATGTCGGCGGCCAGGTCCACGAAGGATTTGAGCTTGTTGAAATCCTTGCTGCTGGCATTGTCGCTCCACCAGCTCCACGACGCCCGGCCGGGCTTCACCCAGGCGGCATCCCCAATCTGGGAAGGCGGGTTCAGGTGGTGTACCAGGTTCGACTCCACGACCGTGGCGAGGCGGTTGCCGGTGATGATCACGCGCCACGGCATTTCCCAGGGCAGCGTGGAAGTGGCGTTGATGCTGCCCGTGCCCAGGCCTTCTCCTGCTTCGGGTTGCCTTACCGTGTACAGGCCGCCCGGCGCTTCGGGGGCGAGGTGGGCCCCGAAGTAGTTGCCCTGCAAACCGGCTTCGGTGAGCAGCACCCAACTGCTGTCGGTGGTGAACAGCGCCGGGAAGCACCAGCCAGGGGCCAGGGGCGAAGGGGTGCCCGCTTTTACGTCGTTGAGGAAGTACTTTTCGTAAGCGGGGGTGTACACGGAAGCCGTGTCGTACGGCTGCAACCAGCCGGTGCTCCCTTCGGGCAGTTTGAACCCGGTGAGTTCGCCGGCGACCGTGTAGGGTTTCTTGTCGTCCTCGGGGAATACGTACCGGAAGGCCACGCCGTCATCGTACGCCCGGAACACCAGGTTCAGGCGGCCGTTGTTGGCACTTTTGAAAGCCAGCGTCATTTCGTTGGCGTGGTTGCGGTTTTCGAGCCGCTTGCCCACCGAGAGGGTGTATTTTTCGTCAATGGTCTTGGTCTTGGGGGCTTCTACCAGCGTCAGCGTCGAGTCGAAGGCCTGGTCCTGGCGGATGATGCCCAGCGGCGAGGCACCGATCACTTCCGTCTCCCGGCCGTTTTTGTTGAGAATTACGCGGTACTGAAGCCGGCCGGAGCCGCCCTCGGCGAATGATACCACGGCGCGAACTCCTTGGTCGGGCGAACTGACGCTCCACTGGTTGGCGTCTCCGCTTTCCTTTTCCCCTTTGTTGCAGCCGGCCGTGCCCAGCACGAGCAGACTTAGGGAAAGGAGTTGCAGGAGCGGAACGAAAAACTTTTCTGGGTGCATTGGCGGGGGAGAGGTTAAGGGTGGTCTAAAAAGTGCGGCAAGAAAGAATATTCCCGCTAAAAATGCAATGCGCAGTCTCTTTTGCACTGTGTAGGAGTTTGCTTTGAAATTCACCACGGAGAAATAAACTGAACCGCAAGGCTCGCAATAGAGACGCAAAGGGCGCAAAGAAATACGCGTTACCCTGGCGGTCCTTGCGTCTTCTTTGCGCCCCTTGCGGTTCAGTTTCTTCTCCGTGGTAAAATTTTTCTGACCTCCTTACGCCGGTTCCTGCTGGCTCAGGCAGTGGAAGCTGCCCAGCCCCCAGATGAGGTCACTCGAATCGAGGCCGATCACTTTGCGGCCGGGGAAAAGACCCGTGAGGGTGTCGAGGGCTTTCTGGTCGTTGGGGTCGCGGAAGGTCGGCACCACCACCACGGCGTTGCCGATGTAGAAGTTGGCGTAGGAGGCCGGCAGGCGCTGCCCCTCGTATTCCACCAGGGCCGGCATGGGCAGTTCGACCACGTTCATCTGCTTGCCGTTTTCGAGGCGCAGTTGGTGCAGCAGTTCGAGGTTTTCCTGCAAGGGGGCGTAGTTCTCGTCGTTTTTGTCGTACTCCACCACCGTTACCACCGTGTCTTCGTTCACGAAGCGGGTCAGGTCGTCAATGTGCCCGTCGGTGTCGTCGCCCACAATGCCGTCGCCGAGCCACAGGATGTTGGTCACGCCGTAGTAGTCGCGGAGTTTCCCTTCGATCTGCTGCTGGTTCAGGTGCGGGTTGCGGTTGGGGTTGAGGAGGCAGGCTTTGGTCGTCAGCAGCGTCCCTTTCCCGTTGAATTCCACCGAGCCGCCTTCCATCACGATGCCCGGCTCGAACACCGGAACGCCCCGCACCTCCGCAATGCGGAAGGGCACCTGGTTGTCGAGGTCGTGGGGCGGGTACTTTTCGCCCCAGGCGTTGTAGAGCCACTTCACCACGGCCTTGGGTTTATCGGCTTTCGGGTTCACCACGAAGGCCGGGCCGTGGTCGCGGCACCAGGCGTCGTTGGTGGGGTGCAGGAAGAACCTGATCCGGCGCATGTCAGCGCCGACCTTCTCCAGGTGTTGCCGGGCAAAGGTCCGCATGGCCTCGTCGTTCACGTTGATGCACACGTCTTCCCCCTCGGCCAGGGCTTTGATGAACGCGGAATACACGCCGAAAACGGTTTCTATCTTGCCGGGCCAGGAAGCTTCCTTGTGGGGCCAGCTCAGCCACGTGGCCTGGTGCGGCGCCCACTCCGCCGGGAAATGATAACCTAGTTGTGCAGGGGTTTGCATATATGTGTAAATGGAAAATTGACAATGGAAAGTTCAAAATGAAGGACCGTACCGCCTTCTCACTCCTCGCTCCTCACTTCTTTCTTCTACGTATTGAACTGGTTCATCGTGATTTGGACGCCGGCGGTGCAGAAGGAGAGGATGGCCTGGCAGGCCCGTTCGATGTGCTTGGGCAACTCCTCGAACTCTTCGGGGGCGAACCGGCCCAGCACGTAATCTACCTGGCCCCCCTTGGGGAAGTCGCCGCCCACGCCGAAGCGGAGCCGGCTGTACTCAGTTGTACCCAGCGTTTCTTCGATGTTGCCGAGCCCGTTGTGCCCGCCGTGCGAACCTTTGGTGCGGATGCGCAGCTTGCCGTAGGGCAG
>CADCTQ010000376.1 GCA_902805615.1 uncultured Cytophagales bacterium
GTAATGGCAGTCAAGAATTTAAAGGATGGCTCAAAGTAGATGCGATCAAAGATGCTTCTTCGAGACTTGCCTATGAGAAAATTCAGGAAAGTGTTGAATTAGAAGAAAATCTTTTTGATGCCTCTCCAAACCCTTCTTCAAACGTTGCAATTATTAAGTATACCATTTCAAATCCCGGGTCGATTAAGCTGTACTTGACGGATATAACTGGAAAAGTAGTAAAAGTGTTGACCAGCAATTTAGAACATCCCGCCGGGTCCTTTATAAAGGAAGTAGATGTATCCCAAATGGCAGCAGGTACTTACCTGTACACCCTTCAAACCGGAAAGAATAAGTTTACAAAGCGACTAGTAGTTACAAAATAACTACTAGTCTCCAATAAGGATTAAAGCCCTCAATATATTTGATTGAGGGCTTTTTCTTTGTAAGCCCTTTTTAAATTATTCGATTACTGCACTCTTGGTACAGAGCCAGTTAAACATAATCGCTTAACTGTCTGCCCGTTATCAATTACCCAGTCGGCGCACTTGATCACGTCCACGTTGTGCTCGATGATGATCACCGAGTCGCCCTGCTCCACCAGCGCATTGACGGCGTGCAGCAGTTTGAAGAGACTCGACTAGGTTTACCCCTCCCCCACAAACGCCCTGACCAGCGGCCCAATGGCGAGGGGCAAACCCGGCAGCACTTCGAAGGGCGTATCCCAGGAAACCGGCGCCAGGTCTTCGTTGAACATCACCGACCGGGCCTCCGTGTTCACCCACACCACTTTGCCCACGCCGAAGTCCCGCAGTTTCCGGCTTTTCTGCCGATAGTATTCCACCGGGGTACTAAACTCAGAAGTGTCGGCTTTGATGTCTGCCTCGATCACCACCTCGGGCGGCAGGTCCTGGTATTTAAAATTCCTCACCCGCGGTGGTGCCGTTTGACGGTTGAAAATGGCAATGCCCGCCGCCAGGTTGTTTCCGGGAGAGATATGCAGTCCCGCTTCGTTGGTCGCAATCCAGTATTCAGCGTCGTCAACCGTACGGTACAACTCCTTCAAGATGGCTGAGATTACTACGAACTGTGATTCGCTTGAACCCGTAACGTCATCAAAAGTAGCCTGCGAGAGGAGGACTTTGTGGTAATTCTTGTAATAGACGGGCTTGCCATCCATTTCCTCGTACACCAGTTGTTTGTCAATTACCAGTTCCATTGCCTTAGCCTCCTTAGCGGTAGAAAAGAGCCAAAATATAGGATTTTATACCCGGCTTACGCAAAAATAGTAACCGGGATTAGGGGCATCGCACCAAAAAAAGAGCATTTCTAATGTGCTTTCACAGTATTCAGAGATGCATCAGGATGCACAATGAGCCGAGTTTTATAGTATTGGTTCCCAAAATGGACCGTTGACCAAATTATCAACTGTTGTTTGAAGCATTTGAGGCGCTTTTGCCTAAAAATGCCCCAAATTTGGTGCAATGCCCCTATAACCGGGATGCAGAATACTTCCCCAATGCTGACCAGGATTACCTCATCTTGCCCTTCAGGAACCGGGCCGTATCGTCACTTTTCCGTTTGTAATGATTACAGCGGCAATACAGTAAGCACACTGTGGGGACTGGCACTGCTGTACACGTAGTCTTCCGGCCGGGCCACCACACCGGCTTTTACCGGGTTGTGGTGCACGTAATCCAGCTTCTGTCGCAACACCTGCGGTGAACACACATCTACCGGGTGGTTGGTGTACTCCAGAAGGAGTACGCCTTCCCATCTTCCTGGCCGTAATGCCGGAACAACCGTATCATCCACTCTTTACGGCTTTCCTGCGGGTTGTGGGCAATCAGATGCAGGAGCCGCTTGGCGGTGTAGCTCTTGAAAAGGGCCAGTATCTCACTTAATTTGCCCTTCTCCGCGGCGGCAATCAGGTGCACGTGGCTGGACATGATGCAGTAGCCGTACAGCAGCAAGCCTTTCTCCCGCTGGCAGTACCGCAAATTGGTAAGCAATTCTTCCACGTACTCGGGCCGGATGAACACGTCTATCCATCCTTCCACGGTAAGCGTCACGAAGAATACGCCACCCTCATAGGTCTTTCGTAATTCAGACATGTAGCTTGTGACAGTATGTCAATTGAATAGCCGGGACGGCTGGAGGGGAAGTCACCGCCGGGACGGCGGCGACGGCGTAAATGATGAAGGCCGGTGTGCACGGCGTTGTCTGTTGAATGCCGCCCTCTTCCCGCACGCCGTCGCCGCCGTCCCGGCGGTGACTTCCCCTCCAGCCGTCCCGGCTATTGCACAAACCCTCCATCTCCTACCCGCCCATCTTTCCCTTCAGGAACTTGGCCGTGTAGTTGTCCTGCAACACGATCATGTCCTCGGGCCGGCCGGCAAAGGTGACGTAGCCGCCGCCGTCGCCGCCCTCGGGCCCTAAGTCAATCACCCAGTCGGCGCACTTGATCACGTCCACGTTGTGCTCGATGATGATCACCGAGTCGCCCTGCTCCACCAGCGCATTGATGGCGTGCAGCAGCTTGCGGATGTCGTGGAAGTGCAGGCCCGTGGTCGGCTCGTCGAACACGAACAGCGTCTTGCCCTGGTTGGGGTTGTTTTTGCCCAGGAACGAGGCCAGCTTCACCCGCTGCGCTTCGCCGCCCGACAGCGTGTTGGACGACTGCCCGAGCCGCACGTAGCCCAGGCCCACTTCGTTGAGCGGCAGCAGTTTGTCCACGATCTTGTTTTTGCCCGCAAAGAAGCCGATGCTGTCCTCCACGGTCATTTCGAGGATGTCGGCCACGTTCTTGTCCTTGTAGGTCACCTCCAGGATTTCGCCCTTGAAGCGTTTGCCGCCGCAGCTTTCGCACTTGAGGTAGATGTCGGCCATGAACTGCATTTCGATCTTCACTTCCCCTTCGCCCTGGCACACCTCGCACCGGCCGCCGTCCACGTTGAACGAAAAGTGCCCCGCCGTGTAGCCCCGGGCTTTGGCCAGAGGTTGCTCGATCATCAGGTTGCGGATCAGGTCGTACGCCTTGATGTAGGTCACCGGGTTGGACCGCGACGACTTGCCGATGGGATTCTGGTCCACGAACTCGATCTGGCTCAGCAGCGTGAGGCTGCCTTCGATCTTGTCGTAGCGGGCCGACTCGTCGGAGTACTGCCCGTAGTGCTTGGCCAGCGCCGGGAAAAGCACCTTTTTGATCAGCGTGGACTTGCCCGAGCCGCTCACGCCGGTCACCACCGTGAGCACGCCCAGCGGAAACTTCACGCTGACGTTCTTGAGGTTGTTTTCGCGGGCCCCGGTCACCTCCACGAAGTCGGTCCAGCGCCGCTTGGGCGAAGGCACCCGGATCTGGTCGCGGCCGCTCAGGAAACGGGTCGTGTGCGTATCGGCCCCGTCAATGTCGTGAATGGTGCCCTGGAACACCAGTTCGCCGCCGTGCGAGCCGGCCTCCGGGCCAATGTCAATCACCTGGTCGGCGGCCCGCATCACTTCCTCCTCGTGCTCCACCACGATCACCGTGTTGCCCAGGTCGCGCAGCAGGTGCAGCACGCCGATCAGCTTCTGCGTGTCGCGGGGGTGCAGCCCGATGCTCGGCTCGTCGAGGATGTACATGGAGCCCACCAGGGCGCTGCCCAGCGACGTAGAGAGTTTGATGCGCTGGTACTCGCCGCCCGACAGCGTGTTGGTGAGGCGGTTGAGCGTGAGGTAGCCCAGGCCCACCTTGTCGAGGTACGAGAGGCGGTTGCGGATTTCGGCCAGGATGCGGCCCGACACCTTTTCTTCGTATTCGCTCAGCTTCACGCTTTCCACGAATTGCAGGTGCCTGGTCACCGGCATGAGCACGAGGTCGGTGATGGACTTGCCGCCGACCTTCACGTAGGCGGCATCCTTGCGGAGGCGGCTGCCCCGGCACTCCGGGCAGGTGGTGCGGCCCCGGTACCGCGACAGCATCACGCGGTACTGGATTTTGTGCGTCTGCGACTCGACGTAGTCGAAAAACTGGTTGATGCCCCGGAAGAATTCGTTGCCGTCCCAGAGCAGTTGCCGCTCCTGGTCGGAGAGGTCGCCGTAGGCCCGGTGGATCGGGAAGTCGAAGCGGATGCCGTTCTTGAGCAGGGGCTTCATGAACTCCTCCTTCATCTTGTCGCTGCGCCAGGGGGCAATGGCGCCTTCGTACACCGACAGCGTTTTGTCGGGAATCACCAGGTCTTCGTCAATGCCCAGCACCTTGCCGAAGCCTTCGCAGCGGCGGCAGGCGCCGTAGGGGTTGTTGAAGCTGAACAGGTTGATGGTGGGCTCCTCGAACGTGATGCCGTCGAGTTCGAACTTGTCCGAGAAGGTGCGGATTTCCCGGTCGGGTACGTTCACGATGCACACGCCGTCGCCTTCGTAAAAGGCCGTCTGCACGGAGTCCGAAATGCGGAACTGGTTATCCTCGTCGTCGTGCTGGATGCTGCCCCGGTCAATGAGAATCTGCACGTCGGCCGGCTGGTGCCACTCCACGTGCCGTTCGATGGCTTCTTCGATGAACAGCAGCGTGCCTTCGTACACGATCCGGGTAAAGCCTTTTTGCAGCAGGATCTTCATTTCGTCTTCCAACGTGCGGCCGGGGTGTACCGACAGCGGGGCCAGCACCATGAAGCGCTGCCCGTCGGGGTATTCGTATAAGTAGTTGACCACGTCCGTCACCGTGTCGCGGCGCACCACCCCGCCCGATACCGGCGAGTAGGTGACGCCGATGCGGGCGTAGAGCAGCTTCAGGTAGTCGTAAATTTCGGTGCTGGTGCCCACCGTGGAACGCGGGTTGCGGGTGCTCACCTTCTGCTCGATGGCAATGGCCGGCGACACCCCCCGGATGTACTCCACTTCGGGCTTTTCCATGCGGCCCAGGAACTGCCGGGCGTAGGCGCTCAGGCTCTCCACGTACATCCGCTGGCCCTCGGCAAACAGCGTATCAAAGGCCAGCGACGACTTGCCCGAACCCGACAAACCCGTGATCACCACCAGCTTGTTGCGCGGGATGGCGACGCTCAGGTTTTTGAGGTTGTTGACCCGGGCACCCTTGATAATAATGTATTTTTTTGGATCCAATCCATCTATATTTGCACTTGGCAAAGTTGTTGCGGCCTGTTGGGTATTCATCCCGCAAAGATAAGGAGATCGGGAGTTTCTCGCAGGCAGCGGTTTGGACATTCGTCATTCGTTCAGTGGGCAGTGAGCAGTAGGCAATCGGCAGTAAGCTGAACGCAACGTTGCTGACTGCATATTGCTTACTGCCGATTGCCGGTTGATGAGCAATTGACCAATTCGCGCCGGGGCTTGTAAGTGATTGTATTTCTTCGTAATTTGATAGAGCAAAGCCACGTAACGAATTTTTGGCGATTTCCTTACGCCGTTCATACATCCGTTTGCTCCTTTTGCGGGAAAGTTTTAGATTTGGTAAATACCGCATTTTCTCATTTAAACCCAATTGACTGACTCTATGGCATAAAGCTCTACGCTCACTAACTCAATTATTTTCTGCAACATGGAAAAAGTGCTCGTAGACGACGGTACCTTGGTATCGCGCTACATCAAAGGTGACGAAAAAGCTTTTCAATCACTCCTTCAACGCCATAAGTCTCGGGTTTACACAACCATCTATCTCATCGTCAAGGATACGTACTTAGCCGAGGACCTGCTTCAGGACACCTTCGTCAAGGCCATCACCACCATCAAGACGGGTCGCTACAACGAGGAGGGTAAATTTTTACCCTGGATTTTACGCATCGCGCACAACCTCGCCATAGACTATTTCCGCAGGGACAAGCGTTATCCTACTATAATCTTGGAAGACGGCTCCAACGTGTTCAACACGCTGGACTTTTCGGAGGATTCCGCCGAGTCAATCCAGATTAGAAACGAGTCGCATGCGCGTTTGCGGGAAATGATACAGCGCCTGCCGGAGCAGCAACGGGAAGTCCTGATGATGAGACATTACGGGGAGATGAGCTTTCAGGAAATAGCTGATGCAACTGGCGTAAGTATTAACACCGCACTAGGAAGGATGCGTTATGCGTTAATTAACTTACGCAAACAGATGCTCAAATATAACTGGAACCATGATCAAAACTTTTACTCCCAATGATGTAATCCGCTACGCGTACCACGAAACGCTGGAAGACGAAAACGAAACGATCGAACACATCCTGCTCACCGACCCGGAGATGCAAACGCTCTACCAGGACGCCCTGATGCTCCGGCACCAGGTGCCCCTCACCGTGCTGCACCCCTCCGACCGGGTTACCGACCGAATCATGGCGTACTCCCGCTACTTCCCGCAGGGAGGTTAAGGAGTCACCGGGTCTGAGAATTGAGCGTTCAGAAACCGCACTTGCCCTTGCTGTGGCCCCCGGGTGGCAGCAAGCGCAAGTGCTTTTGCTTTTACGGAGCGAAGGTCCGGCCGCCGGTTGGTCATTATTCTGCCATTCCTCCTACTTTTGCAACCCGGCCGGGAACCCTCCCCGCTCCGAACTCTCAAACGCCCTAACCTTCAAAATCCCATACTTCCCCCATGACCAAAAAAGAGCGTTTCCGGCTTTTCGTGGAGTACTTTTCCGTGCATTTTGCCGAGCCGAAAACGGAACTGCACTTCAACAACCCCTACGAGTTGCTGGTGGCCGTAATCCTCAGCGCCCAGTGCACCGACAAGCGCATCAACCTGGTGACGCCGCCCCTGTTTGAACGGTTTCCCACGCCCCACCACCTGGCCGCCAGCCACTACGACGAACTGTTTCCCTTCATCCGCAGCGTGTCGTACCCGGGCAACAAGACCAGGCACCTGCTGGGCATGGCCAAACTGCTGGTCGAGGCGTTCAACGGCGAAGTGCCGGCTACGCTGGAAGAACTCCAGCGGCTGCCCGGCGTGGGCCGCAAAACGGCGCACGTCATCCTTTCCATCATTTACAACCAGCCCACGATGGCCGTGGATACGCACGTGTTCCGGGTCTCCAAGCGGCTGGGCCTGGCGACGCAATCGGCCAAAACGCCCCTCGACATCGAGAAGCAACTGGTGAAAGAACTGCCCCAGGAAGTGATTCCCAAGGCGCACCACTGGCTCATCCTGCACGGCCGGTACGTGTGCGTGGCCCGCAACCCCAAGTGCCCCGAATGCGCCCTCACGCATTTCTGCAAGTACTTCGCCCAGGTCACCAGCAAACAGATGGCCGCCGCCGGCATCAAAGAAAGCCCGGCCAAAAAGCCAATGCCATAAAAGGGAGACCAAAGGCCGGAGGAAGGGAGACCGGAAGCGGGATCGGGAAGGGAACTTGGGCGCTGGAATGGGTAACGCCTGCATTGAAAAAAGTCGCCAGTCGCAAATGGAAACGGTTCCTTCCCGATCCCACTGACGACTGGCGACTTACCAAGACGCGATTTATCGCGTCTCTACTTACGACTGTTTAATCTACATTCCCCGTCTTGGACTCATCCGTTGCGGTGGGCTCCTTTACTTTGGCGGCGCTGTGGGTATCGGGGTCCTGGTCGCGCTGAACGGCCGACTCCTGCAAGCCGCCCCGCTGCCCGGCGGGATTCGTGCTGTTGGCCGGGGCCGCCTCACCGGCTTCTTCCCCCGACGCGTCCTCGTGCCCGGACCCGCCTCCTTCGAGGAGGGCGGCTGAAGCCGTATTGAACATGTACATCACCATGGCCGACGCGGTCAGGCTGGCGGTCAGGAATATCATTAGTTTTCGCATAGCAGTCTTATTTACTGGGTTATACACCTTTTCCGGATTATACGATGCGTGCCCGGCAACGGATGCAAATTAACAGGAAGATTCACTACGGAGGGGGGCGAGGAGCGAGAAGTGAAGAGCGAGAAGGCGCCAACGACGCCAGGAGTACGCGTATTTCTTCGCGCCTGCGCTTTGCGATCCTTGCGGTTCAGTTCTTTCCTTTGCGTCGTTTGCGCCTTCTCACTCCTGGCTCCTCACTTCTCGCTCCCTCCTCTCCCCGGTGAGTTCAAACTAAACTTTCAGTAACTATTGAAAATTAAAAAATAGTATTACCTTTGGTCCATGCAGTACGAAGAAGGCAAACGGCAATTCATCCAGACCTGGGGCAAGCTGGGCGGTGAGTGGGGCATCAACCGCACCATGGCGCAGGTACACGCCCTGCTGCTCATCTCGCCCCGGCCCCTGAGCACCGAGCAGGTGATGGAGGAACTGAGCATCTCGCGGGGCAACGCCAACATGAACCTGCGCGACCTGCTCGACTGGAACCTGGTTCACAAGGAACTCGTGCCCGGCGACCGGAAAGAGTACTTCGTGGCCGAAAAGGACATCTGGGAAGTCGCCAAGCGCATTGCCCGGGAACGGAAACGGCGGGAGATCGAACCCGTCAAGCAGGTGCTCGAACGGCTCCAGGCCGTGGAGGGCGACCCCAACCGCCCGGAAGTACGCGAATTCACCGAACGCATGGCCCAACTCAACGGCTTCGTGGGCAAAATGGACAGCTCGTTCGATACGCTGCTGCGGGCCGACGAAAGCTGGTTTTTCGGCACCCTGCTCAAACTCATGAAATAGCTTTTTTATTTGCTTGCATGTTTCAATAATTATTGAAAGTATGAGAACCTTGGAAAAACACGTAATCATCTACGACGACCAGTGCCCGCTGTGTCACCTCTACACCGGCGCTTTCGTAAAAACGGGAATGCTCGAAGCCGGCGGCCGCGAAGCCTACACCTGCCTGCGTCCCGAAATGGCCGGACTGCTCGACGAAGAGCGGTCCCGCAACGAGATTCCGCTGGTGGACCTGCGCACGGGCACGGTGGTGTACGGCGTGGACAGCCTCTTCAAGGTGGTGGGGCACCGGTTCCCCGCGCTGAAACCGCTGTTCGGGCTGCGGCCCTTCCGGTGGCTGGCCCGGACGGCGTACGCATTCGTCTCCTACAACCGCAAGGTGGTGATCCCGGGCCGGGTGTTCCAAGCCGAGGGGTCCTGCACGCCCACGTTCCACCTCCCCTGGCGGCTGGCCTACCTGGGGTTCGCCTGGCTGGTATCGGCCTGGGTGCTCACGGCCTACGCCGCCCGGCTCGTGCCGCTGGTGCCGGCCTCTTCGTTCGGGCGGGAGTTTCTGGTCTGCGGCGGGCAAATGCTCTTCCAGGCCGGGGTGGTGGGCCTGCTGCGCCGCGACCGGCTGGTGCATTACCTGGGCAACCTGATGACCGTTTCGCTGGCCGGGTCCCTCCTCTTGCTGCCGGCCCTGGCCCTGGCGGCGGCCGGGCTGGTCCTCCCGCCGCTCTTTTACGCCGCCTGGTTCACGGGCGTGGTCGGCCTTATGTTCCTCGAACACAGCCGGCGGGTACGGCTGCTGGGCATTCCCGCGGCAGCCACGGCCGGCTGGGTTGTGTACCGGCTGCTCGTATTGGCGGTCATCCTGTAAACCGGTAAGTGCTCCGGCGGGGCAGTATCCCCGGGGGCGCCTGCTCCGGTTCCCGTCTCAAGTTTACCATCTCACGCTTATGAACAAGATCATTCTCGCCGGGGGCAGCGGCTACCTGGGTTCCCTGCTGGCCCGGCACTTCGCCGACAAAGCGCAATCCATCGTGATCCTGACCCGCGGGGCGGCCTGGCAGCGGGGCAACGTGCAGGCCGTGCCGTGGGACGGGGCCAACCCGGGTCCGTGGCAGGCCCACCTGGAGGGCGCCGACCTGCTGGTGAACCTGGCGGGCAAAAACGTGAATTGCCGCTACACCGAGGCCAACCGGCGGGAAATTCTCCATTCGCGGGTGGCGGCCACCGAGGCGCTGGGCCGGGCCGTGGCGGCGGCCAAGACCCCGCCCCGGGTGTGGGTGCAGTTTGCCTCGGCCACCATTTACCGCCACGCCGAAGACTTTGCGATGGACGAAATCGCCGGCGAGATCGGCTACGGGTTTTCGGTGGACGTGTGCCGGCAGTGGGAAAGGACGTTCTGGGCGCAGCCGGCCCCGGATACCCGCAAGGTGGTGCTCCGCACGAGCATCGTGCTGGGCCGGGGCGACGGCGCCTTTCCGCGGCTGCTCAACCTGGTGCGGCTCGGCCTGGGCGGCCGGCAGGGCAACGGCCGCCAGTACGTCAGCTGGATTCACGAGGCCGACGTGGCGGGCATCGTGGAATGGGTGGCCGGCAACGAGGAGGCCACGGGTGTTTACAACTGCACGGCGCCCGGCCCGGTGCCCAATGCCACGTTCATGGGGCTCATCCGCGAGGCGTACGGCGTGCCCGTAGGGCTGCCCGCGCCGGCCTGGCTGCTCGAACTCGGGGCCGGGCTCATCGGCACGGAAACCGAACTGGTGCTCAAGAGCCGCTGGGTGGTGCCGGCCCGGCTGCTCCAGGCGGGTTACCTGTTCGGGTTTCCGCAGGCCGGGCCGGCGGTCCACGACCTGATCAGCATCCGGGTTTGAGGGCCCGGGGCATCAGTCGGACGGCCCGGGCAAAATGTCGCGTATCGGGCCCGGACGGTCGAAAAAACCCGCTTCTTCCCGTAAAATATTTTTGGGTTGCTATGATTTGTTCAAAAACTTTTCTTCATTCGTGGATGCTACGGCATTTCCGCAAGGCGCCACCGTAGGCATACGACCATTTACGACTCTTTTACCCTCATTCAGTGACACGGCTCACCGTTTTTCTCATTGCCCTGCTTTTCCTCTCCGGCAGTACCCCTTTCGCCTTCAGCCAGTCCGTCCCCGCCGACAGCGCCCTGGTGCAGCAGTCGGTGGCGCAGGCGTACGCCCGTTACCGCGCCGACATGCACGTGCATTCGCACCTCTACAACGGGAGTGAGTACGTGGACTACGACAACTACATTGAAGGGCACCAGTACTTCCAGTCCGACGAATGGGAAGACGGCAACGTCTTCTACGACGGCACGCTGTACCGCGGCGTGCCGCTGCTGTACGACGTGCGCCTCGACCAGTTGATCACCGAAAACCTGGCCGGTCCCCTGCGCATCCGGCTCGTGACCGAAAAAGTGCGGTACTTCCACCTGCTCGGCCATACCTTCGTGCGCATCGTGGCCGACTCCACGCAGCAGGGCGGGGTGCGCACCGGGTTCTACGACCAGCTCTACGCGGGCGACGTGCAGGTGCTGGCCCGGCGCGCCAAGCTCATCCACGAACAGATCACCTCCGGCCGGGTGGAACGGGAGTTCTTCTCCCGCGACCGGTATTTTATCCGGAAGGCCGGGCAGTTTTACCCCGTAAAGCGCAAAGGCTCAGTGCTTAATGTATTTGATGACCGCAAAAAAGAGCTGCAAAGGTTCCTGCGCGAACAGAAGATCCGCTACAAGCGGGACCCCGAATCGGCCATGGTGCAATTGGCCCGCCAGTACGACGCTTTAACCAAGTCCCTATGAACCGCTTTACCCGCCTTTTCCTTTTCCTGATCCTCAGCCTTGCGGGTACGTTCCGGACGTCCGGGCAGGCGGCCGGGGAGCAGACGGT
>CADCTQ010000377.1 GCA_902805615.1 uncultured Cytophagales bacterium
CCTGCACGGGGTGTAGCTTGTCCCCCTCGGCCAGCCCTTCAATGGTGACCACCTGCCGGCCGTCGAGGGTAGCCGCCAGGGTGAGGCAGGCGTTGACCCGCAGGCCGTCCACATGGACGGTGCAGGCGCCGCACTGGCCGTAGTCGCAGCCTTTCTTGGTGCCGGTCAGGTCCAGCCCGTTCCGGAGTAGGTCCAGCAGGGTCACCCGCGGGTCGATGGAGAGGGAATGGCGGGTGCCGTTGATTTCGACTTGCAACGGGACGGTTTCCGGGGCGGGAGATGCTGTTTCGCTTTGCCCCGCTTCCGCGTGCAGGATTACGGGTGGGGTAAGGGCCATTGCCGTCAGCAGGGAGGATTGCTTGAGGAAGTCCCGGCGGGACGCATCGGGGCCTTCGGAGGAGGGGCCGGGCCTGGTGTTTGCCATAACGCAGTGGTTTACACGTAGTGATTTACCGGTGGGCGGATCGTCGCTCTGCTTATGTACGGAGTAGCTAGTCAGCCTGGTTGATATAATCGTAAAGCAAGCCGGCAGCCACGGCGTACACGCTGTGATGGAGTACATCCATGGCAATTTGTTTGGGCGACCACTGGGTGATGGGCTCGGAGGCGTTGGCCGAAGGCAGCATCACCAGGGCCGTACCCCACACAGCACCGAAGTGCAGGGCCGTAGCCGGCCACCCGGTGATGCCCAGGGTGGAAAGTACCCCACGGGCTACTCCCCAGCCGGTGCCGTACTGCCAGTGCATGAACTGGGCAAACCGCTGGGCATGTTCCTCTTTCACCTGCTCATTGGTTTTGCCCGGTGCGACCGGCTCGCCGCTCAATTCCTCGGTTTCCTGCTTGTTGCTGGGTGCAACGCCCAAGGCTTGACCGGCGACCTTTACCGGGGCCTGGCTGGGCTTTCTTTTGGTGAATTGCATCTCGATTAGCTGGGACAGGGTAATGGCGGCCGTGCCGGCCAGTCCGGCCAGGACGCCTCTGCCGATGGCATCCCCTACGGTAGCCAGGGTTTGCTGCACTTTGTCTTCTCTCATTGGGGTGGTTTTTTCAAGTGTTGTAAGGGCTCATCAAGCGTCCTTTGCTGTCTTTTACCCCTGCTGTGCGTTTTAAGTTATTGTTTGCCCGCAAATTCTGCCTTTTCAACCCACGGGGTAACAACCCACAGCACCACTTGCCGTAAGCACGGGAACAACCCTTCACCAACCTTTCACTACCATGGCACCCGATAGCCCTTCCCCCCATCAATCAGGTATTCCCAACCCCATCGAGCCCCCTACTCCCATCGGGCCGCCCGGAGACCCCATTCAGCCACCCGTTGTCCCTCCCCCGGTGGTGCCTCCCCGCGAACCGATGGTACCACCCAGCGAACCGCCTACCATTCCCCAGCGGCCCGATCCGGCTTTTCCCCCCATCCAGGAGCCGCCTACCACCCCCCAGAGACCCGATACCGGCATTCCGCCCATCGAGGAACCACCCCTCTCTCCCCAGCAGCCCGGCAGGGAAGTTCCGCCCATTAAAGAGCCGCCTACTCCACTTGAGCCTTGAACATCCCTTTAGTGGCAATCCCTTTTTCATTGCACGCGTGGTGCAATTCCTAATCCATCTAACCCACTACACCCCATGAGCGCCGCAGAAACTTCCCCTGTACCGGTCCCGGAAGAACGCCTCCAGCAGGTGCACGCCTACTGGCGGGCGGCTAATTACCTGGCCGCCGCCCAGCTCTACCTCAAGGACAATGTGCTCCTCAAGCGTCCGCTGGAGGCCTCCCACATCAAGCCCCGCCTGCTGGGACACTGGGGCACGGTGCCCGGCCTGAACCTGGTTTACGCCCACTTAAACCGGCTCATTCGCGATACCGATGCCAGCGTGCTGCTGGTGGTAGGCCCCGGGCACGGCGCCCCGGCCATCAATGCCAATCTGTACCTGGAAGGTTCGCTTGCCGAATACGACCCGCAGATGCGTTTGGATGGGGCGGGAATGCACAAACTGGTTGGCTCCTTCTCCTGGCCCTACGGCCTGCCCAGCCACCTCTACCCCGGTACGCCCGGCCAAATCCACGAGGGAGGCGAACTGGGATACAGTCTCTCCCACGCCTTTGGGGCGGCCCTGGACAACCCGGACCTGATTGTGGCCTGCATAGTAGGCGACGGAGAGGCCGAAACCGGTGCCTTAGCTACGGCCTGGCACGCCAACAAATTCCTCAGTGCGGCGGGTGACGGGGCCGTGCTGCCAATTCTGCACCTGAACGGCTACAAGATTTCAAGTCCCACCCTGCTGGCCCGCATGTCGGACGAGCAGCTCACTCACCTGTTTACCGGCTACGGCTACCAGGTCCGTTTTGTAACCGGGGATGATCCCATGCCGGTACACCTTCAAATGTGGCAGGCGCTGGATTGGGCCTACGCCGAGATCCGGCGCCTGCAATACCAGGCCCGGCAGGGGGAATCGGATAATGTTCCGGCCTGGCCCGTACTCCTGCTGCGTACGCCCAAGGGCTGGACGGGCCCCCGGGAAGTAGACGGCAAACGGGTGGAAAACACTTTTCATTCCCACCAGATTCCCCTGGCCAATCCCCTTAAGGATCCCGGGCATCTGCCGCTGGTAGAAGCCTGGCTGCGGAGCTACGGGCCCGAGGAATTGTTTGACGCCGGCGGACGCCCGCTGGCCTCGGTTACCGACCTGTGCCCGCACGGCGAGCGGCGGATGGGCATGAATCCCAACGCCAACGGCGGGGCCCTGCTCAAACCTTTACTCCTGCCCGACTTTGCCCGCTACGCCGTAGACGTGCCGGCTCCCGGTGAGTCGCTGGCGCAAGGAACGAAAGTCCTGGGCGAGTATGTACGCGACGTGTTCCGGGAGAACGCCCGCACGAAGAACTTCCGCCTGGTGTGTCCCGACGAGACCACCTCCAACCGGATGCAAGCCGTCTTTGAAGCCACCTGCCGGGCCTGGCAGGGACCCGTCGAGGAAACGGATGAGTACCTCTCCCGCCACGGGCGGGTAATGGAGATCCTGAGTGAACACACCTGCCAGGGCTGGCTGGAAGGCTACCTGCTCACGGGCCGCCACGGACTCTATGCCTGCTACGAAGCGTTCATTCCCATCGTGGATTCGATGCTCAACCAGTACGCCAAGTGGCTGAAAGTAAGCAAAGAAACGCCCTGGCGGGAGCCCCTCGCTTCGCTCAACTACGTGCTTACCTCCCACCTCTGGCGGCAGGACCACAACGGGTACACTCACCAGGCGCCCGGCTTTATCAATACCCTGGTTACCAAGAAAAAAACCGTGGCCCGGGTGTACCTGCCGCCCGACACCAACTGCCTCTTGTCGGTGATGGACCACTGCTTCCGGAGCCGGGATCAGGTGAACCTGGTGGTTGCCAACAAGGCCAAACAACCCCAGTGGCTGGGCATGCAGGCGGCCCGGCAGCACTGTGCCCGGGGTGCTTCCGAGTGGGACTGGGCCGGCACCGCACAGGGGAGCGAGCCGGACGTGGTACTGGCCGCAGCCGGCGATGTGGCTACGACCGAAACCGTGCGGGCCGCCGAACTGCTGCGGGAAAGTCTGCCGGCACTGCGGGTGCGGGTGGTCAACGTAGTGGACCTGTTTGCCCTGATGTCACCCGAGGGTCATCCCCACGGACTCACCGAGGAAGCCTTCGGGGCGCTGTTTACCGAAAGCAAACCCGTCATTTTTGCCTTTCACGGCTACCCCAACCTGGTCCATGAACTGCTGCACCACCGGCCTCATCCGGAACGTTTCCACGTGCACGGCTACCGGGAGGAAGGCTACACGACCACCCCCTTCGACATGCTGGTGCTCAACCAGACCAGCCGGTACCACTTGGCCATGGCGGCCTTAGCCCGGACCGGTGCCCAATCTCCGGAAGGCGCCGCCCTCCTGGAGCAATGCCGGCAGCAACTCGCCCGGCATCAGGCCTACATCCGCGAACACGGCGAGGACATGCCCGAAGTACTTACGGACATGCCCACTTAATGCATGGCAGGGCTGAATGAGTAGGTATACAAGTACTTTTAGTTAGAGGCGGTTGGATAGATTTGCCTGGAGCAGGACAACGCGTAAGGGCTGCGGCTCTTTTGCATGGCTATGCTGACAAGTGCCGAAAAGCCCGCACAGCAGGTAAATATCCGGTTGCCGGCCTTTCCCTGCCGGAGTTCGGTGAAAGTGCGTACTACGGCACGGGGATGATAAGCGCACTCCAGGTGAGCAACCAGCCGAACCAACTCTTTGGTGTTGCGTTCCACCTCCGTTTTTTCTTCTTGGGTAAGTTCAGGGAAGGTGACAACCTTTTGTTCCCGGATGAGAAAGTCAGTAATCAGAATAGGCATAGGCTAGAGGCAGGAAAATTAGTGCTGTTTGCTGCCTGACTACGAGGGAACAGAAAGACCGGATGGTTAAAAAATACGGATTGTGACAAAACCCGTATTTCTCCAATAAATACCTGATTGCTGCGTATTTTCCCCAACACGCTTTCTACTATTCTTTGTTCATCAGAATGAAAGAGACTGAGAATGCAGGTAATCGTTTCGAACCCGGTCCGTCGAGAAACTGATTTTATTGTGGGCATTTCATTTACGCCTACCGGGAAGCGGGAGAGAGTTTGCGATAGGCTACTTTTTCTTTTTCCAGGGTCTTCATAAAGATATCCATGTACCCACTTACTGGCAAAAAAGAGTACTCCCCATTTACCTCCTGCATCTGTTCAGCCAGTGATTGAAGTTGCGCTTTCAGGGCGGGACGACGGTTTACTTCTTCTTTACGGATCACAACGAATGTAGTCATAGTGGATGGGGTTCAAGCGGCAAAGACACCAGTTGTAATCGATGAATGTAAACAAAAAACTTTCGCAGGTTTGATGAGCACCAATGCCTACTGATGGTACGCATTCTCCGTTAAGCGGTTATGTAAACTTTTGGGGATTAGTTGGTACTGGGTAAAGCTTTTCTTTGTGCCCATTTTTTGTGCTGCCGGGCCAGGCTGTTTTCGACCTAATTTCAGCCTTTATAGGTGCAGGCGGAGGGCAATACCCAAAAAAGGCAGTACGAGTGGGTACTGCCTTTTACCGGAGTCGGTTTTACTCAGGCCGGATTTGAATCGAGTTACCGCCGGACGTTCTGCCCGTGGTATCCGCGCCACTGGTCTTCGATGTAAGCGGCATCTTCGGGAGAACGGGAATGGACGCCCATCACAATGCCTCCCTGCTTAACGCCTTGTTCGTACTCCTGGGCCCGGTCTTGAGGTATACCGGCTCCAATCAGGGCGCCTACCAGGCCGCCCGTAATACTGCCGGCACCGGCACCGGCCAATCCGGCCGCTATCGGTCCGGCGATCACCAGGCCGAGGCCGGGAAGGGCAACGGCCGTACCAATGGCGGCAATGGCGCCGATGATACCGCCCAGCGTACCGCCAATGGCGCCGCCCACCCCGGCCCCTTCGGCAGCTTTGGTGCCCAGTTCCGTATCGTTGTCGTCACGGCTGTTGCCAAAGTGCTTGCGGCGGGTTTCGTCCGACATGATCAGGTTCACGTCATCTTTTGAGTAGCCCCGGCTGGAGACCGTACCGTAAGCCCTTTCGGCGCTGTCGCGGTCGGGAAACATGCCCGTTACCATGATGGTGCCGGTGCGGGTGGCAAACCGGTCGTTTCCGGGGGCATTGCTGGTGGTGTTGTCCATGAGGGTAAAAGTTGATAAAGGGTGAAAAAATAGTCTTTCCGGCCTGGTGCCTAAATAGGGTAAACGGACCTGTTGGGCAAGGGTTATCCTTATTTCCCCCTCCGCGTTGGCTGCTGGTGGCATTCCAGCCGGCGGTTCGGTCATGAAAAGAAGCACGGGGATTTACTGGACATATTTTACCGGGACAATGGGTTTTTCTAAAGGGAACAATGAGTAATAGTACCGATGCAAAATCCGTAGTAATTTTTTGACTACTACTCTTTAAGTATGCGTATAGGGACGAGATTGGACTGAATGAAGGCAGCGAAATGCGGCATTTTGTATCGGGCGCCACTGCAATAACTGCAATACTGGTAGCGCCAGGAATGTCGGCAAGGGACTACGCTGAAGACAGTCGCAACCAGACTCCCAAAAAAGGGGGCTTTTTTACCACTTAAACGAACTACGATGCATACGCCTTGGAAAAACGCAAAGCAATTCCTGCTCAAGGGCACCTTTCTGCTCACCACCCTGACCTTGACCAGCCTCTACGGCTGCCAGGGAGGCGGCGGAGGAGACAATACCGGCAGTGACGCCAATACAACCGATACGACCACCGGGACCGGAACGGGTACCGATCAGGGGATGGGAACCCAAACGGATACCATTGTACCGGGCAACAGCGATACAGTAGGAACTGGTACCGGCACCGGCACGGGTGGTACCGGCACCGGCACGGGTGGTACCGGAACTGGCGGCGGTAGCCCGCGGAGCGGGGGTAATCGCTAGCCAAACAAAAGAGAGTGGGACAGTAGTTTGACCGGCTCCTTTCTCAATTTTTTACTCATTCCGATCATTAATTAACCAGCTAGAAGCTTTCAATCATGCAGAAATTTGTGATAACAGTCCGGACGCTCCTTGCAAAAGGATTTTTTGCGGCGTCTCTGGTGAGCTTGCCTTTCCTGTACGCCTGTAACCAAGGCGGTACTGCCCAGACCGGTGCCAGTGGCAATACCGGCACTACTGATACCGGAATGGGCAACACCAGCACCGGTACTACAGATACAGGCACCTCTGGTACGTACGGCACGGGCACGACCGGCGCCGGCACTACCGGAACAGGAACGGGTACTACTGACACGGGTACTACGGGGATGGGAACCGGTACCGGCACGGGTAGCAACACGCCTACGGGAAGTCCCGTTCCTCCACCCGTTGACCCGACCACCGGAACCGGCAGCGCTACCGGCACGGGTACTACCGGAACGGGCACTACCCGGGACACTTCCCCTCCCGAAAGCGGCACCCTGGGCACCTCCGGCACGACGACCAACAACGAGGCCACCAGCAATACCTACGGCAATACGAGTGGGATGAAGGAGGAAACGATTGGCGGGGTGCAGGATACGACCCGCCGGGGACGTACCGGAACGCAGGGCGGTACGGGAGCCTCCGGAAATACGGGTACGGGCCTCCAGCAGGATACGACCCGCCGGGGCACGCAAGGGGACCGGAGTGGCACCTACGGTAACACCGGCACCCAGCAAGACTCCATCGGCCGTGACCAGGGCATGGGCAACAGCGGCACCCGCAACCGTAGGGGTACCGGAACGGGTACGGGCACTACCGACACTACCGGAGCCAGCGGCACCCGTAGCCGGACAGGCACGGGAACCGGCTCTACCGGCTCTGGCACTAGTGGAACGGGAACCGGCACTACCGGCAGGGGTACCACTGGAACAGGCACTACTGGAACAGGCGACAACAATACCCGCAGCGGCACCAAGTCGGGAACCAAAACCGGCACTACCGGCACGGGTACCCGGAGTGGCTCACAGAGCGGTACCGGCACGGGAAACAATCAATAAGTAGCTGATTGAATACCAAAGAGAGGTGCGTACTCAGTCAGGAGTGCGTGCCTTTCTTTTTGGCAAGACTTTCTCGCATCATGAGTATCGACAATGAAATGATTTGTAAGCGGCTGGAAGCTTTCCGGGCTGAACTGGCGAGGAAATCCCTTGACAACCAGTTTACTGTCAACGAAACCCGCTTCATCTGCGAAAGAGCCATGATGCTGATCCGAAATTACAGCAGCATTGGCATGAGTCCCCTCAAGGAAAGAACGGTGGCCGGGCTTAAAGAAGCTTTAGAACAGGCCGATGCGTATTCCTCGGGGTATGAAGTAAAAAATCATACAAGCAACATCCCCTATACTGAGGTAGTTGCGCCTGCCCTCCAGGCAATTACCACTTTTCTGGCGCAGGCCCGCTAACTTCTTTTTCCCCTTTGGCCAACTAAAAATCTGAATTTTTACCTCTGTCTCCGTTACGCTCCTCCTTATGCGGCAGTTCCCCTTCAGTCCTCCGGAAAACACCTTACTCCCGTTACTCAAAGCGCGCAACTGCCGGGGTTTTTCGCTGCTTTACCAGCTTTACGGACCTAACCTTTACGGGATTGCTCTCCGGATTGTGCGATCACCTGCCGTGGCGGAAGATGTCCTGCAGGAAACGATGGTGAAAGTCTGGCGGAAGATTGACTCTTATGACCCGGCAAAAGGGTCCCTTTTTACCTGGCTGCTCAACATTGTCCGCAATACCGCACTTGATCAGCTCAGGGCTGATCAGGCCCTTTTGTCTTCGGCTCACGTGGAGCTGGAGGAGTACGTAAGCTCAGGGGGAAGGCAAGTCAGCTCAGAGGTGTTTACTGATCACATCGGGCTGGATGAAGTGCTGATAAGCCTGACTCAAGAGCACCAGCGTATCATTGACTACCTCTACTTCAGAGGTCACACGCAGGCAGAGGCGGCCAAAGCGCTGAACATGCCACTGGGAACAGTAAAGACAAAGCTGCGAATGGCCCTCTCTCAACTGAGAAGAAGCCTGCTGTCTGAGGCTGAAGCCTGCTCTGTCTGCCGGTAGCCGGTGGACAAACCAGCCCGGTCGTACCTGTTTACAGGTCGGTCAAACTCACCCTGCTGGATGGCCAGGAAAAGTTTTACCTGGACCGGAGTAGTTTTCCTTTAAGCTATCTGTCCAGGTTGAGTTCGCATTCGGTTACGCTTATGAAGCGTTCAACGGGTTATTACCTGAAGCTGCCAGTCAGGTCTCCCGAGCCGGCACCTCCGGCAGCCGAGCGGCTCACCTTGAGTCAGTAGACTGGGGTAGACTTTTTTTAAGCTGTTTTCCATAAGGCCATAAGCAAGTAAACGGGCAAAAACGGGATATTTACGCAGAGATTTTTTCACTTCCGCTACGCTTTTCATATATGTCACCCCAGACGAAGAAAATACTTTTTGTGGTCAACCCGATTTCCGGAGACCTGGATAAAGAAGATGTAAAGGAGCAGATCAGCCGGTTCTGCCAGGAGTGCAACCAGAGCGCCATCTTCTACCAAACGACCGGGCAGGACGACCGGCAGGCCATTCAATCGCTGATGGCACGGGAAAAACCAGAAGCAGTAGTGGCTGCCGGAGGAGATGGTACGGTAAACCTGGTAGGCACGCTACTGACCGGCACTACTACTCCCTTAGGCATTCTGCCCCTGGGCTCGGGCAACGGACTGGCCAAGGACCTGGGCATTCCTCAAGGCTTCGAGGAGGCCCTGGCAGTAATCAATCAGGGTAAGATCCGCCCTATGGACACGCTTCAGATCAACGGCATGCCTTCCCTGCACCTGAGTGATCTTGGCTTTAATGCCCTGGTGGTGGAGCGATTTACGGAAGCCGATACCCGCGGCCCGGGTACTTATGCCTGGAGCGTGGCCCGGGAATACCTGGGCTACGAGCCCAAAGCGTACGAGATCATTACCGACAAAGAGCATTACCAGGGCAAGGCCTTTATGGTCACCATTGCCAATGCCAACATGTTTGGCTCTAATGCTACCATCAACCCGGAAGGAGAACTAGACGACGGAAAGTTTGAAATTTGTATCCTGGAGGAGTTTCCCAAGCTGGAGGGCATCCGGATCCTCTACCAGCTCTACCGTTCCGACATCACCCAGTCTCCCTACAACCGGGTATTCACCTGCAAAAGGGCCGTGATTCACAACCTGGAAAGGGAACTCGCGCAGATCGACGGAGAGCCGGCGGGAACTCCGGATCAATTGACCGTAAGCATACTGCCCCGCAGCTTGAAAGTGCTCCTGCCCTGAGTCCGCAGTCCTACGGCAGGAACGTTTTAGAAGACGGGCGGCCGTGGTGCAGATGAAATAAACGGACTGGCACGCAAAATTCCACCCGGCAATCGGTCGTGTTAGAAGGAAAGCCTGGCGAAGAAAAAGAGTAAACAGTGGAATCAGATATGGAAATACGCGTCCCAAAAGTAACCTGCCGGTCCGCTTATGCCGGTTGGGTGGTCGCACTGCTGCTAATGAGCAGCTGCGCTTTAACGCAGGAACGTACCTTGGAAACGCAGGCCGGAACCATCCAGGTAGAAAACCTGACCGGTAAGTTGGATCACCCCTGGGGCATGGCCCTGCTGCCCGACGGACGGATGCTGGTCACCGAACGGAGCGGGCAACTCCGCATTCTTGCCAGGGACAATTCGCTCTCCGGGCCGCTCAAAGGCACGCCCGAAGTGTTCGACAAAGGCCAGGGTGGACTGCTGGACGTAGCCCTCCACCCGGACTTTGCCACCAACCGGCTGGTATACCTGTCTTTTTCCGAACCGGGCGAAAACAAAACGGCCGCCACGGCGCTGGGCCGGGGCCGGCTGGAGGAAGGAGAACTCCGGGACTTTACCGTCATCTTCCGGCAGACGCCCAAAGTGGAGGGGCCCAATCACTTCGGCAGTCGCATTGTGTTTACACCCGGGGGGCAGCTTTTTCTCACCCTGGGCGAACGCTTCAAGTTTGAGCCCGCTCAGGACCTTTCCAATACCCTGGGTACCATTGTGCGCCTCAATCTTGACGGGAGCGTACCTCAGGACAATCCCTTTGCAGGCAAGCCGGGGGCCGAAAACAAAATCTGGTCGTACGGCCATCGCAACATCCAAAGTGCGGCCATCGATCCGGCCAGCGGTAAGCTTTGGGTGGCCGAAATGGGCCCTAAGGGCGGCGACGAACTCAACCAGCCCGTCGCCGGTAGCAACTACGGCTGGCCACTGGTGAGTTGGGGAAAGCACTATAACGGCAAAGACATTGCCGATCCGCCTACCCAACCCAAACTAGTGGATGCCGTGCTGCACTGGACGCCGGTGATCTCTCCTTCGGGCATGTTGTTTTATACCGGCGCGATGTTTCCCCAGTGGCAAGGCACCGCCCTGATCGGCGGACTTTCCAGCAAAGGACTGGTACGCGTCAGCATCCAAGGGGAGCAGGCCAGGGAAGTAGAGCGCATTTCCCTCAATGCCCGCATCCGGGATGTGGAGCAGGCACCCGACGGATCGGTTTACGTACTGACCGATCAGAACAACGGCAACGTATGGCGACTGAGCCGCAAGCAGTAGGGGGATGGTCTACCGCAGAGGAATAACCTGAGGATGGACTTTTACAGGGGCAGTAGCGGAGTAAGTGGTTTCAGATGGTCTGCTTAAAGTACACCCGGAACGCAGTACCTTCTACCCAACTGCCCATTCCGGCCACGGCTTCCACCTGCCGAAGCATGGTGAAGTTTTTACCAAAGAACTGACCATCGTGCCGGGGGCTTCCTACCTGTTCGAAGAGCCCGGCAAGCCCCGCGAAGTGGCCCGGCTGGCTACCGACTGGTTTCGAAAATATCTGTAGGGCGTGGCCTGTTGCCCCTAAAGTACATTGTTGAATAAATAAGT
>CADCTQ010000378.1 GCA_902805615.1 uncultured Cytophagales bacterium
GCATAGGGATTGCAGGTCTGGTACGCGACAAAAGTAGTGAAAGTATTTTTATTGATAGTATTACTATTATGGAAAAATTTTTTACTATCTTTGTCGAAAGTAAGTTCGGGTTTTCTTTTGCCCGAACGGTTAACCAAAGGGATGGTTCTTTTGTTAAAATCTCGCTTTTGTTAAAATCGCACGCAGGCCATTATGAAAAGCAGCTACATCGAAGGGGTCATTGACCAGTTGAGCCGGGTGTCGGGGGAGAAGGAAAATAACTACTCATTCCGGCCGGGCCAGGGCCTGAGGGGCGACCTGCCCGTGCCCGACTTCATCCGGGAGCTGACGCTGGAGGGCCAGAAGGCGGGCTTTACCTGCGTGCGCAACTACCTGCCCCTCAACGATGCCTCGGCTTTCCTGGGCCAGGTGTCCTTCCCGGTGCTGCTCTTCCGCGAGGCCGCGCCCGGCCAGCCGGTGCCCGTGTTCGTGTACCCCGACGAGTCGGGCAAGGTGATGGGCCGCGACCTGTCCGCCGAAACCACCGTGGACGCCGACCAACTAAAGACCTGGCTGCCCACGTACGTACGCGAAACCAACCACGCCCTGCGGGAAGCGGAAGTGCAAATCCTGTTCCTCTCGTTCGTATTCATCGAAAGCGTGGCCGAACAGACCACCAAGGACGAAAACCCCGCGCACCTGAGCCCCATGGACCGGCTCATCCGCCTGCTGGCGGCCGAGAAAAAGTCCATCAGCTACATTTATATTTATGCCGTCATCGTCGGGCTCATCACGCTCACCATCCCGCTGGGGATGCAGGCCATGATCGGCCTGATTTCGGGCGGCCTCGTGTTCAGTTCGGTGGTGGTGCTCATCGTGTTCATCATCTGCGCCGTGCTGGCGTCGGGCGCCTTGCAGATCATGCAGATCAGCCTCGTGGAAATTCTCCAGCAGCGCATTTTCGCCAAGGCCGCCTACGAGTTTGCCTACCGCGTGCCCAAGATCAAGACCGAAGCCCTGGACGGCCACCACCCGCCGGAACTGATGAACCGCTTTTTCGACGTGGTCAACATCCAGAAGTCGCTGCCCAAGCTGCTCGTGGACCTGACGGGGGCGGTGCTGCAAATCCTCTTCGGGCTCATCCTGCTGTCGTTCTACCACCCCTTCTTCCTCGGGTTTGGCCTGCTGCTGCTGGCGGTGGTGACTGCCATCATGTACTTTACGGGTCCTAAAGGCTTAAAAACCAGCCTGTACGAATCAAAATACAAGTACAAGATCGCCTTCTGGCTCGAAGAAATCGCCCGCACCATCCATTCGTTCAAGACCACGGGCGACTCCAACCTGCACGTGCAGAAGATGGACGACTACGTGAACCAGTACCTGCACTACCGCAAGAGCCACTTCAGCATCCTGCGGACGCAGTTTTCCTACATCGTGCTGTTCAAAACCTTCATCATCGGCGGCCTGCTGATCCTGGGCACGCTGCTGGTGGTGGACCGGCAGATCACGCTGGGGCAGTTCGTGGCCTCCGAAGTGATCATCGTGCTGGTGATCGGGGCGGTGGAAAAGATCATTTTCACGATGGACACGATCTACGACCTGCTGACGGCCGTGGAAAAGATCGGCCACGTGACCGACCTGCCGCTCGAAAAGGACAACGGCGCCAAGGTAAGCCTCAACCAGCACCCCTGCGGCCTGGAAGTAAAAGTCAAAAACCTGAGCTACCATTCCAAGCACAACCAGCAGGTGGCCCTGCGCGGCATGAACTTCACGGTGAAGGCCGGCGAAAAGGTCGGGTTTGCCGGTCCGCGGCAGTCGGGCAAGGTACTGCTGGCCCGGGTGCTGGCCGGCCTCACCGACTCGTTCGAGGGCAGCATCCAACTCAACGGCATTTCGCGGCGCGACCTGCACCAGAGCACCCTGCGCACTGCGACGGATACCAACCTGCTGAGCAACGACCTCTTCGAGGGCACGCTGCTCGACAACATCTCGATGGGTCGCCTGCGGGTGACCTACGACGACATCTGGTGGGCCATTGAGAAGGCGGGCCTGAGCGACTTCGTGAACGCCCTGTCGGACGGCCTCCAGACGTGGTTCGGCGCCGAGGGCATGCTGCCGCCCCCCGACATCCGCCACCAGATCATCCTGGCCCGCAGCCTCGCCTCGCGGCCCAAGCTGCTGGTGCTCTACGACGACTGGGGCGACTGGCCCAAGGACGACCGGGAACGCGTAATTTCGGGGCTCATGCAGCCGGGCATGCCCTGGACGCTGATTGTGGTGTCCAACGACGCCCAGTTCCTCGAAAAGTGCGACCGGGTGCTCATCGTGCACGAAGGACAAGTGATTGCCGAGGGCAAGTTCAGCGAACTGACGAGCCACCCGGAACTGCGGGAAAAAGTATCGCAGACGTATTGAATGGAGTCCGGCCGGAATGTGTTACCAGGATAGCGGAATTCCCTTTCCAAACCTTCGGACGCCCAGACTTCCAAACTACAACACTCCAAAATTCCCATGCTGAAGATATCGAACGAAACCATCCAGAGCGCAGAACTGGAATACAAGCTGAAGGCCCTGCAAACCCTGCACACGCCCAAGGCCGCCAAGACGCTGGCCCGCTGGCTGGTGGGCATCGGCGTATTCCTGTTCGTGTGCCTGTTCCTGCCCTGGCAGCAGAACGTGCAGGGCACCGGGAGCGTAACGGCCCTCAACCCGCAGGACCGCCCCCAGACGATCCAGACGGCCATTGCCGGCCGGATCGTCAAGTGGCACGTGCAGGAAGGGCAGTTCGTGAAGGCCAGCGACACCATCCTCACGCTTTCGGAGGTGAAAGACGAATACTTCGACCCCCAGTTGCTGACCCGGCTGGCCGAACAGGTAAAGGCCAAGGAAGACGGCCTGGCGGCGACCCGCACCAAGATCACCGCCCTCGACAACAACATCCGGGCCCTGGAGGCGGGGCTGCAATTCAAGATGCAGCAGGCGCAGAACAAGCTCCAGCAGTCCCGCTTCAAGCTCATCAGCGACAGCACGGACTACGAAGCCGAAAAGATCAACGTGCAGGTGGCCAACCGCCAGTTCACGGGCGGCGAAAACATGTACAACAACGGCCTGATCTCGCTGGTGGAATACGAAAAGCGCAAGCTCAAAGTCCAGGAGAGCAACGCCAAGCTGGTTTCGATGCAGAACAAAGTGCTGGTGGCCAAGAACGAAGTGCTCAACGCCCAGCTCGAACTCAGCTCGATCCGGGCCGAGTACGCCAAGGAAATTGCCAAGGCCAACTCCGACCGCAGTTCGGCCGTGTCGTACCTGGCCGACGCCGAAGGCGAACTGTCCAAACTCAAAAACAAGCTTTCCAGCGTGGAAGTCCGCGTGCAGCAGCGGGCCATCGTGGCCCCGCAGGACGGCTTCGTGGTCAAAGCCCTCAAGGCCGGCATCGGCGAGACCATCAAGGAAGGCGAGGCTGTGGTGACGGTGCAGCCCGACCAGCCCCAGAAGGCCGTGGAACTGTACGTGGAGGCCATGGACGTGCCCCTGCTCTCGAAGGGCCGGCACGTGCGGCTGGAATTCGACGGCTGGCCCGCCCTCCAGTTTTCGGGCTGGCCCAGCGTGTCGGTGGGTACGTTCGGCGGCCGCGTGGCCGTCATTGACTTCGTCAACAGCAAGGCCGGCAAGTACCGCATCCTGGTCACCCCCGACCCCCACGAGGAGCCGTGGCCCGAGCGGCTGCGCCTCGGGTCGGGCGTGTACGGCTGGGCCATGCTCAACGACGTGCCCATCTGGTACGAAATCTGGCGGCAACTCAACGGCTTCCCGCCCAGCCTGACCGAAGAACCCACCGAGGAGGAAGGAGGCAAGAAAAAATGAACCCGATGAATTCACCGGCCGGCGCGCCGGTGTACCGCCTGCTCCACGAACTCTACTTCCGGCTCCGCATCTTCCTGCTGTCGGTGTCCTTCCTGGGCGTGATCGGGGAGAGCGAGGCCCAGAGCAAGAACAGCCTGGCCCGCAACAAGGAAGAAGACACCACCGGACAAGCCTTGCAGAAGGCCCAGATGCTCACCAGCCGGGAGTTTTTCCAGCGGGTGCTGGAGTTCCACCCCGTAGCCCGGCAGGCCGCGCTGCTGAGCGAAAACGCCCGGCAGGAACTGCGCATTGCCCGCGGTGAATTCGACCCCAAACTGGAGGCGGACCTTGCCCTGAAGGAGTTCAAAAAGCAGTTGTACTACCGCAACTGGAACGCCGAACTGAAGGTGCCCGTGTGGATCGGCGAACTCAAGGCCGGCTACGAGAACAACACGGGTTCCTACGTGAACCCCGAGTACCGGACGACTGACCGGGGCCTGGCCTACGCCGGGGTGTCGGTGCCGCTCCCCATCAGCCAGGGCTTCTTCATTGACGCCCGGCGCAACACGCTGCGGCAGGCCCAACTCTTCCGCGACATTGCCGAGGCCGACCGGGTAAAGGAAATCAACAAGCTGCTGCTGAGCGCCGCCAAGGACTACTGGAACTGGTACTACGCCCACAACGAGTACCAGATGATCATTGAGTCGTACGAACTGGCCGACGTGCGCTTCCGGGCCGTGAAGGAACGCGTGGTGCAGGGCGACCTGGCCCCCATTGATTCGGTGGAGGCGCAGACGATTCTCCAGGACCGCTTCGTGCAACTGCGGCAGGCGGAAGTGGGGCTGGTCAACGCCCGGCTGATGCTGTCGAACTACCTGTGGGACGCCAACGACACGCCGCTCGAAATTCCCGAAACGGTGGTGCCCTCCGACTTCGATACCACACAGCGCACCCTGGGCGATCCGGTGCTGGACACGCTGCTGGCCCGGGCCCGGGAAAATCACCCCGAACTGCGCAAGCTCAACTTCAAGATCCGGCAACTGGAAGTCGAAGAACGCTTCCGCCGCGACCTGCTCAAGCCGACCATCCGCGCCGACTACAACCTGCTCTCCTCGGCCCCCGTGCAGACGGCAGCGGTGGACATGGCGTTCCTGCGCAACAATTACAAGTTCGGGGCCTACTTCAGCTTCCCGCTGTTCCTGCGCAAGGAGCGGGGCAAGTTGCAGCAGACGATCATCAAGCAGGAGCAGAACGGGTTTGAACGCTACCAGGCCGGCCGCGAAATCGAGAACGGCATCCGGGCGGCGTACAACGAACTCAAAACCACCGAGGGCCTGCTGGTCGTGCAGCAGCAGATGGTGGAAAACTACCGCCGCCTCCGCGACGGCGAACTGCAAAAGTTCGAGAACGGCGAAAGCTCCCTGTTCCTCATCAACTCCCGCGACTCCAAGTACATCGAGGCGCAGATCAAGCTCATTTCCCTGCGCAGCAAGTACGAAAAGCAAAAAGCCGAACTGTTCTGGGCGGCCGGGTTACCGGGCTGGGAAGGGGTGGAGTAGGAATCAGGATTTACAGGATGAAAGGATGACCAGGATTCGGGCGGAGTTTTCGGTGAGGTCGGGTAGGGATGGGCTTGGTGGGGATAGGGTTTAAACCCTATCCTATGGATGGTAGAATCAGGTTTACAAACCCGGTGGGTCCGGGAGGACATTCTGGCGAAGCGATATTGTACCGGAAGCGGCAGCAATATCCGTAGGATCGGGTTTAAACCCGATCCTATCCATCTCCCATAAGCACGGCCTTGTACTGGCAGCTATCTATAAATTGTTGAATGCGAAAGGGCGGTCTGCGGGCCGCCTTTTTGTCGTTGGAAGGGGCAGGCGTGGGGCCTCGCCGGGAGAAATGCGGCGGAACCGGGACAAATAGAAGGGGCGGAGTGCAGCTTTCCGGGCATGTACTTCCGTAAAAGGAAAAAACCGGAAAAATCATTAATTTGTGCCACCTAAACTACTTGAATCATGGGAAAGGCAATGGACGCCAAAAAGGAAAAGAAAAAAGAGCCCACAAAGACGGCAAAGGAAAAAAAGGCTGAAAAGCTTCAGAAAAAGTCTTCCAAGCAGCGCGACTAACGCGCAACAGCCGGACCGTCGAAAACAAAAAGGTGCCCCAAAGGCACCTTTTTGTTTTGAGCGAATCGAACCACTCCCGCAGGTTCGGAAAGGCAACGCTCCCGATCTCCATCCGCTACTGCCCAATCCCCATCACTCACTGCTCCAGCGGCACGCCCAGGGACGAGAACATGAGGTGTTCGAGGAAGCCGACCAGGGTTCTGAGGTCCTTGTATTTTACATCGGTGAGGGAAGGCAGGTGCTGGGCGAAGAACACGTGCTTGCGCGACATCTCGAAAAGGGTGCTCACCAGGGCGTGGGGATACGGGTAGTCCGGGTTGATCTGCTTCACAATTTCGCCGATGCGCTGGCACAACGCCTTGTAGTCACGGAAGAGCCCCGCCCGGTTTTCCTCGTCCACCTCCTTGGTGAGGAAGGCTTTGGAAGCTTCCGACACCACGATCCGGAAGAGGGCCGCCTCGTCCACCGAAGCGGCGAAGCTGCCGGCCCGGTGCGATTCGGAGATGACCCGGATGATGATGCGCAACTTCTCCTGGGGGTCGCGGATGTTGTTGGTCTGGTAGCTGATCTGGTAGTCGAGCCAGGCCCAGTACCAGGAAATAATGTATACGAGCAGCTTGTGCTTGTTTTCGAAATACCGGTAAATCGAAGCTTCCGTAGATTCAATGGCGGTAGCCAGCTTCTTGAAAGTAAACTGCTCAAAGCCCAACTCATCAATCAGGCGGATGCCCTCCGAGATGATCTTGCGGCCCAGGTCAGTGGTTTCGGGGTCCCTCAGGTAGATGTTTTCGTTCAACGAAACCTTGATGATCGCACTCATAAGTTGGAAATTGACGGTTGGTTGCAATCGAATTGCGAGCCTATTTACAAAGATACTAAAAGTATTACAAATAATAGTATTACTATCTTGGATAATAATTACATGATTGCAAAGCCGGCACTTTCAAAAAAGGGAAGGGAGTAAATGAATCGTTGCGGGACTGGATCGGATCACACTATCGTTCAAAAATTCGATCCTGCACTTCCCGGTCGCTACTTCTTTTCCAGCAGCAAGTTCACCCGCTCCACGGCGGTTGGCTGGCCCGGCTTTTCCCGGGAATGGATGCTTTCCAGGTGCAGCACGTACGCGTCGGCCCCGAGGTTGAATGAAACCTGGTCGGTCTCTTTGAGGGAAGCCGTGAAATCGCACAGGCCCAGGCACAATTGCAGCGTATCGCTTGCCGCAGTTCCCTGCGAAACCAGCACGGTAGCCCCGGCCGAACCGGGCGACACGCAGTTGGCCCAGGAAGGACAACGTTCGTCCTTGGCCGACAGCACCCGGACCGCCAGGGCGCCATTCGCGCCGGACCCGTCGGATTGTCCGCCCAGTTGCGCCGTCTGGTCCGGTTGCAGGGATAATGTTTCATTGAGGCGACCCTGCACGCGCGAAGGAGTCACGTCCCGGGCACACTGCGACAGCGTACCCAGCAATGCCAAAGCAACAATCAATCGTTTCATGGAAAATGGGATGAATGAGAGTGGAACCCCCGTGGGCATTCCGCAAACAGGACTCCGGCGGCGGGCAAAAGGTTGCACGCCCCATTCGCGCCTCCCGCCTCGGGTCTTTCATGCCTGGTTTGAAATCAAAACTACGACGCATAATTGCCAGGGGTGCTGTTTTTTGTACCATTATTGTATATATTGGTACTTTTTCCGTGCGTACCGGGCCGGGCCGGAATCCAGTCTGCCGCCCGGGGCCGCTGCCGGCCGGCCAGATTGACGATTTTCAACTTTTCATATTCCATTTATAACTACGTTCATGAACGAGTTTCAACTCAAGAAGACGCCCAAGGTGTACGACGTGGCGATTGTCGGGTCGGGGGCGGGGGGGGGCATGGCCGCCTACATGCTGTCGAAGGCCGGTGCCAACGTGGTACTGCTCGAAGCGGGCGGCTACTACGACCCGGGTGACCCCAAATACATCACCCAACTCAAGTGGCCCTACGAGTCGCCGCGCCGGGGTGCCGGCACCACGCGGCCCTTCGGGGACTTCGACGCCGCCTGGGGCGGCTGGGAAATCGAGGGCGAACCCTACACCACCAAGGCCGGCACCGAGTTCCACTGGTTCCGGTCGCGGATGCTGGGCGGCCGCACCAACCACTGGGGCCGCATTTCGCTGCGCTTCGGCCCGGACGACTTCAAACGCAAAACCATGACCGGCGTGGGCGAAGACTGGCCCATCGGCTACGACGACATCTCCCCGTACTACGACAAGGTGGACCGGCTCATCGGCGTGTTCGGCTCCAAGGAGAACATCCGCAACGAACCCGACGGCATCTTCCTGCCGGCGCCCAAGCCCCGCCTGCACGAACTGATGATCAAAAAGGCCGCCACCAGCATCGGCATCCCGGTGATTCCCTCGCGGCTTTCCATTCTCACCAAGCCCGTCAACGATGAAAGGGGCTCGTGTTTCTACTGCAACCAGTGCGGCCGCGGCTGCCAGGTGTACGCCGACTTTTCCTCCTCGTCGGTGCTGGTGAAGCCCGCCCTCAAGACCGGCAAGGTGACCCTCATCAACGGCGCGATGGTGCGCGAAGTGCTCACCGACGCCAACACCGGCAAGGCTTCCGGCGTGTCATACGTGGACACCGCGACGTTGCAGGAGGTGTCCGTGCAGGCCAAGGTGGTGGTGCTGGCCGCCAGCGCCTGCGAGTCGGCCCGGCTCCTGCTCAATTCCAAGTCCGAACGGTTCCCCAACGGCCTGGCCAATTCGAGCAACGTGATCGGCAAGTACCTCAACGACTCCACCGGCGCCTCCCGCAGTGCCTTCATCCCGGCGCTGATGGACCGCAAGCGGTACAACGAAGACGGCGTGGGCGGCATGCACGTATTCACGCCCTGGTGGCTCGACAACAGCAAGCTCGACTTCCCCCGCGGTTACCACATCGAGTACTGGGGCGGCATGGGAATGCCCTCCTACGGCTTCGGCTGGGGCATTGAGGGGCTCAACGGCAAAATTCCCGGTCGCGACGGCACCACCAAACCCGCCGGCGGGTACGGGGCGGGCCTCAAAGACGATTTCCGCCGCTTCTACGGCGCCTACGTGGGCATGGCCGGCCGCGGCGAACCCGTGCCCCTGGAAAGCAACTACTGCGAAATTGACCCCAACACGGTGGACAAGTACGGCATCCCGGTGCTGCGCTTCCACTACAAGTGGTCGGACTACGAGATCAAGCAGGCCCGGCACATGCAGGAAACCTTCGAGGAGATCATCCACAACATGGGCGGCATTGCCTTGGGCAGCAAACCGGGTCCGGACACCAACTACGGCCTGGCCGCGCCCGGGCAGATCATCCACGAGGTGGGCACCGTGCGGATGGGCAGCGACCCCAAAACGTCGGCCCTCAACGGCTACCAGCAGGCCCACGACGTGAAAAACCTGTTCGTGGTGGATGCCGGCGCCTTCCCCTCGCAGGGCGACAAAAACGTGACCTGGACGATCCTGGCCGGCTCCATGCGCACCTCCGACTACATCGCCCAGCAGGTGAAGCAGAGCAACCTCTGATGAATTGAAAATGAAAAATTGAAAATGGAAAATGAAGGGTACGCGGATGGAGCACGATGCTGATGACCTTGCGTCTTTCCCATTTTCCATTTTCAATTGTCAATTTTTCATTGAGGTAAGTGTACCATCCACCCAAAACACACAACCCACATGAAACGCAGAGATACCTTAAAGAGCCTGACGCTGAGTTCGCTGGGGATGGTGGGGCTGCACCCGCAGGTGACCGCCGCCGAAACCCTGGCCGACGTACCCGTGAAGGTACCCGGCGGCCGGCAGAAGTTCGAGGCCGTGCGCGACGCCAAGCTGATGACGGAGAAGTTTTTCACCGCGCACGAGTTGAAGACGGTGACCGTGCTGGCCGACATCATCATTCCCGCCGACGAGCGGTCGGGCAGCGCCTCGCAGGCCGGCGTACCCGCCTTCATCGAATTCATGATGAAGGACCAGCCCAAACTCCAGACGCCCATGCGCGGCGGCATCCGGTGGCTCGACAACAAGTGCAACAAGCTGTTCGGCAAGCCTTTCGTGGGCTGTACCAAGGCCCAGCAACTCCAGCTCATTGACCAGATCGCCTACCCCGAGCAGGCCAAGCCCGAAATGATGCAGGGCGTGGCGTTTTTCAGCTCCATGCGCGGCTTCACGGCCACGGGTTTCTTCACCAGCAAAATGGGCATTGAAGACATCGGCTACAAGGGCAATACCCCCAACAACTGGGAGGGCGTCCCCGAAGACGTGCTCAAGCAGTACGGGTTGAGTTATGAGGGGTAATGGGTATTGGGGTATTAAAGGATTGGGGATTGAGGGATTGGGATATTGGGCGATCAGCGCAGCCGCTGTGAACGACCAATACCCCCATCCCTCAATCCCTTAATACCCTATGCCTCCGTTTGAAGAAGCGAATCTTTAGCGTTATCTATGCGTATAAGATTGCGAAGATGAGACAGGATTTTTTTGGTAAAACGGATGCCGAGGTTTGGCAGGCGTTTAAGGAGGGCAATCGGGAAGCCTACGCATACATCTACGCCGCCTTTGCGCCGGTGCTCTACAACTACGGCTATAAAATCGTGCAGGACCAGACCCTGGTGGAAGACTGCATCCAGGACCTGTTTGAACACCTGCTCAAGAGCCGCCGCAACCTGGGCGACACCAATTCCATTAAGTTTTACCTTTTCAAAGCCCTGCGCCGGGAGATCATCGGCAAACTCAACCAATCGCACCGGGGCCCCCTGGCCACCCCCGAAGACGCCCTGCCCGACTTCCTGGTGACCTTTTCCTGCGAAACCGACCTGGTGGAAGCCGAGTCGGCCCGCCAACGCCAGGAGAGCCTCGTCCGGGCCCTCAACCACCTGCCGGCCCGCCAGAAGGAAGCCGTTTTCCTGCGGTTCTACGACGACCTGAGCTACGAACAGATCGCCGCCATCATGGGCATTGACACCCATTCCGTCTACAAGACCATCTACAAAGGCATTGCCTCCCTCCAGAAAAAGGTGGCCTGGGAACTGATCGTGGTCCTCCTGCTGATCCAACTGCCGCACTGGCAACTGACTTTTTAGAGATTCACCACGGAGGGCCTGCGTAGAGACGCGATTTATCGCGTCTTTTCAGAGAAAAAGGGTTTCACGCAAAGGCGTAAAGGAGGAGCGCAAAGGACGCAAAGAGGAGACAGGACCGCAGAGGGCACTGAGAACACGGAGAAAAAAGGGGGAGGATAGGACGGTAAAAGCCCCGTACGTTTCCTTGTTCAGCGAAAAGACCGCGTGGCGGGAAGGCGTCGCATCGCGGCTCCCCTCCTCGGAGGGGCCGGGGGTGGGTTTAGCGATATGCCACGAACTGCATGGTGATCAGTGCATTAGAATATTTGCGTGATGGGAATCCTTCTTGTGTATCTGCGTGAAGAGATAAGATTGAGGTAATGCGATGATTCCTTTAT
>CADCTQ010000379.1 GCA_902805615.1 uncultured Cytophagales bacterium
CTCCTTGGTTTTCTCCACGTCGAAGCGCAGGGCCGCGTCGGTGGGAGCCGTGTAGAGGCCGTCGGGCCACCAGCCCTGGTCGAGGGGGCCGTACTGGAACACGAAGCGGTTGTTGAGCAGCATCCGCTGCACGCCGGCCTGGTCGGGCTGCACCGATATTTTGCGCATGGCAAAGTAACTCCGGACCTGGTCCACGACCTTGCCGCCCCGCACCACGGCCACGGTCAGGTCGTAGAGGTGGGGGTTTTCGGGCGACCACAGTTTGGGGTTGCTCACCGGCAGCACGGCCGGGGCGTCGGCGGCCACGGTTTGCTCGGCTACTTTGTTTTTGCCGTCAAAGGCCGTCACGCGCAGCTGGTCGCCGGCCCGCCCGTTTTGCAACTGGGCGGTTACGGTGAGGGTGCCTTTGTCAATGTCGGGGGTGTGGCGGGTGGCGCCCAGGTAGGTGTCGGGCACGCCTTCCAGCCACACGGTTTGCCAGATGCCGGTTACGGGCGTGTACCAGATGCCGTGCGGGTTTTTGATCTGCTTGCCGCGGGGCTGGGGTCCCTCGCTGGTGGGGTCCCACACGCGCAGGGCAATCTCCTGGCCGGCGCCTTTCCCGAGGTGGGGCGTGATGTCGAAGGAGAACGGGTCGTAGCCGCCCCGGTGGCTGCCGGCCTTGCGGCCGTTCACGTACACGTCGGTTTCCCAGTCCACGGCGCCGAAGTGCAGCAGCAGTTTTCCTTTCCGCAGGTTTGCCGGCACGGTCACTGTGCGCCGGTACCAGAGCACGCTGTCCTTGCCCACGGTTTTGCCCACGCCCGACAAGGCCGACTCCACGGCGTACGGCACCAGGATTTTCCCGGCAAAAGCGGAGGGAACCTTGTCGGCGGAACCTTTGGGCAGCAGGGCGTATTCCCACAGCCCGTTCAGGCTGAGCCAGTTGTCGCGCACCATTTGTGGACGCGGGTACTCGGGCAGCGGACTGGCCGGGTTTACGTCGGCCGCCCAGGTGGTGGTGATCCGGCTGGCTACGGGCTGCCAATTGGAGGGCTGCGCCCGGAGGGATGGGGCCCATGTGCCGGTAATCAACGCAAGCAACAGGAATGCTCTTTTCATAGGGGTTGTGAAGGGTTGCAAAAACGATTCGCAGGACGGCAAGGTAGAAGTTAAATTTCAAATGTACCGGTGCTTCGCCGGGGCAATGTTGGAGGTTCGATGCCCGGGGTTTGGCGGGGATAGGGTTAGGAGGATGGGGGCGGAAGGAGGATGTCGGTGGATGCCGGAGGGGTGGTTGGTGGAGGAAGAAGGGTTTCTCGCGGATGACGCAGGAAGGGGAAGGGTTTCTCGCTGATCTCGGCGGAGAGGAAAAGGGGGTCGCGCAGACTTGCCCTGGAAGGGTCTCGCGGATAAGGGCGCAGACTTGCCCTGGAAGGGTCTCGCAGATTTTGGTTCGAGGGAGGTTTGGAAGTGCGTAAGGGTTTCGATCCCGCAGATCAGGTGCGTGCCGGTTTTGCTCGAATGCTTTCTGAGAGGTGCCGAAGGGTTCGATCCCGCAGATGGTGCCCGAAGCGTATTTGCTCGAATGATCTTCGGCAACTGCTGTAGCATTTGATGTCGCAGATGGTGCGCGGACCGTTTTTGCTCGGATGACTTCCGGTAGGGGCCGAAGGATTCGATCCCGCAGATTAGGTGCGATGCGTTTTTGCTCGAAGGATTTTCAGTAGGTGTGGTAGGTGAGATACCGCAGATGGATTTTGACGACTTTTCGATTCCGCAGCAGTTGCTCACGATTTTACGCGGGGAAGGGCACCGACGCCGGGCCGGGCATTTACGCCGCTATTTTCGCCGGCGCTTCGTACCGCGTACGTTCGCCAACTGGCCATTCAAACGGCAGGCGTGGGCAGGAGGGAACCGTTCCCACCCCACCCGCGCCTGCCTTGAAACTTCCGTAACGTTACTGGTGATTACTTGTCCCGTTCATCCCTCATCAAGCCATCATTCCATCAAGCCCATCAAGGTTCAGACCATCAAGCCCATCATTTCATCATGTAAATCAAGGTTCAGACTCATTCCGACCGCAGCGTCTTGGCCGGGTTGGTGAGGGCCGTGCGGATGGCGTGGTAGCTCACTGTGAGCAGGGCAATGCCCACGGCCAGCACCCCGGCCAACAGGAACACGTCGGCGCCAATGGAGATGCGGTAAACGAAGTCCTCGAGCCACTGGTGCATCAGGTACCACGACAGCGGAACGGCCAGGGCAATGGCCACCAGCACCAGCTTGACGAAGTCCTTCGACAGGAGCACCACCACGTTGCCCACGCTTGCCCCCAGCACCTTGCGGACGCTTACTTCCTTGGTGCGCTGCTCGGCCGTGAAGGCGGCCAGGCCGAACAGGCCCAGGCAGGCCACGAAGATGGCTACCCCCGCAAAGATGCCCAGGATGGTGCGCTGCTTCTGCTCGGCTTTGTAGAGGTTGTCGTACACCTGGTCGAGGAACTCGTAGGCGAAGGGGTACTTGGGCGCCACCTTGCGCCAGGCGGCTTCGATGCGGGAAATGGCCTCCTGCGGGTTGCCCGCCGTCAGCTTGATGGCAACCACCCGGTTGTCGCGGGCAACCGAAATCGCCAGCGGCTGGATTTCTTCCTTGAGCGAAGAAAAGTGGAAGTCTTCCACCACGCCCACCACCCGCCGCGGCAGCGAGTCGCGGATGGTGTTGAAGAGCGTCTTGCCCAGGGCCTCCTGCGGGAGCCAGCCCAGCTTCTTGACGGCCGTGCGGTTGAGCAACGCGCCTTCCAGGGCGTCGGTGCTGTAGTCTTCCGAGAGGTCGCGGCCGGCAATGATTTTCAGGCCCAGCGTCTTTACGTAGTGGTGGTCGGTGAACACCGTGCGCAACTGCCAGGTTTCGCCGGTTTTGCCCTCCACGTTGAAGTTGAAATTGTCGTGGAAGCCGCCCGGCTCGCCCGACATCAGCGAGGCGCTCCGCACCTGGGCAATGCGTTCCACGTCGCCCACGAAGCCCCGCCGGTTGGAGCGGATTTCCCCGTTGTCCAGCCGCACGAGCAGGGTCTGCTCCTTGTCGTAGCCGAGGTTTTTGGCCCGCACGTAGTCGAGCTGCCGCACGATGATGAACGTGCCCACGATCAGCAGCATGGAGATGCTGAATTGCACCACCACCAGGCTCTTGCGCAGCCAGACCGAGCCCCGGCCGGTGGTAAACTTGCCCTTGAGCACGCGGATGGGCTGGAAGGCCGAGAGGAAAAACGCCGGGTACGTACCCGCCAGGACGCCCACCACGCCCACCAGCCCCAGCAGGAAAAGCCAGAACGCGGGATCGGCCACCGGCAGGGCGAGGGGCTTTTCGAGGAAGGCACCCAACCGGGGCAGGCCGATGCCCACGAACACCAGGGCCAGCACCACGCCCAGCAGGGCCAGCAGCAGCGACTCGCCCAGGAACTGCATGACCAGGTCTTTGCGGAAGGCGCCCATCACCTTGCGCATGCCCACCTCGCGGGCCCGGCCGGCCGACCGGGCCGTCGAGAGGTTCATGAAGTTGATGCAGGCAATGGCCAGGATGAACAGGGCCACCGCCCCGAACAGGTAGATCACCTGCCGGTCGCCGTGGGCCACCATGTCGGAGGTCACGTGCTTGTCGAGGTAAATGTCGGCGACGGGCTCCAGCGACAGGTCGGTGCGGCGGCCCTCCCGCTTGAAGTTTTCGCCCATGTATTTGTCCATGAACGCCGGCAGCCGGGCGGCCACCCGTTCGGGCTGCACCCGGTCGGCCAGCAGCACGTAGGTCATCATGGAGTTGTCGTTCCAGGTGTTGAAGAATTCGTAGTTCCGCAGGGGCGCAATGTTGACCAGGAAATCGAAGTCCAGGTGGGAGTTGCCGGGCACGGGGGCCAGGATGCCCGTGACCTCGTAGCGGTCCTGGCCGTTGTCCACGTCGAGGGTCTTGCCCATCGGGTCGGCGTCGCCGAAGTACTTGCGGGCCACCCCGGGGCTGATGACTACGCTGTTGGGCTTGAGCAGCGCCGTGCGGGCGTTGCCGCGGAGCAGCGGGTACGAAAACACGTCGAAGAAGGTGGAGTCAATCAGGTAAAAGCCGTCCTCCTGGAAGGTTTTGTCGCCGTAGGCAACCAGGGCCCGGCCGGGCATCACCCGCACGGTGTGCACGATCTCGGCCGGGAAGTCGTTTTTGAGGGCCGGGGCGTAGGGACCCGAAGTGTAGGCCCCGGCCACCTTCTCGCCGTTCCGTTCCCCGCCCCGCAGCACCCGGAAGATGCGGTCGCCGTTGCGGTGGAAGCGGTCGTAGTCCAGCTCGTTGCGGATGAACAGGAAGATGAACAAACAGCAGGCAATGCCCAGCGAGAGGCCCACCAGGTTGAGGGCGGTGTAGCCCTTCTGGCGCATCATGTTGCGCCAGGCAATGGTGAAGTAGTTGCGTAGCATACTCAGGAAAGGTAAGGAGGGGTGGTGATTCTTTTCGCGTTTGACGACAAAGGGCCGGAGCAGGCTCAGCACGTCGCGGACGTAGCGCCGCGCGGCTGCCCGGGGCCCCAGCGCATCGAGCCGTTCCTGGTAGAGTTCTTCCAGGTCGCCGCGCATCTCTTCCAGCAGGTGCGGGGCGCAGAACTGCTCCAGCAGCCAGGTGGCCCAGCGCGGCGGCCGGGGCGGGGGAGGGGAGGCGGAGGGCATGGGATAAGTCGTTAGGGGTCAGGGGTGAGTCGTAAGCCGCCAGTCGTAAGTGATCGGGAAGGGAGCGTGGCAGTCTGCGGTTGAAAATTCCTTTTTCGTTGTAGCCTGTCCGTCGCATCCGGGAGCGGTTCCTTCCCAATCCCACTTACGACTGGCGACTTACGACTGTCTATGGCAATGCGATTTCGGGAATCAGGTCCCACATCTGGTTCCGGATCTGGCGGATTTCCCGCAGGGCCCGGCTGCCGGCGGCGGTCACGGCGTAGAGGCGCTTGCGGCGGCCCCCGCGTTCGGCCGTCACGCCGCCCAGTTGTGAGGTCACCAGCCCTTTCTCAGCCAGCCGGTTGAGGGCCGAATGCACGGCGCCCAGGTTGACCGGCCGGCTCAGTTGTTTTTCGAGTTCGCTCACGATGGCGGCGCCGTACGCCTCGCCGTACCGCAGCGCCACGGCCAGCAGCACCACCTCCTCGAATTCGCCCAGGTAGGTTCCTTTCATCGGGTCACGGGGGATTTTTTGCGCGTTTGATTTGTCATGTATATGTATAACAAATCGGGGGCCAATCCGGGCACCCGGCGCCGGAACGGCCCGGAGAGCGGTTTTGGGCGGAAAATAGGCCGCGGGCCTGTCCGGAACCGGACGGTAAGTGTCCGCCCGGTGCGGGTACTGGCAGGAAGGGTGCGGAGGAAAAAGGGATCACCACGGAGACACGGAGGGCACGGAGGTACACGGAGAAAAGGGAGAGGCTTGAGAGTCGCCTGTCATACGGGTGGCGGGAAAGCGCCGTATCACGGGAAGGGGTCGCATCGCGGCTCCCCTCCTCGGAGGGGTTAGGGGGTGGGTTTACCGCCAGGAGACAAGTTAAAAAGCGATCAGTGCATCATCACAATCTTATCTCTCCACACCGATACTCCTCAAAATGATTTTCATCACCAAAGTACTCTAACGTGCTGACCCCCAAGCAATTCGTCTCCTTTCGGTAAACCCACCCCCGGCCCCTCCAAGGAGGGGAGCCGCGATGCGACCCCTTCCCGCGATGCGGCGCTTTCCCGTGATACGGCGCTTTCCCGCCACCCGTACGCTAGGCGACTCTCAAGCCTCTCCCTTTTCTCCGTGTACCTCCGTGCCCTCCGTGTCTCCGTGGTGATCCCTTTTTCTTCATCGTCCATCCGGGTGCGCATTAGAAAGGGTGAATGAAACTTTTACAAGATTGTGCCGGGGCCGCTTCGTCACCCCGCCGGCCGCTGCCCGGTGCCGTAGCGGGGCGGAAGCATGGGGTAAAAGCTTTTCGGTAAAAATCACAGCCACAAGCCCGTAGCAGGGGCGTTACCCTCCCTTTTGACTAATCCAATAATGGCGGCGGCGTTCCCGATTTTTTAAAAACCATCCCGCTGCGCCCCGCGTAGAAAACCTAGTTTTCCGCAGTGCCCGGCGGCTGGTAGAATTTCTACAGCGGCCGGCCGGCGCAACGGCGGGGCGTGGAAAAGCGTTGCCGGGAGGTCGTCCGTGACTAATCGTTCATTTACGTATGAGGCTTTATTTCTACAACCAACTGCTCTACGGCGGCAAACTCACCGACCTGGCCGGCTTGCCGCGGGAAGAGCAGGAGCGGATCACGCAGCACAACCGTTACGTGGAAAGGTGCCTGGGCGCCCTCCGCTGCCCGCTGCACCCCGGCGTTACGTCCCGGGTGCTGCCCGAGTGGAAAAAGGGCAAAATCAGCTTTTCCCTCTTTACCTGTTGCCCGGGGCACGCGTTCGACGTGCAGCAGGCCATGCGGCGGCTCTCGCTCCGGGGAGAATGCCTGGCCGGTACCCGCGCGGGGTGCGCCGAAGACTCCGTTCCGGCCGAACCGGCGCGCCCCGGCTTTGCGCTGCTGCCGGCCCTGCGGTCCCTGCTGGGGGCTTTCCGGCCGGGAAGCCGCGCCCCCGAAACCGGGCGGATGTACGCCCCGGACACCCCGGCGACCGGGCCGCTAACGGCCTGAGCCCGTGGCCGCAATACCGGGCAGGCGGGACCCGGCACGCCAAGTTAAGGCTGTGAATCACGCACTTACCGTGCGCATTTGGAGAATTCTCCCTAATCTTGCGCCCGCATAGACCACATTGCAAACCGATATAAACCAACTTACGACGATATGCGTGTTCCGAAAGACAATCCCTATGGGAGCCAATGGCGGTGGTTTTTGAACGAGGTGATCAAGCACGAACTGGCCGCCTTCAACCTCAAAGACCGCCCCGGCAAGAACAAGAAAGTGCTGCTGTATCCCGAATACCCGGGTACCCGCGCCGTGCTCCGCAAGATCCTGATCGTGCTGGGCTACGAAATCACCAGCGACCTCAACGATACCTACGCGTTTGCCATCAACTGGGAGGACACCACCTACCGCCGGCCTTCCCCCGAACTGCTGGCGCTGAGCCGGAAAATGCCCGTGCTCAACCTCCACTGCAATGACATCAGCAAAGAATACGTGGAAAAGGTGTTCCGGTCGGTGTTCGGCTACGGCACCTTCGTGGACCCGCTCACGCACCAGGGCAAGTGCGTGCGCAAGGGCAACGCCAACGCCACCCACGACGGCTCGGTGATCCAGTGCCCCGCCGCCACCGTGGACGAAGGGTTCATCTACCAGATCGTGATCAACAACCAGATTGACGCCACGCAGGTGGAAGACATCCGGGTGCCCGTGTTCTGGGGCAACGTGCCGTTCGTGTACGTGAAAAACCGCCCCCTCGACGCCCGCTTCCTGAGCAAAAACAACCAGGTGGTCATGCGCGAACCCACCGCGCTGTTCAGCCGCGAAGAGATTGCCAAGATCGGCGAGTTCTGCAACCAGATGCAGCTCGACTACGGCGAACTCGACGTGCTCCGGTGCCGCGATACCAAGCAGATCTACATCGTGGACGTCAACAACACCCCGGGCGGCCCGGCCAACGGCCTGACCTGGCCCGACCAGATCCGGGCCATGCACAAACTCGCCAAAGGGTTTGCCGGGAACTTCCCGGCGTTCAACCCGCGCCAGGATCAGCCGAAAGCAATGCCCGTATCCCCGCTCGCATGACCGGACCGGAGAAGCGCATGCCGGCCCCCGCCCCCGCGGAGGGGGGCCTTCGACCCGTTGGCACCAAGGAGCGGATAGACCTGCTCGACGTGCTGCGGGGCTTTGCCCTGTGCGGCATCCTGTTTGCCAACATGCCCATCTTCATGGGGTACGCGTTCCTGGGTGACGAAGGACGGGCGTCGCTGCCGTTCCCGGCCGCCGACCACGCCACCACCTTCCTCACGCACTTCCTGGTGGAAGGCAAATTCTACTCGCTGTTCTCGCTGCTTTTCGGCATCGGGTTTTCGGTGCAACTGCTCCGGGCCCGCCACGACGACAAGTCTTTCCTGCCGTACTACATGCGGCGGCTCGCCATCCTGCTGGGCATCGGCCTGGTGCACCTGGTGCTGCTCTGGACGGGCGACATCCTGGCTTCGTACGCGGCCTGCGGCTTCATCCTGCTGCTGTTCCGGCGCGTGAGCGAACGGACACTGCTCACCTGGGCCGCCGTGCTGCTGCTGCTGCCCGTGCTCCAGTACGCGCTGGTGATGCTCACCGGCGGCACGTTCCACCCGGGCACGCCCTTCGAAATCGCCGGTATGCACGCCCGGCAGCGCCTCGGCCTCTTCGACGCCGGCACCCGCCTGGAGACCATGCAGGGCGGCTACTGGCTGTGGCTGAAGGGCAACGCGGCCGGGGCCTTTTTCCGCTACAGCAACCTGATGTATTCGGGGCGGTTCTTCAAGATCCTGGCCATGTTCCTGCTGGGCTTCTACGTGGGCCGCCGGCAGATCGTGCAGCGCCTCGACGCCCACCGGCCGCTGCTCAAGCGGCTGCTCACGGTCGGGCTGGTGCTGGGCATTCCGGGCAACCTGGTGCTGGCGTGGCTCATGGAGCGGGGCGACGATTTCCCGGCCTCGGGGCTGGGGCTCACGCAAACGGTGGTGTACGCCCTGAGCGTGGTGCCGCTGAGCCTGGCCTACGCGGCGGCGTTTTCGCTGGCCTGGCAAAAGCCGGCCTGGCAGAAGCGGCTGCGGGTGTTCTCGCCGCTGGGCAAAATGGCCCTGACCAACTACCTGATGCAAACCGTGCTTTGCCTGCTGCTCTTCAACGGCTTCGGGCTGGGGCTGGCGGGCCGCGTGGGTCCGTTCGTGGGCGTGGGCCTCATCGGGCTGGTGCTGGCCTTCGAGTGGGCCTTCAGCCGGTGGTGGCTGAGCCGCTACCAGTTCGGCCCCGCCGAGTGGCTGTGGCGGTCGCTCACCTACGGCAAACTCCAGCGCCTCAAACTCGCCACGGCGGCGTAAGAAGATTTACCACGGAGACCCGGAGGGCCTGGCGTAGAGACGCGATTGATCGCGTCTTTTCGGAGAAAAGGGTTTCACGCAAAGGCGCTTCAGCAGCGCAAAGGACGCGAAGAAAGGAACTGAACCGCAACGCTCGCAATAGAGACGCAAAGGGCGCAAAGAGGTACGCGTTCTCCTTGCGGTCTTTGCATATCCTTTGCGCCCCTTGCGGTTCAGTTCCAACTCTCTAACTCCTCAACTCCCTTTCCGCCAACAAGACGCGATAAATCGCGTCTCTACGCCAGGCCCCCCGGGTCTCCGTGGTGAACCTTTAAACCGCGGCCCTGGAACTGCCGGGCTTGAGGATTTTCCGGAGGGGCGGCTTCACCTGGTAATGCACGAAGCTGCGCACCTGGCTGGAGAAAGGAATGCGCCGGCGCATCCCGTGTTCCATCGTTACCTGGCAAGGCACGCACAGGCCGCAGGGCTGCCCGTGGATGGGCGTGTGGCAGAACCAGGTGTGCTCCATGATGTCAATGAAACCGTACTCGGTAGCCATGCGCTGCAAGTCCACCTTGGTATACTGCGGAATGGGGAACCGGAAACAACCGAACATGCGCAACGCCGGGTAGTCCGGGTCGTCCCTGAGGCGGAAGTTGTCGCCTTTGCCGTCGGATTCTTTCACCAGGTTGGGCCATACGTAGGATTTGAAGAAGCCGGGGCTGACCATGTCCACGCACAGTTCCAGGTCGTCCACGCCGATCTCGTCGGCGTAGCGGGCCAGCCACTCGTACTGCGTGCCGGTGTTTTTGAGCTGGATGGCCTCCCGGTACTGCCCCGAGATGCGGGCATTGGGTTTGATCTCGCTTACTTCTTTGAAGATGGTGGGGCGCAGCAGCGAAGCCACCTTCGGCGACTTTTTGAGCAGCAGCGACTTGATGTTGTCCATCGCTTTCACCTCCAGTTCGTACGATTGGCGGTTGCGGTCGAACAGGTAGTAGGGTTGCACGGGCTTTTCGTGCACCAGCAGCAGTTCCAGCAGGCGGTAGGTGGAGTCCCAGCCGCTGGTCCACAGTAAATGAACGGGTTGTGGCATGAATTGTACGGTTTGCTTGGTAAGTGGGTACATGTAAATCAAAAGCACGCCGGTCCGGGCCTGCCCCGGGAGGAGGCCGAAACGGCGCGCAAAGCTAAGCGGGTTTGCGGTAACAACACAGTCCGGGCCGGGAATGTGCCCGCACCGGACCCTTATTTTCGGGGAAGGCGGCTCCCGGGGAAAGGTTACGCGGCCGGCGTGGCGGCCTTGGGCTGGTTGCGGCCGAGCAATTTGCGGAGGGGCGGCTTTACCTGGTAATGCACGAAGTTGCGCACCTGGCTGGAGAAAGGAATGCGGCGGCGCATCCCGTGTTCCATCGTTACCTTGCAGGGCACGCACAGGCCGCAGGGCTGCCCGTGGATGGGCGTGTGGCAGAACCAGGTGTGCTCCATGATGTCAATGAAGCCGTGCTTGACCGACATCCGCTGGAGGTCCATCTTGGTGTATTGCTGCACGGGAAACCGGAAGTAGCGGTACATGGTCAGCACCGGGTTTTCGGGGTTGTCCTTGAGGCGATAGTTGTAGCCTTTGCCGTCGAATTCCTGCACCAGGTTGGGCTTGATGTAGGTGCAGAAGAAGCCCGGCGTCACCATGTCCACGCACAGTTCCAGGTCGTCCACGCCAATCTCGTCGGCGTAGCGGGCCAGCCACTCGTACTGCGTGCCGTTGCGCTTGAGTTTGAGAACTTCCTGGAACTGCGCCGAAATGCGGGCATTGGGCTTGATCTCGCTTACTTCTTTGTAGATGATGGGTCGCATCAGCTGCGCCACCTTGGGCGACTTTTTGAGCAGCAGCGACTTGATGTGCTCCATTGCTTTCACCTCCAGTTCGTACGATTGGCGGGAGCGGTCGAACAGGTAGTAGGGTTGCACGGGCCTCTCGTGCACCAGCAGCAGTTCCAGCAGGCGGTAGGTGGAGTCCCAGCCGCTGGTCCACAAAAGGTTAACAGCCTTTTCCATAGTAAGGGTCGGTTTGAAGTGGTAAGTGGTTTAGCTTGACGGGAAGTGGTCCGGGCGTTGGGGGCGCAGCCGGCACTAATCCGGATACAGATACGGGTTTGGCGCCGCCGCGTTGTAACTATTGTTAAAATAATAGCGTATGTGATTTAATCAAGATTTTTCCCCGCCTGTCCCCATTCAATTCTTTATCTAAGGCCAAGTCCGTAATTTACGGCTGCATCCATTATCGCATGGCAACCACCGTTTACACCCTATACGAGGGGCACTACGCCTTTGGCGTAGGCGCACTCCTGAATTCATTGCTCAACAAAGGCTTTGTGGGCACGTACGCAGTAGCCTACCGCGGCAAGCTGCCGGGCTGGGTCAGTCAGCTCAAGCAGGAAGGCCACGAAGAATATTCCATTTCCGGGGTGCGGGTCAAGTTCATTCCCCTCAACCCGCCCTTGCACCTGCGGTTTTACAAATCCTCGCTGGGCCTGGAACTGTTCGAAAAGTATCTTCCCGAAACCCAGAACCTGTTTTACTTCGATCCCGACATTGTGATCAAGGCGGACTGGAAATTTTACGAGAACTGGGCGCAGAACGGCATCGCCCTGTGCCTCGACAATGCCTTCGGGATTATGCCGGCCGACCATCCCTGGCGGGCCGAGTGGCGCCGCATTGGCGGCAAGCTCGGGCTGCCGGTCATCCGGCAGCAGAATTTTTATTACAACAGCGGCTTTTTCGGCATGACCCGGGCCAACCAGCCCTTTCTCCGCCTGTGGCGCGACCTCACCTACGCGTACCGGGACCTGGGCGGCGACGTGATCGGCAGCAAGAGCGCCGACCGTAAACAGGCCGTGGTGGGTGACCAGGACCTGATGAACGCTGCCATCATGTTTTCCGAACAGCCGCTGAGTTGCGTAGGCCCCGAAGGCATGGATTTCAACGGGTTCGGGGGGTACGTGATGTCGCACGCCGTGTACCTGATCAAGCCGTGGGTGAAGAACTTTACGCTGGACCTGCTCAAAACCGGCAACGCCCCCTCCCTGGCCGACAAGGAGTTCATGAAAAACATTGCCGCGCCCATCAAGCTGTATTCGCCCATGGAGGAACGCCTCAAACGGGTCAACATCAAGGTGGCCGCGGCGCTGGGCCGGGTGGTGGGCCACTAGCGGTCCCGGCAAGAAACGCGTTTGCGTTTTTCCACCCGGCGCGAATCCATACAACTTTACGGGCCGCGGCCCCGTTTAAAGCCGTTGGTGCCAGGTAATTCCCCCACTTACAACCACCATCCATCCCTAACTTCATTTTAATTCTAATTCCGGATGTCAGTAGCAATCAAGGTTGAAAACATCGGCAAGAAGTACGTCGTGGTCCGCAACCAGCAGAAAGAATACACCCTCCGCGGCACGTTGACCCAGAAAGTCCAGCGGATGCTGCAACCCAACCAGTTCAACGAAGAGAAAGAAGAAGAATTCTGGGCGTTGAAAGACGTGAGCTTCGAAGTGAATCAGGGCGACCTGGTGGGCATCATCGGCCACAACGGCGCCGGCAAATCCACCGTGCTCAAGATCATCAGCCGCATCACCGAGCCCACCAAGGGCAGCATCGGCATCAACGGCCGCGTCGCCAGCCTGCTGGAAGTGGGCACGGGCTTCCACCGCGAACTCACGGGCCGCGAAAACATTTACCTCAACGGCACCATCCTGGGCATGAAGCGGCCCGAAATTCAGCGCAAGTTTGACGAGATCGTGGCCTTTTCGGAAATCGAGAAGTTCCTCGACACCCCCGTCAAGCGGTACTCCTCCGGGATGTTCATGCGCCTGGGCTTCGCGGTAGCCGCGCACCTGGTGTCCGAAATCCTCATCGTGGACGAAGTACTGGCCGTGGGCGACCAGAGCTTCCAGAACAAGTGCCTCGCCAAAATGGAAGACGTGAGCCGCAACGAGGGCCGCACCGTGCTCTTTGTGAGCCACAACATGAGCACCATCAAGCGCCTCTGCAAGACGGGCATCCTCCTCAAGGGGGGCCGCGTGGAGAAGACGGGCAACATCACCGACGTGGCCGCCGAGTACCTCAAGCCGGTGCAGGCGATTGCCAGCACCGAAAACATTTTCACGACCAAAAAGTACGGCATCCTGGGCTGCGAGGTCCTGGCGGCCGATGACGCCGACGCCTACGAACGGGAAGGCGCCAAGCCGGACCGGACCATCCTGGCCCACCAGCAGATCATGTTCCGCTTCTTCATCCGCATCTCCGACCGGATGCGGGGCAAGATCGGCCTGGGCGGCAGCCTCCGGGACGCCGGCGGCATTACCATCGGCACGACGTTTTCGGACTACTACGGCACCAAGTTTGCGATGACCCCCGACGAAGTGACCGAAATCCGCGTCATCAACGAGGGAATGCGGCTCAGCCCGGGGCGGTATACCTTCTACCCGTCGCTGTACTGCAACGACGAAAAAGCCAAGTCGCTCGTGGAGGCCGTCCACTTCAACGTGCTGCCCTCCGACATCTTCGGCTTCGGCTACAACGACTTTCAGGGCCAGGGCCCCATCGTGTGGAATGCCCGCTGGGAACAGGTCGAGGCCGACGTGAACGACCTCAAACACTTGCGGTAGACGGGAGCGGCAGGACAAAAGGGAGGAGACACGGACATGGGAGTTTGCCCCGGTGGGGCGGAGGGTAGTCGGTAAGACTACCCTTTTTTTGTGCGCAGTCCGGTTCGCGTCGCGGTTCGGTTCGCGTCACATCCCGGTTCAATGATCCCGGTCCGATTCGCGCCGCATGACGATTCAATGCGCGTGGTGTCCCGAGTGTCCCGGTTCAGTACGCATCGCATCACGGTTCAATGCGCGTGGTATGCGGGTGCGGCCCGCGTCGTATCACGGTGCGGTCAGGTTCTCAAACCTGACCCTTCCGGCAAGCCACATCACCCGTCTCCTGCCACACCCGCGGCCGGGTAAGCATGGGACTCATCTTCAGGTTTGGTGATGGCGAGGTTTTGTTAGCCCACGGTTTCAACCGTGTATGTGCTGAGCGGGTGGTATGGGATGCGTCATTGCGAGGAGCGGGATTGCAGAGCGGGCCGGGCGACGAAGCAATCTCCTTCGTATCCCCGCCAAACGCCGTTACCGGTGGTGAGCGGTTCTTACCCGTGACACTTCGGGAGCCGAATCGTTCCCGGGCTTTGACGGGGATACGGGTGAGATTGCTTCGTCATGCCAACGCAAAAACCCGCCCTGACTCCTCGCAATGACGCTGCTCATACAACCCGCTAAGCACATACGAAACCGTGGGCTACCCCTTCCATTTGGGAAAAGGTACGGGATAACATAATGCGTCCACGCTTGACCGGGGAGATAACAAAAACGGGACTTTCTCAAAACGCTCACAGAAGCCGTCAGTGAGACACTGACGGCTTCTGTGAGCGTTTTGAGAAAGTTCTGAAAAACAACCGCCAGGCTTCCCTGCCAAAAGCGTAGAAACGAAAAAGCGCCGGGAGGAGGTACCCGGCGCTTTTTCGCGTTGTCGTTTCCAGGCGGCGCCTGGCCGTTCAGGCTGAAGCACCCGAGGCTTGCCACTGGGGCGGAGATTGCCGGTTGGGCACGGCCGCCTCGTAGTTGGTGGTTTGGGGAGCGGGTCCGCCGGCCAGTTGCCGCTTGCAGAGGTCAAGCCCCGCTTCCAGGTCGCGCGGGTTGTAGCCGATCTTGTGGGCGTAGCCGATGGCTTCCCGGTAGCACGAGGCCGCATTGCGCCAGTCGGACTGGGCCTGGTAGCAAGCGGCCGCCGTGCGCAGAATCATCACGTGCGTGGCAAACTCGTCGGCGGCCCGGGGCTTGGGCAGCGATTCGCCCTGGAAGAGGGCCACGCCTTTGTCGTAGGCGCCTTCCGCTTCGAACCGGCCCAGGCGGTTGAGCAGCACCGTAGGGCCGAACGGATTCATTTCTTTGCGCGAACCCGTAGGCCTTCGTCCGGCCGTCTTGTTCCGGAGCTTGCCCGACCGCCAGACGGCCAGGAAGGAAAAGACGAGGAGTGAAGAAATACCGATCATTACCATAATTGTAGGTTTTAAGTAGTGGTTTTGCATTGGAACACCGGGTCTCGCGTCCCTGCTCCGGCGGCGTTGTTGGCGAGAATACCCGGGAAAAAGGGTTGGCACATCCGGTAGCCCGGGACCGCCTGGTGGCAGCACCCGGTGCGCGGAGCAAGAGAACGGCTGCTTCCCACACCCATTCCGGGGGTGGGCGCGGCAGTGCGCACCGGTAGCCCGGCCGGTTGACCGGCCCCATGCGAATTTTGAATAAAAGTAATAAAATTAACCAGCAAGTGAAAGCAGCAGCCGGGTACAAATGAAGGGGTTATTGCATAAAGTTGATTAATTGAAATTTATACTTAATAATGTCCAGTTCTCCGGCAACCGGCCCCCGGGCGGTGCGGGCAAATGGTCCCGTTCCCCCGCGGGTAGCCTGTTTTCGAAGCATTCATTCCCAAACCGCCCGGGATGGCTCCCACACCCCGCAAAAACATTGCGAAAGGCAGCCTTTCCCCGGCCGGAGCGGCAAAAAATATCCGGAACCGGAAAAAATATTTTTAACCCTGCTGACATAGAGTTGTCACCAGCGGGCCGTTTCTTTGTAATGGAGTTGGAGAATTGAACTCCCCAACTCCCCAACTCTTTCATTCTCTAACTCCAGTCACGCATGGAAGCTAACCTCAAAATTCCGGTGGAGGTACTCGTGTTCGAGACCAACATCTGCCACCAGCGGGAACTGCCGCAGCTGGCCCGGCTGCTCGGGACGGAAAAACGGATTGCCGGGTGGAACGTGGACCTCGACGATTGCAGCCGCGTGCTGCGCGTGGAAGCCCGGTGCCTGCCCCCCGCCGAAGTGATTGCCCTGCTGCGCCAGGCCGGTTACGCCTGCCAGGAACTGCCCGACTGAGCCGGCGTACCCCGTATTTTTTTGATTGACCTATTCCCTTTTTTCATGACTGCCCCCAAGCCCGCCCCGCCCGCATTTACCCGTTACCAGGTATTCATCATCGCCCTGCTGTCCATTTTGCAGTTTACCGTGATCCTCGACTTCATGGTGCTCTCGCCGCTGGGGGCCCTGCTCATGCCGGCAATGGACATTTCGGCGGCCCAGTTTGGCCTGGTGGTGTCGGCTTACGCCTTCAGCGCGGGCCTTTCGGGGCTGCTGGCGGCGGGCTTCGCCGACAAGTTTGACCGCAAGCGGCTGCTGCTTTTCTTCTACGCCGGCTTCGTGGTGGGCACCCTGCTGTGCGGCATCGCCCCCACGTATCCGCTGCTGCTGGGAGCCCGTATCGTCACGGGCCTGTTCGGCGGGGTGATCGGCTCCATCGGCTTTGCCATCATCACCGACCTGTTTCCCCTGGAGGCCCGCGGCCGGGTGATGGGCTTCGTGCAGATGGCCTTTGCCTCCAGCCAGGTGCTGGGCATCCCGGTGGGGTTGTACCTGGCCAACCGCTTCGACTGGCACGCCCCGTTCCTGCTCATCGTGGCCGTGAGCCTGCTGGTGGGCGTGGCCATGGTGCGGTACATGCGGCCCGTAACGGCCCACCTGTCCCTGCCCGGGCGGGGCAACGCCTTTGCGCACGTGGTCAACACGGTGCGCCGGCCGGCGTACCTGCGGGCTTTCGCCGCCACCACCCTGCTGGCCTCGGGCGGGTTCATGCTCATGCCCTTCGGCAGCGCCTACTCGGTGCACAACCTGGGCATCGCCCTCGAAAAACTGCCGTTCATCTACCTGGTCACCGGCCTGTGCACGATGGGGATCGGTCCGCTGGCCGGGTGGTTGAGCGACCAGGTGGGCAAGTTCCGGCTGTTTACGCTGGGCACCGTCCTGAGCATCGTGATGGTGCTGGTGTACTGCCACCTGGGCGTCACGCCGCTCCCGCTGGTGATTGCCGTCAACGTGCTGCTGTTTGCCGGCATTACCGCCCGCATGATTCCGGCGTCGGCCCTGCTCTCGGCCATTCCCGACCCGCGGGACCGGGGGGCTTTCATGGGCATCAACGCGTCGGTGCAGCAACTGGCCGGCGGCCTCGCTTCGGCCCTGGCCGGAGCCATCGTGGTGCAAACGGAGGGGGGCCGCCTGGAGAACTACGGCCTGCTGGGCTACGTGGTGGTGGCGGCCATGCTCATCACGCTGGCAATGATGCACGGCCTGAATGCCTACGTGACCAGGATGCAACAGCCCGCCCAGGTGGTGCAGTAACGCGGTGGCCGCCCGCCGGCCCCGCCGCTACGCTCCCCTTTGCCGGTGTTCCAGATTGAAACAGGCGGTGTTCACATTCGGGACGCCGCCGTTGCCGGGGCCGGGCAAATTCCCCGTAACCAAGCCGCTTTTGCGGCTGGCACGTGGATTGACCGCCTTCCGGCAAACCCGGTGCCCATGCTGCTCAACTACCTGATTACCGCCTGGCGGAATCTGCGCAAACAAAAGCTGTTCTCACTCATCAACCTGGCCGGGCTCACCCTCGGGCTGGCTGTGTGCCTGCTCATTGTCGTGTACGTGCAGTACGAACGGGGATACGACCGGTTCAACGCCAACTACGCCACCCTGTACCGGGTGGCCCAGCACCAGAACCAGAATGGCACCTGGTACGAGGTAGGCCGTTCGCCGGCCAGGCTGGCGGCGGCCCTGCGGGAAACGTTCCCGGAGGTGAAAAATGCCACCCGCTTCCGGGTGGGGCACGGCGCCCTGCTCACTTACGGCCCGCTCACCGGCGAGGAGACCAACGGCCTGCTGGCCGAGCCGGCGCTGTTTGCCATGTTCAGCTTCCCGTTCAAGCAAGGTGAGGCCGGGCCGGCGCTGGCCGACCCCTACTCCATCGTGCTCACCGAGCGGCTGGCCCGCAAGTACTTCGGCACGGCCAACCCCGTAGGCCGGGTGGTGCTCCTGGACCGGGCAACGCCCCTGCGGGTCACGGGCGTCATCGGCGATGTGCCCGCCCAGTCGCACCTGCAATTCGACTACGTGCTGCCGCTGTCGCTGGCCCGCACGTGGGGCGTGAACTTCGAGGAGTGGGGCGCCAACTCGTTCTACACCTACGTGCAACTCCACGACCCGGCCCGGCGGGGGAGCGCCGACGCGAAGCTGGCCCCTTTCGCCGGGCGGACTTACGGCGGTACGGACGTCCGCTTTTACCTGCAACCGCTGGCCGACATCCACCTCCGGTCCCGCTTCGACTTCAACACCGACTTCGGCCCGCGGGGCGACATCCGCTACGTCCGCTTCTTTGCCGCGCTGGCCCTGGCCGTGCTGCTGCTGGCCTGCCTCAACTTCGTCAACCTGTCTACCGCCCGGGCCCTGGAGCGGGCCAAAGAAGTAGGCTTGCGCAAAACCGTGGGGGCCCGTCGCCGCCAGCTGGTGATCCAGTTTCTCGGCGAATCGGCGCTGGTGGTGGGACTGGCGGGTGCGCTGGCCCTGGCGGTGGTGCAGGCCGGGCTGCCCTTCCTGGCCGGCTTTACCGGCAAGCCGCTCGTGCTGCCCGTGGACCGGCCCGACTTCTGGCTCCTGGCCGGGGCAATCCTGCTGGGCACCAGCCTGGTAGCGGGCAGCTACCCGGCGTTCATGCTTTCGGCTTTCCGGCCCGCGGGGGTGCTCTACGGCCCGCGCCGGGGCGCCCCCGCCGGCGGGAGCCTGCGCCGGGGGTTGGTGGTCGGGCAGTTTGCCCTGTCGGTCACCATGGTTACGCTCGCCCTGCTCATCTACCGGCAACTGCACTTCGTGAGCAGCTACAAGCTGGGCCTGGAGAAAGACAACGTCCTGTACGTACCCATGAAGGGCGGACTGAAAAAGAACCTGGCCGTGGCCCGGCAGGAACTGCTGCAACAGCCGGGCGTGGCGGCCGTGTCGGCGACCCACTACTACAGCATGCCTTTCAAGTGGGTGGGCAGTTCGGGCACGGGCGGCGTGCGGGTGGCCGGGCGGCCGGTGGCCGAAGCGTTCATGATCCATGACTTCCGGACGGACTACGGGTTCGCGGAAACGATGGGCCTCGAGCTGGTGGGCGGCCGGAGCTTCTCCCCCGCATTTGGCCGCGACACGCTCAACTTCATCCTCAACGAGGCGGCCGTCAAGCGGCTGGGGCTGAAGCAGCCGCTGGGGACGCCGCTCGACTTTTACGGCAAGCAGGGCCAGGTGGTGGGCGTGGTGCGGGATTTCCACTTTACCACGCTGAAGGAAAAAGTAGAGCCCGCGCTCCTGCAAGTCGTCCCCGCCGGCCAGATGGATTACCTGCTCGTGCGCATCCGCCCGGGGAACCTGCCCGGCACCCTTGCCGCCGTCAACGCCGTGGCCAACCGCCGCAGCGAAGGGCACCCCGTGGAAGCCCGTTTCCTGTCGGAGGACTACCAGCGGCTCTACGGGCAGGAGCAGACGGCGGCCACCTTGTTCAACTGGTTCACGGGCCTGGCGATCCTGATTTCCGGCCTGGGCCTGCTCGGCCTGGCGACCTTCACCACCCAGCAGCGCACCAAGGAGATCGGCATCCGCAAAGTGCTGGGCGCCTCCGTGGGCAGCATCGTGGCCCTGCTGGCCGTCCGTTTCATGAAGCTCGTATTCCTGGCCATCGTGGTTGCGGCCCCGCTGGCGTTCTGGGCGGCCGGCCAGTGGCTCCAAAGCTTCGCCTACCGGGTCGAGATCGGGTGGGAACTGTTCGGGCTGTCGGGCGGGGTGGCGGCCGGCTTCGCCCTGCTCATCGTGGGCGTGCAGGCCGTCCGCACGGCCGCGGCGAACCCGGTGGACAGCCTGCGGAGCGAATAGCCGGATGGTCGCCGGCGGGCCGTTTGGGGATACGTAAAAAACTGTCGTTTAGCCGTTTAAGTGAATGTTTTGCCCCCGCAATGTGTTATTCATGCAGAGGGAGAAACGACACCATGCAAAGAACCAGTAAACATTCCAGTGACAAAATAGCTTCGCTGGCCTCGGGCCTGTTGCGCCGGCCGGACGTATCGAAAGAAACCAAAAGCCTCGCGGCAAGCGTACTTTCGCTGGCCCGTGGCAACCGGAAACGAAGCAAGTAATGCCCGGATGCAACCCGTGAACGATGCCCGCAGTCCCACCGGCTGCGGGCTTTGCTTTTTGGGGAAACGGCCGTTTGATACCAAGATTCACCTGATTAAACTGATAAGATGGAGGATAATCATTCGATCATCACAAGGTCGTATCCATTCAAATACGTAATAGTCATATCATATTGGTTTGATTCCCCGCCCGAACCGCCCGGAGGAACCCGCGGCCCCGGGGTCCGTACACGGCAAAGGGGCAACGGCGCACCCCGTTTTTTAACCTGGTTCGTATGACAGCTCCCGGCAGTCTCCCTTCCACCGGATATACCGGTCCCCTGCAATCTTCCCGCGACCTCGACCCGCTGATGGACCGCATCGGCGACGCAACGTACGTGCTGCTGGGCGAAGCTTCGCACGGCACCCACGAATACTACGCCTGGCGGACGGCCATTACCAAACGGCTCGTTGCCGAAAAGGGCTTTTCGTTCATTGCCGTGGAGGGCGACTGGCCCGCCTGCTACCGCATCAACCGGTACGTGAAGGGCTACCCCGACGCGGGCCGTACCGCCCCGGAAGTGCTGGGGGCGTTCCGGCGGTGGCCCACCTGGATGTGGGCCAACTGGGAAGTGGCGGCCCTGGCCGACTGGCTCCGCGAACACAACCGGGGACGGGCCGCTGACGCGAAAGTGGGCTTTTTCGGCCTCGACGTGTACAGCCTCTGGGAATCCATGGCGGTGCTGGCCGAGGTGCTCCGGCGGCATGACCCGCACACGGCCCGACTGGCCCGCGAAGCAATGGCGTGCTTCCAGCCGTACGGACCGGAGGGCAAGGACTACGCCCGGGCAATCGCCGAAGGCGTGCCGGCCTCGTGCCGCGAGGAGGTCATGGACCTGCTGCGGGAAGTGCGCCGCAACGCGCCGGCCTACGACCACGAACCCGAAGCCGCCCTGGATGCGGAGATGAACGCCTGGGTGGCCGCCGACGCCGAACGGTACTACACGAGCATGATGCGCTTCCAATCCGAATCCTGGAACATCCGCGACACGCACATGGCCGAACGGCTCGACCGGCTGATGCAGTTCCACGGCGGCGGGGCCCGGTGCATCGTGTGGGAGCACAACACGCACATCGGCGACGCCCGCTACACGGCCATGAAGACGCAGGGCCGCCTCAACGTGGGGCAGCTCGTCCGCGAACGCAACCCCGAACCGGACGTGGTGCTCGTGGGCTTCGGCTCCTACGAAGGCACGGTGATTGCCGGCCCGGCCTGGGGCGCCCCGCCCCAAACCATGCCCGTGCCCCCCGCCCGGCCCGGCAGCGTGGAGGACCTGCTGCACGCCGGCGGCGCCGAAAACAAGCTGCTGGTGTTCGACCCTTTCCACCCCGACGAACGGTTTCACGAGGTGCTGGGCCACCGGGCCATCGGCGTGGTGTACGACCCGGCCTTCGACGCGTACGGCAACTACGTGCCCACCGTGCTCGACTGCCGCTACGACGCCTTCCTCTACCTCGACCGGACGCGGGCCCTGCACCCCCTGCCCAACGGGTCCGACCCCCACCTCATGCCCGACACGTATCCCTTCAACTTCTAAGGCAATGACCATTGACCAATACCTACTGACCACTGACCGGCGAACGGGCTTTACGCGGAAAGCCGGCCCGGATTCACCCCTTTTTTCCGCGCATTCACCCCTTTTTCGCCGGAGGCTTGCCGGCCCGCAGTAGTTTTGGGTACGCATTGACAAAAGGAATGCGGCCGTGCGTATGCAAGACCTTCCCCTCATCCGCCGCCTGGAACTCGGGCTGGTAGCCGGCGCAACCGGCCTCTACGCGTGGCGCCGGCTCGTGGCGGCAGCGGACGCCCCCGGGACCTTCGCCGCGGTCGCCCGGGCGGGCGGGGTGCCCGCACCGGTACTTGCCCGCGACCTGGCCGGCTACGACCCGCTGCGCAACGGCACGGTGCCGCTGGTGGCCGGGGCCGTGTTGCTGCTCGTCGCCTGGGTCGTGTTTCACTACCTGGCCGCTCCCCGCATCCGGCGGGCCGACGTGCCGGCCCTCCTGCTGTCGGTGGGCGTCACCGTGCTGCTGGCCGGGGCCGCCGTGTTTGTCCACTACTACTTCAAACGCTACATCCGCTTCCGGCTCGACGACGCGGGGGCGATCCTGGGCCTGAAGGTGTACGGGTTGTACCGCAAACGCCTGCTGCTCTCGGAAATGGTGGGCGTCGGCATCGCGTTTGGCGTGTACGAACTGGGGAGCGGCGCGTATTATGCCCTGCACGAAAAGCTGAGCGAGGCGTACGGCCGGTATTTCCGCTACGGCAGCTACGCGCTGCTGGCCGTCACCGGCGGGCTGTTGCTGAGCCTGGCCCTGGTCGTGGTGTTGCCCGACCCGCTGTGGCACCCGGGGCCGGCGGCGGACGGGCTCCTGGCGGCCGGGACGTTTTTGCTGGGGTACGCCCTGCAAAGTTACCTGCACCGGGCACTGCCCGCCGGGGGAGCCCTGCCGCCGCTCCGGCTGGTGCATGGGCTGCCCGGGTACGTGGCGGCCGCCCTGGCCGGGTCGCTGCTGTTGTGGGGGGCCTACCGCGGGTGGGAGGCGGTACACCCGCACGCCGTGGGGGGGCTGTTTGCCGCCGTTGCCGGGGGCGCCGCCGTGGTCGTGTACCTGCGCCGGGCGTTGGGGCGCGAAAACCTCCGGCTGCAAACCCAGGTCTCGGCCAAGGCCGCCGAACTCGACAGCCTGCGGGCCCAGATCAACCCGCACTTCCTGTTCAACGCCCTCAACACCCTCTACGCCTCGGCCCTCAAGGAAGGCAGCGAAGGGACGGCTGAAGGCATCCGCCAACTCGCCGAAATGATGCGGTTCATGCTGGAGGAAAACCACCAGCAGCGCATTCCCCTGGTCAAGGAGGTGGAGTTCCTGCACAACTACATCGCCATCCAGCGGCTGCGCCTCGACGAAAAGCGGGGCATTGACGTGCGGGTGAACCTGGAAGCGCCGCCCGACGGCGTCGGCATTGCGCCCATGCTCCTCAACCCGCTGGTGGAAAATGCCTTCAAGCACGGCATCAGCCTCCAGCACCCTTCCTGGATCCACATTGCCCTCGCGCTGGACGCCCAACACCTGTACTTCCGGGTGCACAACTCGCGCCACGACCGCACCGGCCCCGACCCCGAACGTTCCCGGCCCGGGGTCGGGCTGGAGAACGTGCAAAAACGCCTCGAACTCCTCTACCCGGGCCGCCACCGGCTCGAAATCCAGCCCACGGGGCATGACTACTTCGTGTCGCTCACGCTGCAATACCGCGACGGCCACCCCTGACCCCACTGCCGCCCCGGCACGGCCCCGGTCTCCCGTCTCATCTCTCCGCCTAACCGCTACCCGTATGACCAAACCATCCATTGCCCCGTTGTTGCTGGTGCTGTGCTGCCTGACGGCCCGGGCCCAGCCCGGCGCCGCGTCGTTCGACGCGCTGTTCACCCGGCTCCACCGCGAAGGAAATTTCAATGGCAACGTGCTGGTGGCCCGGCACGGCAAGATCATTTACCGGAAGTCGTTCGGCTACGCCGACGTGGCCGCCAAAACGCCGAACACCGACGCTTCCCGCTTCCAGACGGCATCCACCGCGAAAACGTTTACGGCAACGGCCGTGCTGCAACTGGTGGAAAAGGGGAAAGTGCAACTCGGTGACCCGGTGGCCGCCCACCTGCCGGAATTCCCTTTCCCGACCGTCAGGGTCCGGCACCTGCTCTCCCACACGTCGGGCCTGCCGGGCTACGAGCTGTACGAGCCCCTCGTGCGGAAGCACCCGGGGATGCTGATTACCAACGCGGTGACGCTGCCGGCGCTGCGGGACTGGGGGAAGCCGCTGCACTTCGAGCCGGGATCGCAGTGGCAGTACTGCAACGTCAATTACGAGTTGCTGGCCCTGCTGGTGGAAAGGGTGAGCGGGATGTCGTTCGGGGCCTACCTGCAACGGTACGTCTTCGGGCCGGCCGGCATGCAGGATACCTACGTACGGGAACCCGGGCGGCAGGCGGCGGACCCGCGCCTCGTGACGACGCACCTGCTGCCGACCCTCTACCAGGCCGTGCCCGTGAATGCGGAGCAGATCGAGCTGAAAGACACGGTGATGCAGTGGAGGCATTCCTTCGAGCAGCGCAGCCTGCGGGGCACCGTCGGGGACCACAACGTGATGAGCACCACCGAAGATATGCTCCGGTTCGACCAGGCGCTGTACACCGACAAGCTGCTCAGTCAGAAAACGCTGGCCCTGGCCTTTGCGCCCACCCGGCTCAACAACGGGGAAACCTACTACGGCCCCGAAGAGGTGGACTACGGCGGCAAAACCTCCTACGGCCTGGGCTGGGTGGTGCGGCAGGACCCCGAACGGGGCACCATCGTGGGGCACGACGGCTACACGGGCGGCATTGCCACGACGTTCTACCGCAACCTGACCCGCCGGCAAACCGTGGTCATGTTCGACAATACGGTGGGCGTGCACTACCGCGAAAAAGTGGCCTCAGTCATCAACCTGCTGGACGGGAAGGCGCCCCGGCGGCTGGACATCAAAAAGTCGGCGGTACGGCAGTACGGGGAAATCTTGCTCCGGCAGGGTGCCGAACGGGCCCTGGTGTGCCTCAACGGGATGCGGTCCGACACGGCCCGGTACTACTTTGCCGAACGGGAAATGAACCGGCTGGGCTACGAATTCCTCTTCAACGGCTACGCGGACCAGGCGCTGGAAACGTTTAAAATCAATACCTTGCTGTTTCCCGCCAGTTTCAATGCATACGACAGCTACGGGGACGCCTTTGCCCGGGTGGGGCGCCGGGAAGCCGCCATCCTCATGTACCGGCGGGCCATTGCCCTCAACCCGGACGGCGAAGGCAGCAAGCAATCCCTGCGGAAACTGCTCGACGAGTAGCCGCCGCCCCGAAGCCCGGGAACGGAAATGATGAACCTAAACCGCCCACTTGTATGTTGACTGCCGTTGCCATTGACGACGAACCGAGTGCCTTGCAGGTGGTGCAGCTGCACGCGGCCAAGGTGCTTTTCCTGGAACTGAAAGCCAGCTTTACCAACGCTTTCGAGGCCCTGCACTACCTCCAGCAACACCCCGTTGACCTGCTCTTCCTCGACGTGAAGATGCCCGACATTTCGGGCACCGAACTGGTGAAGTGCGTGCCCAAGCCGCCCATGATCGTGTTCACCACGGCCTATTCGGAGTACGCCGTGCAGGGCTTCGAACTCGACGCGGTGGACTACCTGCTCAAGCCTTTTTCCCTGGCGCGCTTTACCAAGGCTTGTCACAAGGCGCTGGAAATCAAAAACCTGAAGCGTGAAGAGGTACGGGCCATCTTCGTCAAGACCGGCTACCAGGAGGAAAAGGTACTGCTGGAGGAGATCCAGTACATCGAGGCCGACGGCAACTACCTGACCTTCGTGCTGCCCGGCCGCCGGCTGCTCACGCGGCAGACAATGCAGGAAGTGCTGCAACTGCTGCCCGCCGGGCAGTTCGTCCGGGTGCACCGCTCCTACATCGTGGCCCTGGGTAAAATTGACCGCATTACCCGGCACGAGATCGGGGTGGCGGGCGCAACGATTCCCGTGGGCGTTTCTTTCGAAGACCAGCTCGTGTTCATCCGCAGGAAACTGTCGGGCCGCTGACCGGCCGCCCTGCCGGGCATCTTGGGCAGGGTCGCCTCGCGGCAGTAGTCGCATGGCGGAAAAGCGTCGCATCGCGGCTCCCCTCCCCGGAGGGGCCGGGGGTGGGTTGACTCACCGGAGACAGGGTATGGGGGGATCACCGCCCCGGAAAACACTCCGGTTCCCAATCTTTCGCAGATTCCCGCTTGCAATGGGTTGTTCCTGCGATGATCCTCCTATCAGGCGAGGCATATGAGTAAACCCACCCCCGGCCCCTCCGAGGAGGGGAGCCGCGATGCGATGCCTTCCCGCGTACCCACGTTGCCGCCCCGCAAAAGTGACAACCCGGCCTGGACAATTGCTGTGCATGAGACTCTGATGCTCCCCGTTTCCGGGTTGCGGTTGATTCCATACCACACGATAGCCGAAAGAGGTTGGGGATGATTTGCTTTTGGCGCTTTCACAGAAAAAATACTTTGTACTTCCAGGCCCCGTACAGCCGCCAGCAGACGCAGGCAACCGGGATCACCGCCGAAGTAACGATCATTTCGAGCACGTGGCCCGCCTGCCGCGACGTGCCGGCGAGCCGCGCCGCCGCAAACCGGGCCGTGAGCAGCAGCCAGCCGGCCAGGGCCGCCCACGCCAGCACCGGCACGCCAACGACCAGCCCGGCCACCCCCAGCAGCAGGCACAGCACGGTGCGGTAGTAGTCCCAACGCGGTCCCGGCTGGACCTTCTGCCGGTACAGCTCCGGGTGCTTCCGGTAGAGCAGGGCGTTGAACAGGCTCTTTTTCTGCTCCCGGATGCTCACGCCCCAGGGGGCCGCCCGGACCGGGTGCACCACCTCGGCGTCTGCCTTGTACCCAATGGGAATGCCCGCCCGGATCAGCTTGAACTCCAGGTCGCTGTCTTCGCGCCAGGCCATCGAAAACCGTTCGTCGAAGCCCCCGATCCGCTGGAGGGCGGCGCGGGTGCAAAGGCAGTTGGCCGTCACGAAGTCGGCCGTCTGGAGTCCCGTCACGCTTTTTTCGTAGTCGGTGGGCGGCGTGGGCACCGGCACCCGCACCCGTCCCGAAAAGGCCGCTTCGGTTTCCCCCCGGTACGCTTCCCAGAAACCCCGCAGCCAGCCCGGGTCCGGCAGGCAGTCGTCGTCGGTAAAGGCCACCAGGGGGCCGGCGGCGCGTTGCCACCCCAGGTTCCGGGCGGCGGCCGGCCCCCGCTTGCAGGACAGGTGGTGGTACCGCACGGCCGGGTGCCCTCCCGGCGCTTCCCGCACCACCGCCTCCGTGGCCGCGTCGTAGCCGTCGCTTACCACGACCACCTCGTATCCGGCCGGGTCGAAGTGCTGCGCCGCCAGCGCCGCCAGGCACTGGCGCAGCAGGGCCGGCCGCCGGTAGGTCGGGATCACCACCGAAATCTTAACCGGCATGGGCTTTCCGGATCAGGTACGAGCCAATGACCAGGGCGTCGAACGGCGACGACCAGAAGCACTCCACGGCGTCGCGGGGCGTGCACACGATGGGTTTGCCCAAGGTGTTGAAGGAAGTGTTGACCAGCACCGGCACGCCGGTCTTCGCCTTGAACGCCTTCAGCAGGGCGTGGTAGCGGGGGTGCTGCCCGGCGTTCACCGTCTGGATGCGGGCCGTGCCGTCCACGTGCCGCACGGCGGGAATGCGGTCGGCCTTGTCGGGCTGCACGTCGTACACGAACAGCATGAAGGGCGAACGGGTGGCGCCCACGAACCACTCCGGGGCGTCTTCTTCGAGCACCACCGGGGCCACCGGCCGGAAGTCTTCGCGGTCCTTCACCTCGTTGAGCCGCGCCTGCATGTCGGCGTGGATGGGCGAGGCCAGGATGGAGCGGCTGCCCAGGGCCCGGGGACCAAACTCCATGCGCCCCTGGAACCAGCCGATGATCTGGTCTTCGGCCAGCAGGGCGGCGGCTTCCCCGGCCACGTCGGCCATTTTCCGGTAGGGCACTTTGGCCCATTTCAAAAACTGCTCGATCTCCTCGTCGGAATACTCGGGGCCCCAGTAGGCGTGCGGCATCTGGTAGTGCTTGGCGCCACTTGGCTGCTCCTGCAAGTCAATCCAGAGGGCGGCGCCCAGGGCCGTACCGGCATCCCCGGCGGCGGGCTGCACCCAGATGTTTTTGAACGGACCCCGGTCGCGGAGGCGGGCATTGAGCACGCAGTTGAGGGCCACGCCGCCGGCCAGGCACAGGTTTTCGTCGCGGGTCTGCCCGTGCAGCCAGCCGGCCAGTTCGAGGGTCGTTTCTTCGAGCACTTTTTGCAGCGAATGGGCGATGTTGAAGTGGTGGCCGGTGAACGGATCGTTCTTGCGCCGCGGGGGGCCGAAGCGTTCCGCCAGCCGTTCGTCCGTAATGGTGTACTGCCCGTTGGCCCCCACGCGGATCATCTCCCGGAAGTCGCGCACGAACGCCGGCTTGCCGTACGAGGCCAGGGCCATCACCTTGTACTCGTCGGAGGAGTGCAGGAAGCCCAGGTAGGTTGTGACCCGTTCGTAGAGCAGGCCCAGCGAATGCGGCAGGTCTACCTGGCCGATGCGGGTCAGCTCCCGGCCCCGCCCGGCGTTGTAGGTGGTGGTGGCGGTTTCGCCCCGCCCGTCGAGGGTCATCACGGCCGCCCGGTCGAAGGGGGAAGGGTAGTAGGCGCTGGCCGCGTGCGACACGTGGTGGTCCACGAAGTGCCACCCCATCCGGTCGCGGGAGGTGCCCCCGAAACGCGGTTGCAGGTGGTGCGGGTAGCCGTCGAGCAGGTGGTTCCTCGCCCGCACCATCGAGGCGAGGAACAAAGGGTCCCAGGGGGAGGCGAAGCCGGGCGCCGCGCCGCCCAGGCCGGGTTCGAGGGGAATGGGAATGGTGGCCTTCCCCCGGTGCTCGCCCAGCAGCAGGTAAGGGTCAAACGCGTAGGCCGCGTGGTCTACGTCATTGAGGTGGATGCCGGCCACTTTGAGGCAGTAGTCAATGGCGTGGTAGGGGAGTTCGTACGTCGAAAAAGGCACGGGCCGCTTGCCGTGCTTGATCCCGGTAAACCGTTCCTCTTCCGCCGCGGCCAGCAGTCGCCCGTCTTTGACCAGGCAGGCGGAAGAGTCGTGAAAGGCGGCATTGATGCCAAGCGTGTACATGATCGGTGGGCGTTAAGCAGTAAGTTCCCTTTTACGCGCATCCCGTCTCCTTTCGTTGAATTCCGGCAGCAGTTTCTCAGGCCTTAGTGAAGACCGGGGCGTGGTCACCCCCTCGAAATGCACCGGGATAAGCCGGGTAGACGTCTCCGTGCGGTTAACTTCCTTCGCCTTGATCAATATTTTCTGAACGGCTTGCTGCTGAACGACTCCGGGCAAGGCGGCAGGTGGTCCCGGTACCGTTCGGCGTACCCGCCGGCCACGCCGCCAAACCACCAGCGACGGCACGCAAAAATTCCGTTCGAAAAACCAAAAAAGATTTGCGTAGCCAAATACCTACACGTATATTTGTAGTCAAATAGCTACACGATGAATTTAAGACGAGACGTTTTCCAGGCCATTGCCGACCCGACCAGAAGGGCCATCCTGGTGTTGGTTGCTTCGCAGTCCATGACGGCCGGTGCCATTGCCTCGAACTTCGACACCGCCCGGCCGACCGTTTCAAAGCACCTGCAAATCCTCACCGCGTGCGAATTGCTCAAACCTGAGCAAAACGGCCGGGAGATCTACTATCACTTAAATCCCCGGAAGATGAAAGAAATCGCGGACTTCATTGAGCCCTTCCGCAACATGTGGGATGAGCGGTTCGACAAACTGGAAAGCATCATGAAAGCCTATCAGTCAAAAAAAACGGAGTAGGATGATACGAAAAACGAGAATAGACGCCCCGGACGGCAAACAGGAATTGGTGATTACCCGGGAATTTGACCTGCCGCTGGAATTGCTTTTCAAGGCGTACGCAGAGCCCGACCTGGTGGAGCAATGGATGGGAACAAAAGTGTTGAAACTCGAAAATAAGGCGCACGGCAGTTGGCAGTTTCAAACGACCAATGCCCAGGGGACGGTGGTATTCGGGGCCAATGGGGTGATCCACGAGTTCGTGCCGGACCGGAAAATCACCCGGACGTTCCAAATGGAGAATACGCCTTTTCCCGTCCAGCTTGAGTTCCTGGAGTTTGAGCGGCTCACCGACGACACCAGCAAGCTCACGATGCACATCGTATTCAAATCCGTCGCGTACCGGGACCAACTGCTGCAATTGCCCTTCGCGCAAGGCATCAACATGGCCCATGACCAATTGCAAAAAATTGTAGGAAAATTAAACTAACCCACCATGGAAAAGCGAAACAAAATCATCTACTGGACGGCTACGCTGTGGCTCGCCCTGGGAATGCTGTCGAGTGCCGTCGTACAGGTGAGCAAGATGCAGGAAGAGGTGGAGGGCATCACCCGTCTGGGCTACCCGGTGTATTTCCTGACCATCCTGGGGGTTTGGAAAATGCTGGGAATTGCCGTGTTGCTTGTTCCTAAACTTCCCCTGCTCAAAGAGTGGGCGTACGCCGGATTGTTCTTTGCCATGTCGGGGGCGGTGTTTTCGCACCTGGCAACGGGCAATGCCGCGGGTGAACTGTTTGGGCCGCTGTTGCTCCTGGTCCTGACGGTGGCATCGTGGTATTTCCGGCCGGCGGATCGAAGAATCATTTCAGTTGGTCAGTAAGCAGCACAACCAAAAACAGGAACACCATGAACAACAACCCAAAAGAGTTGTCGCCCGAAGAACGGGAAGCACTGCTCGGCGCATTGGAAGCCCGTTTCGGGCAAAACATGAACCGCCACCAGGGCCTCCAATGGGCTCCCCTGCGGGCAAAGCTGGAAGCTGATCCCCGGAAATTGTGGTCGCTGGGCGAAATGGAAAGAACCGGCGGCGAACCGGACGTGGTTGGCTATGACGAAAAGACGGGCGAATTCATTTTCTGTGATTGCGCGGCGGAAAGTCCCAAAGGCCGCCGAAGCGTTTGTTACGACCGGGCCGGGTGGGAATCCAGGAAAGAAAACCGGCCCGCAAACAACGCGATGGACGTGGCGGCGGCCATGGGCATCACGCTTTTGACGGAAGAAGCGTACCGGTCGCTGCAGCAGCTCGGAAAGTTCGATGCCAAAACATCGAGCTGGGTGCAAACGCCGGCCGACATCCGGGCACTCGGCGGCGCCCTCTTTTGTGACCGCCGCTACAACCACGTCTTCGTGTACCACAACGGCGCGGAGTCGTACTACGGCGTCCGGGGTTTCCGCGGCACGCTGCGGGTCTGATGGTACAGGGATGGTACACTGATCCTTTATGATGATTATGATTGGTTATGATCTTTTCTGCCCATTCCGCTGCAATTGATTCCGCTTCCATTAAAATCAGTCCCCATCATAATCATCATAACCCATCCCTGTACCATCAGCGCTTGAAGTAGACGCGGAAAGTAGAACCTACGCCGACCTGGCTTTCCACCTCGATTTTGCCTTCCGCGTTCTCGACCATCTTTTTAACGATGTGCAGGCCGATGCCCGTGCCGGGAACGTGGGTATGAAAGCGTTTGAAGAGGGTAAACATTTTTTCTCCCTGCTGGATGCTCACGCCCAGCCCGTTGTCCTGGACCGAGAGTACGTAATGGTCGCCCTGCGCCCGGGAAGTGACGCTGATGCGCAACGGCCTTTCCGGGCAGCGGTACTTGATGGCATTGGAAAGGAGGTTGTAGCAAACGCTTTTTAAGTTCTTCCGGGAAAATTGCACCGATGCGTGATCCAGGTCCATCTCGATCTGCGCGGCGGCTTCCTGCCGCTCCTGCTCCAGGTCCTCAAGCACCTCCACCAGTACCGGGGCCAACTCGATGCCGGCTACGTCTTCGGCGCTTTCTTTGCCGATGCGGGCTACGTCCGTCAAAGCTTCAATGGTAGACTTGAACCGGTGCACCTGGGCATTGAGCAACCCTAACAGTTCCTGCACCGGCTCGTTTTGCCCGGCCTCCGGCCCCATTTGCCTCCGGAGGGCCGTAAGCAAGCCTTCGATGTTGACGATGGGCGCTTTCAGGTCGTGGGAGGCCGTATAGACGAACGTATTGAGATCGTTGTTGATTTTCTGAAGCTGTCCATTGGCCGATTCCAGGTGCTGGTTGCTGGCGTCTACCTGCCGGGTCCGCTCACGCACCCGGGCCTCCAGGGTGCTGTTAAGCCGCTCCAGGGCATTCTTGGCCGCATGGAGTTCCTCAATGACTGCCGTCATTTCCTCGTTGGTAGCGGCCAGTTCCTCGTTGGTGGCAGCCAGTTCTTCATTGAGTTGTTGTACCTGCTTGCGGGCCTCCACCAGGTCGGTGACCTCGATCACCACGTTGATGACCCCGCTGATGCGCCCCTGTCCGTCGTAGATCGGCTGGTAGACAAAGTTGTAGTAGGTGGTCACCAGTTGGCCGTTGCGCAGGAGTTGGGCCGGCGTTTCCTGGCCCCGGAAGGGTACCCCGGTGACGAATACCTCCCGGATCAGGCCGTCGAATCCCTGCCCTTGCAGTTCGGGCACCCCTTCCAGCAGCGGCCGGTCCAGTACCTGTTCGGGCCGGTGGCCCCACATCTGGCAGATCCTTTGGTTGGCCAGCGTGACGACCTGGTCGGGGCCCTGGAAAAAACAGATGCCGACCGGGGATTGCTCGAGCAGCGCCTTGAGTTTCTGGCGTTCGGCTTCTGCCTCGGACCGGGCCTCTTTTTCGCGGGCCTGGCTTTCACGCAGCGCCACTTCCACGGCCGTGCGGGGCTGTTGAGCCGTATCGTCGAAACTGACCACCAGCAACCCGCCGCTGGGTTTGGCTGCCAGGTAGAAATAATTGTCCAGGCCGTCGTAGGAGTAGTTGATGTCGTAGCGGCCCGCCTTGCCCGACAGGAAGGTGTCGCGGTAAAAGGCAAAAATACCCGTCTCGCGGGCGTGGGGGTAGAGCGTCAGAAACGTCTCCGGGGGGCACTGGGGCAACCCGAGCATCCGCTGGGCGGCCGGGTTGAGACGCACGTAAGCCAGGTCCGTGATGCCCGTGCCGTCTTCGGCGTAAACCGGCTCAAAAAAAATCACCCCGGTCAGTGAAATGTCCACCAGGTCTTCCAGGAGCTGGTCGGGGGTTGGGGAAAGCTTGGTCTTCATTCCGTTAGGCCATTAGGGCAGGGATTCCAGGATGGCTGGTGATAAAATTAGTGAAAGAATGGTACACTGAATGGTACACTGATCGGTTATGATGGTTATGATTTGTTATGATAAAACTGGGCCGGAACCCATGCAGGAGGCCAGTCGTCAACCCTCACGCTCATTCCTTACTCAATCATAAAAAATCATAATCATCATAACCCATCAGTGTACCATCACCACCCGATCCCGTAATCCTCGCCGTGGTTGCTCGAGCCGCCCCAGAAGGTGCCGTGGAGCCAGTCGAACCAGATGGCGTTCACGGGCCCCGAGGTGCGGTCCTGGTAGGTGATGCGGTAGCCCATCCGCGCCAGTTCCTGGCGGCTCCAGGGCGGCATGGCCGCGTTGAGCACCAGCCCGCCGGGGCTTTTCTCGTGGTTGCCGAAGCTGCCGTACATCTGGAGCGTCTTGAAGCTGGGCGCCTCGCAGGCTTCCTGCACGGTCATGTTGAACTCCACCACGTTGAGGAAAAACTGGAGCAGGAGCTGGTCCTGTTCGTCGCCGGCCTGCTTGGCAAACGACAGGAAGGGCTTGCCGTCCTTGAGGGCCATCGAGGGCGTGAGCGTCACCCGGGGACGTTTGCCCGGGGCCACCACGTTGAACGGGTTTTCCTTTTCGTCGAGCACGAAGCTCTGCATCCGCTGGCTCATGCCAATGCCCGTGTTGCCGGCAATGCAGGCGGGCACCCAGCCGCCGCTGGGCGTGATGGACACCACCCAGCCTTCCTTGTCGGCCGTTTCCACCGACGTGGTGCCGGCCTGGAAGCTGGCGAAGTACTTCTCGTCGGTCACCGGGTTGCCGGGCGCGTAGAGTTGGCTTTGCGCCGTGCCCCACTTGCGCAGCAGGTCGCCGTACGGGTTTTGTTTGCCCTCGAACGGGTACGGGTCGCCGGGGGCGGCGGCCGGGTCGTTGGCCGCCGGGTTGATGAGCTTGCTGCGGGCCTTGGCGTACTCCTTCGAGAGCAGGCCCCTGATGGGTTCTTCGGGGGCGAAGGCCGGGTCGCCGTAGTAGAAGTCGCGGTCGGCAAAGGCCAGGTTCATCGCCTGGTAGAGCGTGTGGATGTAACGCGTGGAGTTGTACCCCATGCTTTTGAGGTCGAAGTTTTCGAGGATGTTGAGCGTTTGCAGCATCACCGGCCCCTGCGTCCAGGGCTGGAGCTTGTACACGTCAATGCCCCGGTACG
>CADCTQ010000380.1:0-10889 GCA_902805615.1 uncultured Cytophagales bacterium
GCTCAGGTTCGGGGCGGGAGCCCGCCTGTTCCGGCAGGGGCTGGTCGTGTTCCAGTTTGCCATGTCGGTGATGCTCATCGTGGGCACCATCGCCGTGTACCGGCAGATCACGTACGTGCAGCACAAGAACCTGGGCTACGACCGCGAAAACCTCATCAACGTACTCAACGAGGGGGCGCTGACGACCAACTACGAAACCTTTAAGCAGGAACTGCTGCGGATGCCCGGCATCGGCTCGGTCACGCGGATGCAGGACGCCCTCACGGGTTTCACCAGCAGTTCGAGCGGCCTTACCTGGCCCGGCAAAGACCCGGCCGCCACCATTGAATTCAACGTGCAATCGTGCGGCTACGACCTGGTGAAAACGCTCAGGCTGAGCGTCCGGGGCCGCGACTTCTCGCCGGCCTTCGGCGCCGACTCCACCAACTACCTCATCAACGAAGCCGCCGCCAAACGCATGGGGTACGCCGATGCCCTCGGGCAGCCGCTCACGCAGTGGGGCCGGACCGGTACCATCATCGGCGTGCTCAAAGACTTCCACTACAGTTCGCTGCACAACCCGATTGAACCGCTGGTCATTCGCCTGAGCAAAGACCCCGCCGACGAGTTCATGATGATACGCACGCAGCCCGGGCAGACCAAACAGGCGCTGGCGAGCCTGGAAGCCCTGTACAAAAAAATGAACCCCGGCTTCCCGTTCAGCTACGCGTTTGCCGATGCCGAGTACGACAAACTGTACAAGAGCGAAGCCACCGTGGGCACGCTGGCGGGCTACTTTGCGGCGCTGGCGATCTTCATCTCCTGCCTGGGCCTGTTTGGGCTGGCCGCCTTTACCGCCGAGCAGCGCACCCGCGAGGTGAGCATCCGCAAGGTGCTGGGCGCCTCGACCGCGGGGGTGGCGGCGCTGCTCTCCCGTGGTTTGCTCAAGCTCGTGGGGATTGCCATCCTGCTTGCCACGCCCCTGAGCTGGTACGCCGTGCAGGTGTGGCTGCGCGACTTCGAATACAAAGTACAGCTGGAATGGTGGGTGTTCGGCCTGGCCGGGGCAGCGGCCGTGCTCATTGCCCTGCTGACGGTGAGTTTCCAGAGCATCCGGGCGGCCCTGGCCAACCCGGTCAACTCCCTGCGGAGTGAGTAGGTTTGGGAATTTGTAATTTCTAACGCTTGATCATTTTTATGCTACGAACGTACCTGATGATTGCCTGGCGGAACATCCTCAAAAACGGCCTCTATTCCGGGGTGAACGTGGTGGGGTTGCTGGCCGGCATCGCGTTTGCCCTGCTCATCGGCGCTTACGCGTGGGGCGAATGGCAGGTCAACCGGCAACTGCGCCACGCCGACCGCCAGTACTTCCTGACCAGCCGGTGGAAAGACCCGAACATGGGCCTGGAAATCACCACGGCCGCGCCGCTGGGCAAGCTCCTCAAGGAACAGTACCCCCACCTGGTCGCCAATTACTACCGGTGGGACGGCCTCACGTCGGGCGTTTCGAAGGGCGACAAGCATTTCCGCGAATCCATTCAACTGGGCGACAGCACCCTGCTCTCCATGTTCGGCTTCGAACTGCTGCACGGCGACGCCCGGACGGCGCTGAAAAATCCGTATTCGGTGGTGATCACCGCCCCGGAGGCGCTGAAGTATTTCGGCCGGACGGACGTGGTGGGCCAAACCCTCACCATCCAGAGCTTTAACGGCGGCAAACGCGACTTCGCCATCACCGGCGTGCTGAAAGAGATTCCCGAGAACTCGGTTACGCAGATCAATGCCTCGATCAAAAATACGTTCTTCATTCCCACCAACACCCTCGCGTACTTCGGCCGGACCAGTTTTGACGACTGGAACAACACCGTGTTGCCGTCGTACGTCGAGCTGCGCGAAGGCGTTACCGCCCGGGACCTGGAGGCACCCATCCGGCAACTGCTGGGCCGCCACGCGCCCGAAGGCATCCGGCAGAACCTGACCGTACACCCGGTTGCCCTGACGGATTACTACCTGCAAAAAGACGGCGGGCTGGTCAGGCAAATGGTGTCCGCCTTGTTGCTGGTGGCGGCCTTTATCCTGCTGATGGCCGTCGTCAACTTCATCAACCTGGCGGTGAGCCGTTCGGGTACCCGCCTTAGGGAAGTCGGGGTGCGCAAGGTGCTGGGCGGGTTGCGGCGGCAACTGGTTTTCCAGTTCCTGGCCGAATCGGTGCTGCTCGTGCTGGTTGCCACGGTCCTGGCCTTTGCCGCGTACCCGCTCCTGCAACCGCTTTTTGCCCGAATGATCGGCAAGGAAATCGCGGACCTGACCCATTTTCCGGCCTACTTCGGTTTCGTGCCCGTCGCCATTGTGCTCGTGGTGGGGCTGGCGGCCGGTTTGTACCCGGCCTTCGTGCTGTCTTCGCTCAACACCGTGGATTCGCTCAAGGGCAAGCTCAAAACGGTAAAAGACAAAGTGGTGCTGCGCAAACGGCTTCCAGTTCTGCCTGGCAAACATCGTACTCATTGCGGCGGCCCTGGTCACCCAGCAGGTGAGCCATTTTTTCAGCGGGCGGCTGGGCTACGACAAGGCGTACGTCGTGTCGGCCCAGGTGCCCCGGGACTGGTCGCCGGCGGGGGTGCGCAGGATGGAAACCGTGCGGGACGCATTTGCCGCCCTGCCCGAGGTGAGCCGCGTGAGCTTGTCGCACGAAATTCCCAACGGCAACAACGGCGGCCAGCCCATGGTGTACCCGCTGGGCGCAGATTCTGCGCAGGCCGTAGTCATGCAGGCCATGATCTCCGACGAAAACTACCTGGACACGTACCGGATTCCCCTGCGGGCCGGCGCCTTTTTCGACGGCCGGGGACTCGATTCGGGCAAAGTAGTACTCAATGAAAGAGCCGTCCGGGTACTTGGCTACCCGAGTCCGGAGCAGGCCTTGGGCCGGCAGGTGCGGATTCCGGGCGACCCCACCCTGTTTACCATCAAGGGCGTGATCCGCGATTTTCATTTCGGCTCCATGCAGGCGCAAATTCAGCCCATGATCTTCTTCAACGTCCGCACCACGGCCATTTACCGCTACCTGTCCTTCAAGGTAAAACCGGGCAACGTGGGCCGCAGCCTCGAAGCAATCAGCAGGAAATGGGCGGTACTGCTGCCCGGCAGCGCCTTCGAGTACGCGTTCATGGACGACGTCCTGAAGGAACTCTACGGGACGGAAATTCAACTGGAACGGGCGGCGTACGCGGCCACGGTGCTGGCCCTGGTCATCGTGTTGCTCGGCGTGCTGGGCCTGGTGTCGGTAAGCGTGCAGAGACGGGTCAAGGAAATCGGGGTCCGCAAGGTGCTGGGCGCCTCATTGCCAAGCATCCTCGCGTTGTTCATCAAAGAATTCATCCCCGTGATTGCCCTGGCAAGCGTAGTCGCCTGCCCGTTCGTGTACGTGATGATGCAAAACTGGCTGAGCCGGTACGCGTCCCGGATCATGATGACGCCCTACCCGTTCCTGGGGTCCATCGCGGGACTGGGCGTGCTGGCCGTGCTGCTGATCGGCGTGCAGGCCGCCCGCGCGGCCCTGGCCGACCCGGTAAAGTCGCTGCGGAGCGAGTAAGGATCAGGATTTACAGGATTAGGGGATGACCAGGATGGAAAGAAAGAGACTGCGGAGCGAGTAAACAGCAACCGAAGTTATCATGATTCAAAACGATTGTTTGGAAGACCACCCACTACTACTACCTCTATGCTGCGCAACTACCTCAATATTGCCTGGCGTCAACTGACCAGCAATACGTTTTATTCCGTGATCAACATTGCGGGTCTTGCCCTGGGTCTGGCCAGTTGTTTCCTGATCTACGTGTACGTGGACGATGAGCTGAGCTATGACCAGTTTCACGAGAAGCGGAACCGCATCTACCGCATCGTGGAAACCTTCAAAACCGGCGAAAGTCTGGTCACGACCGGGCTTACGCCCTACAAGCTTGCACCGGATTTAAAGCAACAGTTTCCGGAAATTGAAAAAGTGGTGCGCATTGACTACGACATTGCCAGTGACATCGTTCAGTACGGCGACAAGCAGTTCCTGCAAAAAGGCATCACGGCCGTTGATGCCGATTTCTTCGACGTTTTCTCGTTCAGGCTGCTGGAGGGGGACCCTAAAACGGCTTTGGTGGAACCCAACACCGTAGTGATCAGCGATGCGAAAGCAAGGCTGTACTTCCCGGACGGCGACGCAATGGGCAAAGTACTGAACTTCAAAAACCCGTACCACCGCAACATCTACTCGGCCCGGGTCACCGGCATTTTCGAGGCCATGCCCCCGAACTCGCACCTGCACAAAGACTTTTTGCTTTCCATGCCCACCGCCGATGCGCTGTTCCCGGACCGCAAAGAAAGCCTGGGGTGGACTTCTCACTTTTCCTACCTGCTCCTGAGCCCGGGGGCAGACCCGGAAAGCCTCGAGAAAAAAATCAACGACTACATCTTCAAAACGTATCCCAAGGAAGCTACCGCGTGGTGGGCGCGTTTTCCCCTGCAAGCGCTGAATGACATTCACCTGCACTCCAACTTGAAAGAAGAGCTGGAACCGAACGGGGACATCGTGTACGTGAAAATCTTTTCGGTGGTCGCCCTCATCATCCTGGCGTTGGCCTGCATCAACTACATGAACCTGGCAACCGCCCGGGCCGCCACCCGCGCCAAGGAAATCGGCGTGCGCAAAGTAGCCGGGGCGTTGAAAAAACAGCTCGTGTTCCAGTTCATGACGGAGTCGCTGCTGGTATGTTTTTTTGCCTTGCTCCTTGGCTGTGGTCTGGCCGTGGCTTGCCTGCCGCTCTTTAATTTCCTGGCCGGCAAGGAACTCCGGATAGACTTCCTGGCCGGCACTACATTGGTCGAGTTTGCCGGGCTGGCCTTGCTGGTCGGGGTGGCCGCCGGCACTTACCCGGCCTTTGTCCTTTCGGCATTCCGGCCGGTGGCGGTCCTGAAGGGTGCTGCCTCGAAAACGGGTTTCCGCTCACTGCTGCTGCGCAAGGGCCTGGTGGTGCTCCAGTTTTCCATTTCCATTCTGCTCATCATCGGCACCATTACCATCTACCGGCAGTGGAATTACATGCAAAGCAAAAAGCTGGGGATTGATTCCGAGCAGACGCTGATCGTTCCGGTGCAAACCAAGAAGCAGGACCAGGGTTTCCCCGTCCTGAAGAAAGAGCTGCTCCGCAATCCGGACGTTTTACAAGTGACGGCCACCCAAAAAGACATCACCCATCGTTTTGGCAGTTACACGACTGTAGAGACCGCGGGCAAGGAAGTGATCATGCCACGGACCGAAGTGGACGTTGATTTTTTCAAAACATTTGGCGTTGCGGTACTGGCCGGGGCGGATTTCAGCCCCGTGCCGGATACCAACGCCTTGCCCCAGTACATTGTAAACGAAGCCGCCTTCCAAATGATAGGAATCAAAGACCTGGTGGGCCGGGAGATTACCGACAACGGGCAGAAAGGGAAAGTAGTCGGCGTGGTCAAAAACTTTCATTTTGAATCATTGCATTCGGAAATAAGCCCGACCATTTTTTATGCCCGCCCGTACGGGTTCAATTACTTCGTGGTCAAGCTGAAAGCGGCCGACCTGCGGGGCGCCGTCTCTTTCATTGAGGGGCAGTACAAAAAAATGGACCCGGAAGCCCCCTTCCAATACACCTTTCTCGACGACAACATTGATGCCCTGTACCGGGCAGAGGCCAGGTTTTTTGCCGTATTCACTACCTTCTCGGGCCTTGCCATCTTTATTGCCTGCATCGGCATTTTTGGCCTCGCCGCCTTCACCGCCCAGCAGCGCACCAAAGAGATCGGCATCCGCAAAGTACTCGGGGCGTCGGTGCGGAGCGTGGTGGGCCTGCTCTCCGGCGAATTCATCAAACTGGTGCTGCTGGCCAACCTCATTGCCTGGCCGCCGGCCCTGTATTTCATGAACAAGTGGCTGAAAACGTTTCCGTACAAAATTGAGATGGAAGCCTGGATTTTCATTGCCGCGGCGGCGGTCGCCTTGTGCATTGCCGCCGTGACGGTGAGTTTTCAAAGCCTCAAAGCGGCACTGGCCAACCCGGTCAAGTCGCTGCGGAGCGAGTAGAGCGTCATCGGAAGGAACCAACCATCATTTACAACCCAAACGGCATGTTACGCAACTACGGCAAAGTAGCACTCAGGAACCTCTGGCGGAACAAAACGTTTTCGGCCATCAACATCGCCGGGCTGGCGCTGGGCCTGGCCGCCAGCCTGCTCATTTTCGGGTGGATCGGGTACGAGCAGAGCTACGACGCCTTCCACGCCGACGGCCGCAACCTGTACCACGTCCTGCTCACGCAGCGCTACGACAATGGCCAGGTGTCCACGTCTACCGCTACCCCCGGCCGGCTGGCCGAAGCCATGAAACGGGAATTTCCGGGCGTTGCCCGCGCCGTGGTGATGTCGGAGGAAGAGAAGCTGCTGCTGCGCGTGGGAAACCGGTCGTACCGCGAAACCGGGGCGTACGCCGGCCCCGGCTTCTTCAGTGTGTTCAGCTTTCCACTCCTGGAAGGAGACGCCCGCACCGTGCTGGCGGCGCCCTACACGGCGGTGATCTCCCGCAAGCTGGCCCGCAAGTACTTCGGCAACGGGAACGCGGTCGGTAAAAGCATCCGCGTTGACAACCGGGAGGTGTACCAGGTCACCGGCGTGTTTGCCGACGTTCCCGCAAACTCCTCGCTGCAATTCGACTTCCTGCTGTCCCATCAAACAATTGAGCGCCAGTTCCCGGTGATGACGAACGACTGGAACGCCATCGGCCCCCGGACCTTTCTCCGGCTGCGCGACGACGCCCCGGTGGCCCGGATCGGGGCCGGGCTGCAGGATTACCTGAAGGACAAACAGACCGAATACAATTCCACGCTCTCCCTCCAACGCTTCGGGGACGCGCACCTGCACAGCCACTTCACCAACGGCGTGCCCGACGGCGGCCGGATCACGTACGTGCGGCTGTTCCTGGGGGCGGCCCTCTTCATCCTGGTCATTGCCTGCATCAACTTCGTGAACCTGAGCACGGCCAAAGCCGCCCGGCGGGCCAAAGAAGTGGGCATCCGCAAGGCCGCCGGCGCCTCCCGCCCGGCGCTGGTGGGGCAGTTCATGGCCGAAGCCCTGCTCATGGTAGTCCTCTCGTTTGGCCTGGCCCTGCTGCTGGCGGGGCTGGTACTGCCCCTCTTCAACGCCCTCACCGGGCAGCCGCTCCGCCCGCAGTTCGGGGCCGGCACCCTCCTGCTGCTGGCCGGACTGCTGGTCGTCACGGGCCTGGCGGCCGGGACGTACCCGGCCTTTTTCCTCGCTTCATTCCAACCGGTGCAGGTGCTCAAGGGCACCCTGCGGGTCGGTCCGCTGGCCGCCCGGCTGCGCAAAGGGCTGGTCACCTTCCAGTTTGCCGTGTCCTGCGTGCTCATTGCCGGCACGCTGGTGGTGTACCTCCAGACCCGCTACATCGGGCAGAAGCACCTGGGCTTCAGCCGCGAAAACGTAGTATATGCCTGGCTGGAAGGCGACCTGCCCAAAAGCTTCCCGGCGTTCCGCAACGAACTGCAAGCCTCCCCGGCCATCCGGTCGGTGACCACCGCCGGCCAGGCGCCGATGCACGTCAGCCACACCATTACGTCCGTGGAATGGCCCGGCAAGGGTGCCGGTCAGAAAATCTCGTTTTCCTTCTTGGGGGTCAACCACGGCTTCGTCGAAACCCTGGGCCTGCAACTGGCGGAAGGGCGGGACTTTTCGCCGGCCTTCGGCACGGACAGCCTCAACGTGCTCATCAACGAAGCAGCGGCGGCGGTGATGGGCCTGGCGCACCCGGTGGGCCAGCCCATTACGGTGGAGCGCAGCTTTACGGCCCGGGGCAAGATCATCGGGGTCGTCAAGAACTTCCACCTCGCCTCGCTGCACACGCCCATCCAGCCCCTGCTTCTCTTCCTGAACCCTGACCCCGACTGGGGACACGTCATCCTTAAAACGGCGCCGGGCCGCACCCGAGAGGCCCTGGCGGCCCTGGGGGAGGCGCACCGGCGGTTCAATCCGGCGTATCCGCTGGAATACCAATTTGCCGACCAGGAATACGCGAAATTGTACCGCGACGAGACCACGGCGGGCCGCCTCGCCGCGTGCTTTGCGGGCATGGCCATCTTCATTTCGTGCCTGGGCTTGTTCGGACTGGCGGCTTTTACGGCCCAGCAGCGCACCAAGGAGATCGGCATCCGCAAGGTGCTGGGCGCCCCGGTGGGCGGCCTGGTCGTGCTGCTTTCCCGCGACTTTCTCCGGCCGGTGGGGTGGGCCATCGTGGTGGCAACGCCCGTGGCCTGGTACGTGGCGCGGGGGTGGCTGCAAGACTTTGCCTACAAGATTGACCTGTCGTGGTGGCCCTTCGCCGTGGCCGGCGGCCTGTCGGTGGTCATTGCCCTGCTCACGGTCGGTTACCAGAGCCTTAAAGCCGCGGCGGCCAACCCGGTCCAGTCATTGCGGAGCGAATAAAGTCAGAATCAGGATTCGCAGGATCAGGGGATGACCAGGATTAAAAAGGGAGGGGGATCAGGCGAAGATTTTCTTGAGGTCAATTTCAATGTTGAGGTTGGTGTCTTTGAGCACTTCGTCGCCGTGGAAAAAGTGGAACGTGGCGGGAGCCGAGTACACGGCAACGCCCTGGAGGGCCGGGAAAACCACCCAGCAGGACCGTACGCCGAAGGCAAAATAGCGGAAGGTCTTGTCCACCGTCTCTGCGGTAGTTTGCGGAGCGGAATCAAATTCAACGACCAGCAGCGGGGCTTCGGTTTGCCGGGCCGGTTCGTTGGCAAAGCTGAGGGGCCTTGCCGGGTACACTACGATGTCGGGCGTGGTGCCGTCGGGAACCGTCGCCAGGGCTACTTCGCTGGCGATCCGGTAGGAGGCGCTGTAGTTGACAGCAAGTTGTACGATTACATTTGCCTGGATGGCACCGCGGGTAAGGGTAGGCATCGGTTTTCCGCGTTCGAGTTCGTAAGGGCTTGCAGCAAGAGTGGTCTCCATCGTTGGGAACGTTTTTCTCAAAGATAACCAAAACCGGAACGTCATGTTGCGCAACTACTGCAAAGTTGCCCGGTGCAACCGCTGGCGGCATAAGCGCTTTTCGGTGGTCACTGCCCTGCTCACGGTCGGTTACCGGAGCCTCAAAGCCGCAGCGGCCAACCCGGTCCAGTCATTGCGGAGCGAACAAATCAGGGAAGCAGAAAGGCGTTCAGGTCCAGGTCCAGCACCCGGGAAAAAGAGGAGGTTTCCGTAAGGCCCCCGTTGCCGCGGCGGTAACAGTACCACCCTCCGGCCAGGTAGTCGTACACGAAACCCTCTTCAATGCCGTACTCGTCGCCGTCAATGAGCCCGATTACCTTCTTCAAATCTTTGCGCAGTCCTTCGCTATGGCACACTTCAATAATCACCGGGGTCGTGCGGGTCTGGTTGTTGTAAAGAATGAGGTCGGGGACCGGGCTGGCTTCCCCCTCGTTGAGCATGGTTTCGGGCAAAGGCTCCAGCGACAGGGTGCCTTCCCGGTAGTACATGGGACCGAGGCCCGAAGTGAGTTTGGAAATGATCCGCTGGTGCGCTTTGGGGCCGTAGACGCTCATTTCTTCGGCTACGTACGGCAAGTGGAAGTTGGGCATGGGTACGGTTAAAGTCCGGTGATGTACCCAAATTACCCAGAACTACGGTGCTTCGCAAACATTACCCCACCGTATTGCGAGCAGGGGTAAGCGTTACGCGAAAATATGCGCCAGGTCCAACTCGATGCCCGTACGGTCATCCCGCACGATGCCCGTCGTGAGGGTCGTCTGTCCTTGCGGCGTCATGACGGTTACTTGCCGGAAGTGCGGAATGACAAGCCAGACGACGAGGGTACCCGACGGAAAATAAACGTCCAGTACTTTATCCGTCAGGTCGGACAAGGCTTGCCGGGGCGACAGAATTTGAACGGCCATCAGTGGCGGGGTAGTCGGCCGGATCACGTCGCGGAGCCAGTCCGCCTCCGCAGGTTCACAAATGGCAATGTCGGGCTTGGCCCGGCCGTACGACAGTTCAAATTTCAGTTCCGGGAGGATGTCGTACTGCGTATCATACCGGCTAAAACTTTTGCCCAGCCGGTAAACCAGCTTAGCGTGGTTGTAAGACGCAATATTTTCCGCCTGTACCTCTTCGCTTGCATTTATCCGGGGCAGCTCCATAACTTATAGGTTTCACCAAAAATAACCCACGAATCATTACAAATGACACATAACCAATTACCCGTGATGCGGGCAGTGCGAACGCAACGCAACAACTTGCGAATGACGTCCCAAACCGTCCCTTCTCCCCGTCCCCTCACCCGCCCTTTCCGGGGCAGCGCCGATACCCGTTCCCGATCCTCCTCCGGTCTCCGGTCTCCCTTCCTCCGGTCTCCGTCCCTTCCCGTCTCCGGTCTCCGTTACCTCCTGGTCCTCGTTACGCTGGCCCTGGCCCCGAATGCCTTCGGGCAGAAGACGGCCAGCCAGTCGGCGGACCTGAAAGGACTTAACTCCCTGTCGGCCACCATCCGGATCAGCGCCGGCACGCTGAAGGTGACGGCCGGGGATGCACCGGCGGCCGAGTCGCGGTTCACCTACAGCCGCGACGCCTGGAAGCCCCGCGTAACCTTCAGCCGGGAGGGCAGCACGGGGCGCCTCGCCATTGAGCAGCCCGACGCGAAAAACATGAACATGAGCGACGGCGAACGCAACGACTGGGAGATCAGGCTGGCGCGGGGCGTGCCCACCGACCTGGTGCTGCGCATGGGCGCCGGCGAGGGTACCATAGACCTGCACGGGGCCAAGGTACGGCGCCTGGACATGGAGGCCGGCGCGGGAAAGTTCACCGTGAAC
>CADCTQ010000380.1:10899-11325 GCA_902805615.1 uncultured Cytophagales bacterium
GGCCGGTACGTCGGTCACCGACCTGGAAGTAGACGCCGGCGTGGGCGAACTCACCCTCAACCTCACCGGGGAACGCACCGCCAACCTCCGGGCTGCCCTCAACGGCGGCATCGGCGACCTCAACCTGGTGCTGCCGCGCAAAATGAGCGTGCGGGTAAAAGTAAGCGGCCTGGGCGGATTCAACAGCGCCGGCTTCCGGAAGCAGGGCGACTACTACGTGAACGACGCGTACGGCAAAACCACCCATTCCCTCGACATCACGGTGAACGGCGGCCTGGGCGACCTCGAAATAACCTTGGAATAACCCCCCCCCGATATGATCCGGAATTTTATCACCATTGCCCTCCGCAACCTGCGCAAGGACAAATTCTACAGTGCCCTCAACCTGCTGGGACTCACCATCGGCATCACGTGCAGCCTGCTGCT
>CADCTQ010000381.1 GCA_902805615.1 uncultured Cytophagales bacterium
ACGTCGAAACTTTCCCTGGTCTCCTGATCGGTCAATTCTTCAATGCTCCCACCAATCCCGTAGCCGGCATTGTTGATTACTACGTCAATCTGTCCAAATGTGTCGTAGGTCTTTTGAACCGCCTGGGCTACGCTCGCTTCATCAACCAAATTTACCTGTAGCGGTAAAAAACCAGGTGCTTTTTCTCCAATGGCCTGGATGAGTTCAGCCGTATTCCTGGAAGTGGCGGCCACCTGATGGCCCTGCTGCAAAAGCTGCTTAGCGAGGCTGAGCCCCAAACCTTTTGAAGCGCCGGTGATAAACCATACTTTTTTAGTGTCCATGCTTTTGCCTTTTTGTATCCTGCAAAAGTAGACCGGTTTACTCCCTCAAGCATTACAGCATTCAAATAGATGCTTACAAAATTCAAACAGTCCGGAAGGCGGAAGGAGGCAGTTGGGTTTGTTTTTTTAAGAAGTTGTTGAAATGAGCCGGTTCCTCAAAGCCCAGACTATAGCCGATTTCCGCCACATTCCAGTCGGTGTGTCTCAGCAAGGCAATGGCTTCGCCGGTGAGCTTTTCGGCAATGTGCCGGGTGGTTGTTTTGCCCGTGGTTAACCGGACGGCCCGGTTGAGTGATTTACGTGCATAGCCAGTTGCCCGGCATAATCACTGGCCGAACGCATTTTTAAACGCCGGGAAGAGGAGTCAATGGAAAACTGCCGTTCAAGGAGTTCGGTAAAAATGGCGGTGATGCGGGTGTTTCGCTTCGGTAAAGAAGTGCCCCACATCCTGCCCGAGATTCTTGGGCAGCCGGTTAAATTTCTGTTTGTAGAATTCCTCAAGGGTTTCGGGAGTAATCATAATAGCGCAGGGTAGAGCTTGTAAAATTCAAACAAATTGCTTGCCCATCCGGTTACTCGCCTCTCCCTCCTGCCCTTGTGTGGGGCGGCTCTCCTTTTGCAGGCCCACAAAAAGGGTTAGGCTGCCCACCTGCCGGGAGAACCCAAATCCAGCCGCCTAAGCATCCTACCCAAAACCATTTGCGTACCCACTGCCCCAAAAAATCATTCCCTTTAAACTACCACCGGCCCCTGTAAATACACAATATTGTGAACATATTTCGGTAGTTTAGCAATAAACTCCACCCAATCGGGCCGCTAGACTTTGATTATACATAACGCCTGTTTTTACGCCCAACTTACTGATTCCAGCCTGGTGGATGCCATGGTTCTGGATGACAAACAAGCGTTCGAGGAGATTTATAAACGATACTGGTCCCGCATCTTCTGGTTTACGTACCGCAAGCTGAAGGAGCGGGAAGCCGCCGAAGAAATTGTGCAAGAACTGTTCGTGAATGTGTGGAACAAACGGGCGGCCGGACGCATCCAAAAATTGGAACAGTATCTTTTCTCCGCTGCCCGCCACCGGGTGATTGACTACATCCGGGCCAGGCTAACCCACGAAAGCTACGCGGAGTATCATCAGACGTTTGTTGCGCTCCACCATAATGATACTGAGGAAAGCGTTGCGGTTAACGACCTTTCGTCAGCTTTGGTGGAAAGCCTGGATAAATTACCCGAAAAATCAAGGGAAGTTTTTCGGCTGAGCCGGATTGAAAGCCGTTCGATCCGCGAAATTGCCGCGCTTCTCAACCTTTCCGAAAAAGCGGTTGAATACCATATTTCCAAGGCCCTCCGAATCCTGCGCAGCCAATTAAAGGATTTCGTCACCATCTTTCTCTTCTTTTACTACTACAGTTGATCTTCCGCTTGCTTCGTTCCGTCGCATGATCCCATTATTACGCGGTAGTCGGGCGTAGCTCCGGTAATACGTTACCACTGTAGTCTCTGCCTGCTACTGATCCATGTGCAGCCATTTATTAAAAACACTACAGCAAAGTAGGATTTATTCAACAGAATAAGCTTGCTGTCCGTTTATTAATATAAACTTTCCAATAAATTATATTCGGGTTTAGGGATTGGGCCGCCTTGTCCGTCTTCTACAATACAAGCACTTTCAACCCATTTACATTGCATGAAGCAAACCGACTTTCAGCAACTGCTTCAAAAGTACCTGGATGGTAAGGCTACGCCGGAAGAAGCCCGGCTCATTGACCGGTGGTTTGAAGCGGTAGGGAAAAGTCCGGAAGAAATGGAAGCGGTGGAGGAAGCGCCTTTGGCGGATAAGTTGTGGAAAGCCATTGACCGGAAAACGGGTGAGCCGGAAGCAGCCCGGCCCGGGCGCATTGCCCGTGAAGTCAAAGTAGTCCATTGGTGGCAATCGGGCCTGCTGCGGGCGGGTGTTGCCGCGGCAGTCATCGTAATGCTGGGCACGGCGTTGCTCCGGTACGCCACTCCCGAAAAAGTGGCAAAGCCCGTGGTTGTATCCACGCACGGTACGACCGTTCCCGAAGCCGGGAGGTGGGTGGAGGTGACCAATGCCCAGACCCAGATCCGGCGGGTGCAGTTGCCGGACGGCAGCCGGGTATTTCTGCACCCCAATACCTGGCTGCGGTACGCCCGGCAGTTTACGGGTGCCCGGCGGGAAGTTTTCCTATCGGGGGAGGCATTTTTTAAAGTGGTCCACAACCCGGCCCGTCCCTTCGTGGTGTACGCCGACAAAACGGTGACCAGCGTACTGGGCACCAGTTTTACCATCAAGGCGTACCCGGGCGAGCCGCAGGTAGTGGTAGCCGTAAAAACGGGTAAGGTTTCCGTAAGGGTACCCGATGCTTCGCCCGCCGGCGGGGCGGGTCAGTCAAAAGCCAGCGACCTGGTACTTACCCCGCACCAGCAGGCGGTGTATTTGCGCCCGGAGAATCAACTGAAGAAAGAAATCACCCCGTTGCCCAGGCCGGCTCCCCTTCAGCAGGCCGTGTTTGAGGAAAAGCCCGTCCCCGCCGTGTTTACGGCCCTGGCCGAGGCCCACGGGGTGGAACTGATCTACGACCGGGAACGCCTGGAGGAATGCACCCTGACGGTCACTTTTTACAACGAGACCCTGGAAGAGAAGCTGGACCTGCTGTGCAAGATACTGGGCGCTTCCTACGAGATGGTGGATCAGCAAGTAGTGATTTTCAGCAAGGGATGCCGTTAGGGGTCCCGGCTAAAGATAAAAGAACAGATTCGTGAGTTGCCGCTTCGTGGGTCTGTTGCTTCCCCTGGTGAATATTCTTTAACCTTTTAACCCTGCTCATGAAACGCTAAAGCGCAACGAAAAATCAAAAAAAATAAGCCAGTGGCGTTGCCGCCGCCACCGGCTTAGATCCCCTTAAGGAGTCTTCCACACGAATCGGAATTCGTGTAAGAGGCTGTTTTTGTCTTCTCTGTCAAAATCTTACAAAAACAATTCAATTTATGCAAAATCACCAGAAGCTTACCAGCTTTACCCGGGTATTTATGAAAGTATTTTTCCTGCAGACTTCCATAGCCGCCCTGCTTTCGACGTTGGTGAGTGCCCATCCGGGGACCGCCCAGGAAGTACTGGACCGGAAAATTACCCTGCAACTGGAAGAGCAGGCCGTGAAAACGGCCCTTTCGAGCATTGAAAAACAAGCCGACGTACGCTTTATGTACAGTCACCAGTTGATCGGCGCCGACCGGAAAATTTCCATCCGGGTTGCCGATGAACAACTTTCGCGGGTGTTGAGCAAGCTCTTGCCGCCTTTGCGGATCAGTTACGAGATCAAGGGCAACCGGATCATCCTCAACCCGGCCGCTCCCGGCGCGTCCGCCACGCCGGTTGAGGCCGGGCAGCCCACGGAACGCACCGTCACCGGGCGGGTCACGGCCCAGGAAGACCAATCGGCGCTGCCGGGGGTAAGCGTAGTCGTGAAAGGCACCACCACGGGTACGGCTACGGATGCGGAAGGGAGATTTTCCCTGTCAGTACCCGACCAGAACGCCGTACTGGTGTTCAGCTTCATTGGTTTTTTGACCGAAGAAGTAGCCGTCGGCGACCGCAGCACGGTTGACGTAGCCCTGGTGGCCGACGTAACAGCGCTGGGCGAAGTGGTGGTGGTAGGCTACGGCGAACAAAAGAAAAGCCTGGTAACGGGGGCCATTTCCTCCGTCAAGGCCGAAGACATTGCCACCGTTTCGGCTACCCGCGTGGACCAGGCTTTGCAGGGCCGGACGGCCGGGGTAAACGTACTGCCGGCTTCGGGTTCTCCCGGCAGCGCCATGCGGGTCAGAATCCGGGGAACTGGCTCCAACGGCAGTTCCGAACCACTGTACATCGTGGACGGGGTGCGGGCCGGGGGCATCGAATACCTCAATCCCAATGAAATTGCTTCCATCGAAGTGCTAAAAGATGCCGCTTCGGCCGCCATCTACGGGGCCGAAGGCGCCAACGGGGTCGTGATCATCACCACCAAGTCGGGCAAGACCAACACCGCCGCGGAGGTAAACTACAATTTTCAGTACGGGCAGCAATCGGTGCGGCCCAACGTCATGAAAATGATGAACCCCCAGCAGTACCAGCAGTACCTGACTGAATCCAACACGGCCGGCACCATCCCGACGCCCGACGACGTGGCCGGGCTGAGCGGCACGAACTGGCTCGGCGAAATTTTTCAAAATGCGCCGCAGCAAAACCACGCCCTTACCTTCAGCGGAGGCGGGGAAAAGTCAACCTACCTGGTAGGAGCCACTTATTTTACCCAAAAAGGCATCGTGGGCGGCGACAAATCCAAGTTTGACCGGTACACGGTCCGCATCAACACCGAACACCAGATCAAGCCCTGGCTGACCATCGGAGAGCGGCTGTCGTACGCCAATTTTGCCCGGACGGGCGTTGCCGAGGATTCCGAGTTCGGCGGCCTCATCAGCAGCGCCGTTGCCCTCGACCCCATTACGCCCGTAGCGTACACGGGGGCATTGCCGGCGCACGTGCAGGCGGCCGTTGACGCGGGCCAGCCCCTGGTGCGCGATGCGGACGGCAACTACTACGGCCTCTCCAACTACATCCGGGGCGAATACGGCAACCCGCTGGCCCGCATTGACCTGGCCCGGGGAAACACCGTGCAGAACAAGGTGGTCGGCAACCTGTACGCTACCCTCGAACCCATCAAAGGCTTAAAGATCACCACCCGCTTCGGCATCGACGGCGCTTTTCAGCGGCAACACAACTGGACGCCTACTTTCTGGTTTTCCAGCGAAAGCCTGAACACCATTGCCAATGCCAGTGACCGGCAGGACAACTGGTTTAACTGGCAGTGGGAAAACTTCGCCAACTACCAGAAATCCTTCGGCAACCATAACTTCACCTTCCTGGCTGGTACCTCGGCCCTGAAGCGGATGTACAACTACATCGGGGGCAGCTACTCGGGATTGTTCAAGGAAGAAGACCGGTTTTCGTACGCCGACGGCACGCCCGACGCCCTCGACCGGATCGGCAGCACGGCCAATGTCAATACCCTGGTTTCCTACTACGGCCGGCTTTCCTACGATTTCGCCAACAAGTACCTGCTCAATGCAACGATCCGGCGGGATGGTTCGTCCTTCCCGGCCCCGTCGCACCGCTGGGGTACGTTCCCGTCCGTGTCGGTGGGTTGGGTGCTTTCCAACGAAGACTTCTTCCCATCCTCCGGGGTGCTCAACAGCGTAAAGCTGAGGGCCAGCTGGGGGCAAAACGGCAGCTTGTCCAACCTGACCCTGGGCCAGTGGCAATCGGCCATCGTGACCCAGTACTTCGGCCAGCCGATCCGTTACCCCGACGCCCAGGGCAACTACCTGGTGGGGGCGGCCCCGGCCAACCTGCAAAACCCGGACCTGACCTGGGAAACCAGTGAGCAGGTTGACTTTGGACTGGACCTGGGTTTGTTTAACAACCAGCTCACTTTCACCGGGGATTACTACCGCAAAACGACCAAGGACCTCATTACGCCGGGTACTCCGCCCCGGTTTGCGGGCAACAGCCTGCCCTTCGTCAACGGGGGCGACGTTCTGAACCGGGGTTTCGAGTTTGAAGCGGCCTACCGGAACGGGAGCGACCGGGCTTTCAAATACGAGATCTCGGGCAACCTTACCACCATCCACAACGAGGTTACCTACCTGAATCCCAACGTCAACGAGATCAACGGCGCCGGCGTGGGTACGGGCTGGACGGCCACGGTTTTCAAAAAGGGGTACCCGATCTGGTACTTCAGCGGCTACAAAACCGACGGTATTTTCCAGAGCCAGCCCGACATTGACAACTACCTTTCCCAAACCGGCATCACCGGTTACGCGCCCAAGCCCGGCGACCCGGTCGTAGTCGACGTGAACGGCGACGGGCAGATCACCTCGGCCGACCAGACGTACATCGGCAAGCCCAACCCGGACCTGTTCTACGGGGCCCGCGTGAACCTGAGTTACAAGGGATTTGACTTCCTGGTGTTCCTGCAGGGACAGGCGGGCAACGACATCCTGATGGGCTTTAACCGCACCGACCGCCCGACTGCCAACAAGCCGGCGTTCTTCTACACCGACCGCTGGACCGGGGAAGGCAGCACCAACCAGTGGTTTGCGGCCAATACCGGCAACATTTACGCCTACAACAGCGACCTGATGGTGTTCAAGGGTTCTTACGCCCGGGTGCGCCAGTTACAACTGGGATATACGCTGCCGGCTTCCTTCCTGGAGCGGGTCAAGGTGAAGAATGCCCGCCTGTACGTGTCGCTCGACAATTACTTCACCTTTACCAAGTACCCGGGCATGGACCCGGAAGCCGGCAGCGGCAATGCCAACAGCCTGGGGATTGACAGAGGGGTGTATCCCATTCCCCGCAATATGTTAGGCGGTCTTTCGGTCACTTTCTAACCCATAAAGCATCAGCACCATGAAAAGTATATTCATAAAAGGAGTTCTCTGCACGGCTACTGCTTTGTTGCTGGCCACCGGTTGCAAAGAAGATTTCATCGACCAGCCCGCCCCGGGAAACCTGAACGAAACGGAGTTTTACCGCACCGATGCCGATGCCCTGCAGGCCACCACGGCGGTGTACGACATCATGTCGGCCCACTACAACACGGCCTGGACCAGCATTACGGTGGTCAAAACGATGCTCTCGGATGAAAGCAACGCGGGCGGCAGCGGCCCGGGTGACCAGACGGGCTATCAGTCGCTGGACGACTATAATTTTGATCCCGAGAATGATAAAGTGCTGGCGACCTGGGGCCTGTGCTACAGCGCCATCTACCGGGCCAACAAGGTCATCAATTCGGTGACGCCGGAAACGCCCCTGCGGGAAAGGTTGATTGCGGAGGCCAAGGCCATGCGGGCTTACAATTACTTCGAACTGGTCTCCCTGTGGGGCGACGTTCCGCTGGTCACCAGTGAGATTCCCCAGAGCCAGTATACTTCTACGCCCCGGGTGCCGAAAGCCGACGTGTATGCCCTCATTGAAAAGGACCTGACGGAAGCCATCGCGGTGCTGCCCGTAAAAAGTGCCTATGCCGCCGCCGACCGGTTCCGCGTTTCGAAAGGAACGGCGCAATCCATCCTGGGCAAGGCTTACCTGTACCAGGAAAAATGGGCCCCGGCCGCCCAGCAGTTCGAAGCCGTGATCACCTCGGGGGAATACCGCCTGGAGCCCACCGTAGGGCGGGCATTTTCGAAAGCCGGGGAGTTTGGCCCTGAGTCGGTGTTCGAGCTGTCGTATACCCCTTCGCAACAGTATGACTGGGGCAACTTTCCCTGGGGCTCGACCCCCGAGAGCAACATCCACATCCAGCTGATGGGACCCCGCAGCGACTTTTACACCAAGGCGCCTTCCGATTCGCTGATCGGCGGATGGGGCTTCAACGTGCCCAAAGCTAAACTGTACGAGGCTTACGTTGCGGCCGGCGACGAGGGCCGCCGGAAAGCAACCGTGATGTCGGAGACCGAATTAAAAGCGGCGGGCGGCAACTGGACCGCCCCCAATGCTTACGATTACGAAGGGTATTTCCAGCGCAAGTACGGGACCTACGCCAATGAGTCGGGGACGACCCCGTCGGACGTGCGGGAGTTGAACTACGGCACCAACTGGCGGCTGATCCGCTACGCCGACGTGTTGCTGATGGCCGCGGAAGCCAGCTACCGGGCCGGCAACGAAGGCAAAGCGCTGGAATACCTCAACCAGGTCCGGCAAAGACCCGGTACGAGCATGCCGGCACTGAACGCAGCGGGCAATGACCTGTTCGAAGCGATTGTGCGGGAGCGACAACTGGAACTTGCCTTTGAAGGCGTCCGGTACCAGGACTTGGTGCGTTGGGGAAGGGCTGCGCAAGAACTAGGTCCGCTTGGCTTTAGAACCGGCAAGCACGAATTCCTGCCGATTCCCGGCCTGGACGTGCGCACTGCCGGCCTAAGACAAAACGATGGTTATTAATAGGTGGGTCACCGCAAACGGGTAGAAAAAATTGCCCGGCCGGCAGGTCGGGCAATTTTTTTTGTTGACCGCAAGCCAACCAGGCAAAGCGTAAGGCGGGCCTGATCAAACCAAAGGGATGCATTCTAACCCGGCCTGCGTGAGTAGATGGACAATGTCGCCTTCCGTGAGGCTGTCGGTTTCGATGCGTAACACGCAATCACAGTCTTCGGCGTCTACGCTCCAGCGGAAATCCCCCCGCATCAGGATGCACAACCGGCAGGCGGCCCGGTACAACCGCTCGGGTGTATTCAAATTGGTGCGAAAAACAAGGACGTTTGTCATGGTGAGGCGGGGTTAGATCTTTTTGAGGCGGGAATTAGTGGGCTTGCCGGCCCCGAAGCATTTTCCGGTCAATGTAAAAGGTGCCAAAGGGCACCACGCAGGCCAGCAGTACTTTCCAGGTCGTGGTTTTGAAATTCCACTGCTGCTGCACTCCCACACTCAGGGCGTTGAACACGAACAGCAGAAACAATAAGCCGTGCACCGGGCCCATGGCCCGGACCAGCACCGGGTTGCCGTAGAAGTGCTTGAGGGGTACGGCAATGCCCAGCAGTACCAGCAAGGAGACGCCTTCCAGAAAGCCGATCAGGCGGAGGCGGCCCACGGAAGAATGCAAAAGGGTTTTCATAGGGGTTAGAATCGAAGGTAAGGACGGGCGGCAAAGGGAGAAAAAGGCCAGGGAATGGCCAGCAGGATGATTACCAGGCCGATGGAAAACCAGATAAGCATCGTTTTAAACCTTTCCCGGCCGGTCTCCCGTCGTTTGGCCAGTGCCGACCCGATGGTGATCACAACAATTGCCGTGAGCATCGCCAGCAGGTGCGCCACGCCGAAGAAAGTCAGGCCGGTCTGTCCATTCTGCCCTACCCGCGCAAAGAAAGTCTTGACCAGCGGGCTGACCATGTAGAGGGTAAAGCCAACCATCAACTGCACGTGCGCAATGGTAGCCGTCCAGTGGCGAACGGCGTTGTCGGTTTTGGTAAATGCACCCCCGGCGGCATACCCGCGGTAAGCCCGCCCGATGGCGTAGAGCAGGCTGCCCAGCACCAGCCAGCGCAGCAGCGAATGAAGGATCAGCAGCGTTGCGTACATAAAATCAACGGGTGAATCTATCTATACATACCAGATGGTATGTGGGTGGGCAAAAAAATTCAGGTGAGCTGTCGCAGGTAGCGTTTGAGTTCGCGCAGGTAGGTATGGTAGCAGGCCGGGCCGTACAGCTTTCCCAGGTTACGTACCCCACTGTAGCCCACCAGGATGAAAGTGGCCACCTGGCCGGGGTCCACGTTCGGCCGGATGGTACCCCGCCGCTGGCCTTCCTCAATGCTGGCTTGCAACGCCTGCTGGCAGCGGTTGAGCAGTTTGTGCAGGGCCTGGTTGAACGGCACGTTCACGGGCGACATCTCTTCCACCAGGTTGACGGCCGGACAGCCGTAGGGCACCTGGAAAAAAGGCGCCGACAGCAGCAGATGCTCCATCATGGTGTAAATGTCCTCCACGGGATCAACCGAATCCCGGAGCGGCCTGATGAATGCTTCCTGCATGCCCGGGAAGATGATCTCATCGATCAGGGCCAGTCCCATCTCCTCCTTATTCCTGAAATAGTGGAAAAAGGCGCCTTTGGTGACCCGCATGGAAGCCAGAATGTGGTCAATGCTGGTGCTCTGAAAACCGTTCCGGTAGACAAGTTCGAACGCTTTTTGCAGGATGGCCCCTCGGGTCGTGGTCGCCTTTGCCATAAGATACTAGTTGGTATGCCCGACAAACATACCAGTTAGTATGTTTAGAAACAAGGGTTGTTCCTCCTTTTTTCGGGAAACCTTAAGGGCAATCATCCGGCTGGAAAGGCAGAAGGCGGCATCTGGATTCAAACCAATCGCCCAGTTCAACTTTGCCACCACCGGCCGGTTCTCTACAAGCCTACAAAAAGGGTCAGGTTGCCTACCTGATGGGAAGGAGCCCCCCCGTACTGCGCGGTAAGCAGTGTTTCACTCACCGAGATGCCCAGCCGGTGGTACGAGAACACGGCCCCGTACTCCAACTGCCCAAAGCCCCGCTTCATCAGGTCCCGCCCCATGGTGTGGTCGGCGCGGCGGCCGGTGAAAAAGCCGCCCTGCAACACCGCGTCGTGCACCACCAGGCGCCCCTCGGGGCGGATAAAAAAGTAAAACTGGCACTTGCGGGAAGCGGGCCCCTGGCCGGGGTGCCGGCCGGCAGATGGAAGCGGGTAATCGGTGAAATAGTCACCGAAGATGCCGGCCCGAAAGGTGATGCCGGCGTTGAGGCAGTTGCTGATCGTACCCAGGCTAGCGCCCATTGCCCCCAGCAGTTGCACGTTGGCCGAAGGCTGCACGAGGAGCTTTTCGTACCCGATCAGGTAGCTGATTACTACATCGGTGGGCAGCTGGTGATCCCATCCCTGGGGCGTACCCGAGTGGATGACCTGGTGCATCCACGTCTGGAGTTCCTTGCCCAGGGCCGCCCTCCCCAGCACGCCCAAACCTATCGCAGTGGTGAGCTTCTGGTGGCGCACCGGGTCAGCGGAAACGAGGGAATGGGTCGCGGAGAGCACCCCCGTATAAGGGCGGCTCTCCGGGGTAATGTCTTCGCGGGTAAGGTCCCAGGGGGTGTACATCAGGTGGGTGAGCCCAGCGCCGTATAAGTCTTGAATATGGGCTCCCCCGCCCAGGGATATCAGTAAGGTGGACGGAAAGCGGGGTTTGGTATTTTTGGTATAGTACACCTCCAGCCGGGTGCCGTTGGTGTACTCCCGGTCGGTACCGCGGCCGCGGACATTGAGGGCGTCGTTATCCTCGCTCAGGCGAAGGAATTGGGGAGTGTTGCGCTGGGCCAGGCCTGGCAGGACCAGCAGCAAGCCCGTGGCGA
>CADCTQ010000382.1 GCA_902805615.1 uncultured Cytophagales bacterium
AATGCTGGGCAAAGTGTATTCCGCCAACATTACCCAGCACCAGGCGTTGGGCATTGGCGCGTACACCGAAGGCCAACTCGCCTACCTGCTCCGCACGGGCGTGGACCGCCACGGCCGGACGCTGCCCATGATGCAAAAGCCCGGCCTTTCGGACGACGACCTCCGGGCGGTGATTGCCTTCCTGAAGCATTCGGATGACCCAACCGTACGGCCGGCCGCGGTAGCGAGTATTCCCTCCCGGTATAGCCTGCCCGCCCGGCTGGCCATGCCGCTGGTGGCAAGACCCCTGCCCTACCCCGCCGGCGCCGTGCAACCCGACACCGGCGAGGTGGCGCAGGGCAAATACCTGGTCAACGTGTTGGGCTGCTACGAATGCCACTCCGGCAACGTGCTCAAGCTGGACCGGCTGGCCCCTGAGCAATCGAAGGGATACCTGGCGGGCGGCGGCAAACTGGTTACGTTGGAAGGCGAACCGGTCCGGACGCCCAACCTGACAATGGACGCCGGGACCGGGCTGGGCCGCTGGAGCCGCGACCAGTTTGTAAAAGCCCTGCGGGAAAGCGTACGGCCCGATCATTCCGTGATCCGCTACCCGATGCCCACCTACGCGCAGCTCTCGGAGGCCGAGGCCGGGGCCATCTACGCGTACCTGCAAACCGTGCCGCCCGTCCGCAACCGGGTGAAACGCCGCCCTGCCGCTCCCGCCGCGCCGGCCCGACCCGGCGATACCCTGGCGACCGGCGGCCGGCTCTACGCCTTTTACGGGTGCCGGTCCTGCCACGGCGCGACGGGCCTGGGCATTGCCGACCTGCGCCCGGCGCACCGCAAGTATCCCGACGATGCATCGCTAAAGGCCCGCATCGGGAATCCCGCCGCGTTCCAGCCCGACAGCCGGATGCCCAGATTTGCAGGAGTGGTCGCCGAAAAAGACTACGCCCCGCTGCTGGCCTACGTGCGGTGGTTGGGAAAGAATGGTACGTTTTAAATACCATTTTTCGGTTTTTCGGGACGCAAATGCCCGCGTTATGCATTCTGGTCGTATCTTCAAACGGGTACGGCGCCGGTGTCGTATCAGCGAGCCACTGTTCCACCCCATTCAACCTTAAAGGCCGCTATCCGGTCCCCTGCCGCATGAAGCTTTTTCGCCTCCTATCCCCCACCCTGTTTTTTCTTGTGCAAGCGGCATTCTGCCAGGTCACCCTCACGGGCAAGCTGGTAGACGCCCAAACCCGGCAACCCGTGACGGGAGCCTATTATTCTACAGAAAGCATCAAAATACTGCACGGTACTTACAGGGGTGGCGAGTTGACCACAGACGAAACCGGAAGCTTTGCCCTGACCCTTGAAAAAAACGAATACGCCGTTACCATCGGACGGCTGGGCTACGTACCCTATCGCATTGACTTAGAAAGCTACAGCTTCCGCAATGGGGCCACTATTTTCCTCGAACCCGCTCTCACTCAGCTCAACGAGGTGGTGGTGAGCGGCTACGAATCCGGGCGGCGGCTCCTCGAAACGCCGGCCTCGGTGGGGTTGATCACGCCCCGGGACCTGCAACGCTTCGGCAATGCCTCGCTGGTGCCCGCTTTCAATACCCTGCCGGGCGTCCGCATGGAAGAACGTTCGCCGGGCAGCTACCGGCTCTCCATCCGCGGCAGCCAGCTTCGCTCCCCGTTCGGCGTGCGCAACGTCAAGGTGTACTGGAACGACATTCCGTTTACCGACGCCGGCGGCAATACGCCCCTCAACCTGCTGGACTTCAACCACGTGGGCCGGGCCGAAGTAATCAAAGGTCCCGCCGGCAGCACTTACGGCGCCGGCACCGGCGGGGCCGTGCTCCTCTACAGTCCGGTGGCCCCGGCCGGCGAGCAAAGCGTGCAGGTAAATGCCCTGGGCGGCTCGTACGGGCTGTTCGGCATCAACGGGGCCTACCAGGCGGGCACGGAGAAAGCCAACCTGTACGTTTCCTACGCGCACCAGCAGTCGGACGGCTACCGGGTGCACAGCGCCATGCGGCGGGATGCCGTGCACGTACGGGGCCAGCTTTTTGCGGGCCAAAAACGGACCCTTTCGGTGCACGCCCTGTATTCGGACCTGTCCTACCAGACGCCCGGCGGGCTCAACCTGGCGCAGTTCACCGAAGACCCGCGGCAGGCCCGGCCGGCGACCCGCGTCCTGCCGGGTGCCGAAGAACAACGGGCGGCCATCTACGCCAAGTTCGTGACCCTCGGCGTGGCGCAGCAGTACGCGTTCAGCCCCCGCCTGGAGAACGTCACCTCGCTGTACGGGTCCTACAACGACTTTGCGAATCCCTTCATTACCAACTACGAGAAGCGGAACGAAGCGAACTTCGGCGGCCGTACCCGGTTTACCTACCAGACCACCGCCCTCGGCCGGCCCGTGCGCCTGGTGGGCGGCGGGGAATACCAGTGGGGCCGCAGCCTCACCCGCAACTACGGCAACCGCGGCGGCCGGCAGGACACCCTGCAAACCGACGACCGGATCGGCCCCCGGCAGTCCTTCGCGTTCGGCCAGGCCGAGGTGGAACTGCCCTACGGCTTTACGGCGACGGCCGGCCTGAGCTACAACCGGCTGCTCTTTCACTTCCTGCGGCAATCCGACGTGCCGGCGGAGGACCAGACCCGGCGGTATTCACCGGTATTCTCGCCCCGCTTTGCCCTGCTCAAAAAAGTGGGCGAAAACCTGGCGGCCCGGGGCAGCATCAGCTACGGCTTCTCCCCGCCCTCCCAACTGGAAATCCGTCCCTCCGAGGGCACGTTCAACCCGTCGCTGGCGCCGGAACGGGGCGTGAACTACGAACTGGGCCTGCGGGGCGACGCCGTGAGCGACCGGTTCACCTTCGACGTGGTGGCGTTTTCGCTCCAATTAAACCAAACCATCGTGCGCAACACCGTCGCCAGCGGCGCGGAGTACTTCGTCAACGCCGGCCGCACGTCGCAGAACGGCCTGGAAGCGGCTGCCTCGTACGCCCTGGTGCTGCCGTCCGGGACCGGTGCCCGGTCGCCCTTCCTGCAATCTTTCACGGTTTGGGGCAATTACACGTACAACGACTTCCGCTTCCGCAACTACACGCAATATTTAGGCACTGATACTCTCGACCACACGGGCAACCGGGTAACGGGCGTGGCCCCGCACGTGGCCGTGGCCGGCATTGACGCCGTCACCCGGCCCGGCCTGTACGCCAACCTGACGTTCACGTTCACCGACTTCATTCCCCTCAACGACGCCAACACCGTGTACGCCAACGACTACGCGTTGCTGGGCCTGCGGCTGGGGTACCGGCGCAACGTGGGCAAAAGCAGCCTGGAAGTATTTGCGGGGGTTGACAACGCCCTGGATGAGCAGTACAGCCTGGGCAACGACATCAATGCCTTCGGCGGGAGGTATTTCAACGCGGCAGCCCCCCGTAACTACTACGGCGGGCTGCGGGTAAAGCTGGGGTGGGGGGATTGAGTATTAAGAATTGAGTATTGGGTACTGAGTATCAGGTATTGGTAGGTGTTGCCGTCAGCCGATTTGGGCCGGGGAAGTGGCGGGACAGGGGATGACGAGCACGGCCGTGCGGTTCTTGCGGCGGGCCCGGGCGACCTTGCGGCGGTTCTTCTTGTTGCCGGGGCAGTCGCAGTCTTTCTTTTTCTTTTTCCCGAAAATGCCGTCCTGCGCCGTCGTGGCGGGGCTTTCGGGGGCGGAAACGGGTTCGGCAGCGTCGGCAGCTCCCGGCAGGAGCAGGCTCACGCCCAACAGCAACGACAAAAACGCCTTTTTACCAGTGTTCATGGGCCAGATCATAAGCAGACAAGATACACCCAGAATCGTTTCCAGGCAATTTTGCCTTTTCTCTACAACACGGGGGCGACGTAATTTATTTGATTGTTTGGCAGAAAATTTCATCTTTATCAATTTTACCGCCCCTTTCATATTATGAAGCAAACCGCACCCGTGAAAAATTCTTCCCTTTTCCGCAAAAAGTCCGTTCAAAACATTCTTTCCGACCTGGCCGCCCGCGAAGCCGTCCACGGCGGCCACCTGCTTAAAAACCTCTCCCTGCGCGACCTGGTTGCCCTCGGCATTGCGGCCATCATCGGGGCGGGCATCTTCAGTACCATCGGCAACGCCTCCGCCGCGGGCGGACCGGCCGTTTCGCTGCTTTTCGTGTTTACGGCCGTCGCCTGCGTGTTTTCGGCCCTCTGCTACGCCGAGTTTGCTTCCACCATTCCCATCAGCGGCAGTGCCTACACCTACGCCTACGCCTCGTTCGGGGAACTCATGGCGTGGATCATCGGCTGGGACCTCATCATGGAATACGCCGTGGGCAACATTGCCGTCGCCATCTCGTGGTCCGACTACTTTACCAGCCTGCTCAACGGCATGGGAGTGCGGTTTCCCAATTACCTTTCGATGGACTACCTGACGGCCTACCGCGGCTTTACAACCGTGACCGAACTGCTGGGCGCCGGCAAAGCCCTCACCGACGCCACCGTGGCCCAGCAGGAAGCCTACATCGCCTGGACCAACGCCCCCACCCTCGGCGGCATCCGCCTGATCGGCGACGTGCCGGCCGTGGGCATCACGGCCCTCATCACCTGGCTGGTGTACGTGGGCATCCAGGAATCCAAAACGGTGGGCAACATCATGGTGCTGCTCAAAGTGATCGTGGTGCTGCTGGTCATCGCCGTGGGCGCCTTTTACGTGAACCCGGCCCACTGGAGTCCCTTTGCGCCCAACGGCGTGAGGGGCGTACTGGGGGGCGTGTCGGCCGTGTTTTTCGCCTACATCGGCTTTGACGCCGTTTCCACCACGGCCGAGGAATGCAAGAACCCCCAGCGGGATCTGCCCCGGGCCATGATCTACACGCTGATCATCTGCACGGTGCTGTACGTGTTCATTACGCTGGTGCTTACGGGCATGGTCAACTACACCGAACTGGCCGTGGGCGACCCGCTGGCGTACGTGTTCGAGAAGCTGAACCTGAGCTTCATGGCCGGCATCATTTCGATCTCCGCCGTGATTGCCATGGCCAGCGTGCTGCTGGTGTTCCAGTTGGGACAGCCCCGCATCTGGATGAGCATGAGCCGCGACGGGTTGTTGCCCAAGGCGTTTGCCGCCATCCACCCCCGTTACCAGACGCCGCACATTTCCACCCTGATTACGGGCTTCGTGGTGGGCGTGCCGGCGCTGTTCATGAACCTGACCACCGTGACCGACCTGACCAGCATCGGCACCCTGTTTGCGTTCGTGCTGGTGAGCGGCGGCGTGCTGATGCTGGACCGGCAGAACATTCCCCGCGGCCGTTTCCGGGTGCCCTATTACAACGGCAAGTGGGTACTGCCCCTGCTGATGGCCGGGGTGCTGGCGCTGATCCTCTACAACGACCCGGGGGCCCTCTCCCGGTTCTTCAGCCTCGACGCTTCCGATGGGTTCTGGGCGGCCGTGGAGCACAAGATTCTGCTGGTGGGCTTCCTGCTGGTCTGCCTGGTAATGACCTACTTCACGTTCACCCGCAACCTGTCGCTGATCCCGGTGCTGGGCCTGCTGGTCAACCTGTACCTGATGACCGAAGTGGGCCTCAACAACTGGAAGTGGTTCCTGGTGTGGCTGCTCATCGGGCTGATCGTTTATTTCAGCTACGGCTACCGCCACAGCAAGCTCCACCGGGGTATTTCTTAGTCTCAATGGTCAGTCGGCAATAAGCAGTAGGCAATAAGCAGCCGGCAGTACCCTAATCCCTCAATACCCAATACCTTAATCCCTTAATACTTAATACCCTACTACCCAATACCCATGCTCTCCTCCCCCATCGCCCCTACCCCCGAACCGCCGTACTACGCGGTGATCTTTACCTCCCTGCGGACCGACGTAGCGGACGGCTACGGCGAGACGGCGGAGCGGATGCTGGAACTGGCCGCCGGTCAGCCGGGCTTCCTGGGGGCGGAGTCGGCCCGCGAGAAAGTAGGCATTACGGTTTCGTACTGGGAAAGTCCCGCAGCCATCCGGGCCTGGAAGCTGCACGCCGAACACGTACTGGCCCGCGAAAAAGGGCGCCGCGACTGGTACCGGGCCTACAAGACCCGCGTTTGCAAGGTGGAACGGGATTACGGGTTTGAAGCCGGAGACGAAGCTTTAAATGCGCAGCCGGTCGTAAAAACCACCCCCAACAGTTGATAAACCCGGCGAAGCGTCTTATTTTTGCCGTTCACTTATCTGAAATTTTATGGGAAAAGGCGATAAAAAATCGAAAAAAGGCAAAATGTTCATGGGGTCATACGGCAACAGCCGGCCCAGCCGGGTTCAAAAAGCGGTAGTCGGCGCTTCAGCTACTCCCGCAACCTCTAAAGCGGCTACGGCTACTGCTACTGCCGCGGCGGCTCCGGCAAAGCCCAAGAAGTAAGGATTTCATTGATAGAAAAGAAGTGCTGGTGCCTTATCGTTTAAGTGCACCGGCACTTCTTTTATTGGTCGGGTTTCTAATTGTTCAGTTTAAAATTTAGCGTAAGACCCGTTTGTTGCAATGGCCAAACAGCACCGGTGTATTCAAAACTTATTCTGAACTGATGGGAAGCCTATCAGTTGAATGCGTTATATTTATACAATACATACGCAAATCAAGATGGCAAGAAATACGGGGAAAGGTTCACGTCAGGGCGCAGTAAAAACCCGTACCCAGGTGTATAACCCGGCAACCGGCAATTATATTCAGCGGGATACATCCACGGGACAATTCCTGGAAGTGAAAAAAGACGGAAAGCCTTTTAAAGGAATCACCAAAGAGCAGACTAACGTTAAAGCAAACCCCAATGTTAGTAAGGAAACCGCTGCCAAAGCGGAAAAAGCCGTGATTAACTTTAAAAACAGTAAAAAGGGGAAATGAAAAGGCCGGTTAACTACGAAAAAAACGTTTTTATCAACTGCCCTTTTGATGAAGCCTACACAGAAATTTTCAACGCCATTGTATTCACTGTCCACAAATGCGGTTTTATTCTCCGTTGTGCCAAGGAGTTCGATGATTCGCACAGCATCAGGATTCACAACATAATTACGCTCTGTGATCTGGAAGCAATACCTCGAATTCAAGGCAGATCTCCCTGCGATGTGCGCCGGAAATGCCTGGGTTCCGGAAGAGCTGACTTTTGGAGAGTACTCCTCCTTGGTTACTTTCTGGCTGGTAGCGTCATCCGGGGAATAATGCACAGCGAACGTATTTGCAGGCATTGAAAAGACAAAGGCGGCGCCGGATTGTATGTCCGGCGTCGCCTTTGTTTGATCCGAAAGAAGTTATAGTCCGGATTGCGCGGCAATGACTGCCGGCTGTAGGGATTTTTCTTCCCTCAGGTAAGGCAACAAACTGTCTTTCAGGTATTGCATTAAGCAGAAGGATACAATCATCCCGGAAAAGGCGCCTTCCATGAATACGGCCAACGCGGAGGTGTACGGGTTGAGCGTCCGGCCGTGCTCCACTCTGAGGATTGCCATGAACACGGGGTCCAGGAACATCAGGTAGACAAAGGTGAAGAGGGCAAAAGACGTCACGGCCACCAGGGACGTAAATGTCCCGCAACTCAATCCTTGCAAGTACCCGAGCCGGCCCTTCCACGATTTTTTCAGGCTCCGGTAAGCCAGCACAATCCCGGTGATCAGGATCGCCAGGTTCAGAAAGCGCAACTCTACGTTCTCCGCCAGTCCCACTAGGCGCATCAACAGGAAGTAGGCGACCAACGTGCCCGCCGTAAGCAGCCCGTAGCGGATGCAGGTTTTTTCAATCATCACAACATTGTCGTTTTCTCTCATGGCCTTCACGGGTTAGTTTGATCAAACAACTATGCCTAGGGAACATTGTTCGACAAAACCCCATGAATATAAATCAGTTAGGAGCTACCCAAAAAGTTGCCCGACCTTCCGGCCGGGCAAAATCCGGAACGAACCCTGTTCAGTTCTTGCTGAGATCAGTGCTTTTCGGTGGTATCCGGGGACAACCAGGATTACTCCCCGCCTTCGGGGGATGAAGCGCGGATGGCCTTGTACTCTTCCAGCTTTTCGGTCTGAATGCGCATGGCAGCCTTCAGGCTTTCGACCATCGGCTTCAGTTCAACGTTGACCTTAGCCTTCATTTCCTGCCACACCTGGGAATGCCAGTCTTCGTCGGCCACGGTGCGGTAGGGATACCGGTCGTGCGTGGTCAGCGTGTTGAAGGGGAGGCGGGCTACGTGGGTAAAGTCGGTCAGCTCGTAGGTGTAGAAGCCATCTTCTACCCGCACCGTAAAGTTGAAATAGATGCGACCCTTTACGTATTCGCTGCCGCCGCCCTGCCGCGTGGAGAAGGGCAGGCTGGCCGTGCCGGTGAAGCGGCCGTACCGGCGGTTGGCTTCTTCGAGCAGGGAAGGTACGTTGCGGGAGGCGTCCGAAAACCACCGCCAAGCGCGGCTGTACAACTCGTCGCGGGGCGTGTCGTCCATCGGAATGGTGTCACTCAGGGTCAGTTTGCGGTGGGCGGCCGGAGCCTCCGACGAGGCGGCAGTTTGGGCGGCAACCCGGTAGCACGACAGCAGCAAAAAGAAAATAGTAAAGCTTTTCCTCATAAGCAGGCAGGGTTGTAAAGCGGTAAAGGATTGGAGTAAGAGGGGAAGCAGCAAACAGCCACCAAGCCGGGTGGCGCTTAGACAAATATATTGGAATGTACCAATATTCCAAATAAACTTACGCCTAAATAAAAGCGCCTAAAACGCCCCGGCGGCCATACGCCGCGTGAAGCAAAAGGGCCCGAAAAACGGGAAACTCAATCTGCATATTCCTCATTTTCAGGCATAAAATTACCGCACTACGCTTTTTGCGCTTTCTTGCTTGTAGCAAACCGGCGCGAACTAAAAGGCAAAGTTTACATTTAGGTAAATTCAACTGCGTATTTATAAAATTCAATTTATAGAATAGTTGTAAAAATATTACACCCAATTTTGCCGTGGCGAAAATGCGGCGCGGTTACCCCGGGGATGGCCCGGGGGCAGTAAATTTGGCCGGCTCCTACCAATCTTATGCCGCTTTCCGTATCATTGCCGCGTAAACCAACGGGTATGGCAAAAGATATTCTGGCAGAAGTAATCACCATCGGCGACGAGATTCTTTACGGGCAAATCACCGACACCAACACGCAGTGGATCAGCGCCGAACTCGACAAGATCGGCGTCAAGACGGTCCGCAAATCCTCCGTCGGGGACCGCGAAGACCGCATCCTCGACATCCTCCGCGAAGCCGAAAGCCGGGCCGACATCATCCTGATGACCGGCGGCCTCGGTCCCACCAAAGACGACATTACCAAGAAAACGCTGGCCAAGTACTTCAACAGCACCCTCGAAATTCACCCGGAGGCATTGCGCGACGTAGCCGAAATCTTCTCGCGGCGCGGCTTCGAACTCACCGAACTGAACCGGCAGCAGGCCGCCCTGCCCACCAACGCCACGTTCGTCTCCAACAAAGTGGGCACGGCGCCCGGCATGTGGTTCGAAAAAGACGGCAAGGTGTTCGTGTCCATGCCCGGCGTGCCGCACGAAATGAAGTGGCTGATGGAAAACGCCATCCTCGAAAAGCTCCGGCAGCACTTCCGCACGCCCATCATTTACCACAAGATGATCCGCACCATCGGCATCGGCGAGTCGTTCCTGGCGACCAAGATCGAACAGTGGGAAGACAACCTGCCGCCCCACATCCGCCTGGCGTACCTGCCCAGCATGGGCCAGGTGAAGCTCCGGCTCACGGCTACCGGCGAAGACCTGGATACGCTCCAGCGCGAAGTACAGGCGCAGATTGACGAACTGCTGCAAATCGTGCCCGAATACGTGTACGGCTACGGCAGCGACGAACTGGAGATGACGGTGGGCCGGGCGCTGGCCGAAAAGGGCCTCACGCTGGCCGTGGCCGAAAGTTGCACGGGCGGCTTCCTGGGGCATTCGATCACGCGCATTCCGGGTGCTTCGCGGTACTTCGTGGGCGGCGTGCTGGCCTACAGCAACGAGGTGAAGATCAACCACCTGGGCGTAAACCCCGAAACGCTCCGCCAGCACGGCGCGGTAAGCGAACAGACGGTGCGGGAAATGGCCGAGAACGTGCGGCAACGCCTGAACGCTTCGATTGGGGTAGCCACCACGGGCGTAGCCGGCCCCGACGGCGGTACGCCCGAAAAGCCGGTGGGCACCGTTTGGATTGCCTTTGCCGACGGGACCAGGACGGTCGCCAAAAAACTGCAACTGTTCAAGGACCGCGAAATAAACATCAAATTCTCCTCCTTGTCGGTGCTCAACCTCATCCGGCAAAACCTCTCCTGAGGAAGGGTGTCGCAAAAAATGGTATTTTTGTTCGCCCTGATTGCATAAAGGACAGACCTGGGCGAATGGAAAATTTGAAATGGAAAATGAAAAATCAGTAGAACGCTGATTTGCAAGCCATTTCCCTCGGCGGATGGAGCGGGTTCGGGTCGGTCCGGTTATTCATCTAAACCCACGTAAAAATTTGCAAACCCCAACAAACCAACAAACCAATGGCAGTGATTGAAATGGTGATGCCCAAAATGGGTGAAAGTATAATGGAAGGCACCATCCTGAACTGGCTCAAGAAAGAAGGCGACCTGATTGAGCAGGACGAGTCAGTGCTGGAAGTAGCCACCGACAAGGTGGATACGGAGGTGCCCGCTACCCATGCCGGTGTATTACAGAAAATCCTGGCGGAAGTCGGCCAGGTGGTGGAGGTCGGCAAACCCATTGCCCTGATCGCCACCGGCGCCGATGCCAAAAACGGGACCCCGGCCAACGCCCCGGCCGCCCCGGAAGTGACGGCTCCGAGCCACGCCCAGGTGCTTGAGCAGCAAATCAATACCCTTAAAGAGGACCATAGTCCCCAGCGGCTCACGCAGCCGGCCACGGGGCGTTTTTACTCACCGTTGGTGCTGACCATTGCCCGCGAAGAAGGCATCTCCATGCAGGAACTCGAATACATCCCCGGCACCGGCGGCGACAACCGGGTGACCAAGAAGGACATTCTCAACTACGTAGCCAAGCGCAGCATGAATGGCAACGGCCAGTCGGTGGCCCCCGCCGTAGCCGAGCCGGTCGCCGCCGAGCCGGCCGCCCGTCCCGTAGCCGAACGGACTGCCCAGCCCACGGCGTTCCGGGAAGCGCCGCCCCAGCCCGTGCAACGCCA
>CADCTQ010000383.1 GCA_902805615.1 uncultured Cytophagales bacterium
TCCCCCATCACAACCCTATTTGTCAATTCAGCTTACCCTTATCATTCCCCATGGCTGACCCCAACGTTCCTGCGCCGCCCGACTGGATGGACCGCCTGCTGGCGTGGCTCCTGCCCCACGATGTACTCGAAGAGGTACTGGGGGACCTGCACGAAGTATTTCACCGGCAAGTACCGGAAAAAGGCCTCGCGCCGGCCAAACGGGCTTACCTGCTGAGGGCCCTCCCCTACCTGCGGCTTTACTATCTCAAACGCAAATCCCGGACCTACGCTTACCCTAAACCCCTCTTTACGGACATGCTGCGCAATTACCTAACCATCACTTTCCGTACGCTGGCCCGCAACAAAGTGTACTCGGGCATCAACATCCTGGGCTTGAGCATCGGGCTGGCGGCGGCCATGCTCATCCTGCTCTACACCAAGGACGAAGCCAGCTACGACCGCTTCCACGAAAACGGCCCGCGGATTTACCGGATCGTCACCAAAAACTTCAACCCCGACGGCAGCCTGGCGGGAATGGGCGGGAATACCGGGTGGTTGGAGGGCCATGCGTTCGGGGAGGCCATTCCCGAAATCACTTCATTCGTTCGCTTAAGACCGGGTTTTATGGACCTTAAAAGAGGTACGGCGGTAGAAGGCCAACCGTTGTTCCTGGTTGACCCGGCTTTTTTCTCGGTATTCTCATTTCCCCTGTTGAGCGGCAATCCCCGTACGGCGCTTACTGAGCCGCATTCGGCGGTGATTTCCGAAGAAATGGCCCAAAAACAATTCGGCACGACCCAAGCCCTGGGAAAAACCCTGCTGTTCAAAGAGGATGGCGGTGCCTTCACGCCTTACACCGTTACGGGGGTAGCCAAAGGGTGCCCGCAAAATTCTTCCATCCGGTTTGACGTGCTGCTGCCGCTGATCGCCACCCGCGAGCAAATGGACAACAAAGAGAACTGGGGCTCTGCCTTCCTCAACACGTTTGTGTTGCTGGGTCCCGGGGTGCAGGTGCCGGCAGTGGAAGCCAAGATGCGACGGGTATACGAGGCGGATACCCGGGAGATAAAACAGGTGTGGGCGGAAAAATACGGCCACCGCATGACCACCCGTCACCTGCTGCAACCCTTTACCGACATGCACCTGTCGGGTGATTTTACGGCCAACAATGGGCTCACGGATTCCAGCAAACCGGTGTATTCCTACATCCTGACGGGTATTGCTGCTTTCATTCTGCTGATCGCCTCCATCAACTTCGTCAACCTTACGGTAGCGCGGTCGGTGAAGCGGGCCAAGGAAATCGGCATCCGGAAAGCCATCGGCGGGGGCCGCCGGCAACTCCTCTTGCAGTTTCTGGGCGAATCGTACCTGTTGAGCGGGGTGGCGTTTGCCCTGGCGCTGCTGCTGGCGCAGTACAGTTTGCCCCTGTTCAACGAAGTGTCGGGCAAAGTCCTGGCCCTTTCCTACCTGCTGGACTGGCAATTGGTAGCGGCTTACCTCGGGCTGTATTTGCTCACCGGCCTGCTGGCGGGCTTTTACCCGGCGCTGGTGTTGTCGGGCTTCGACCCGGTACAGACGCTTTACCGGCGCGTTCAACTCTCGGGCAAGCATTACCTGCAAAAGAGCCTGGTGGTGGTGCAGTTTGCCCTCGCCTCGTTTCTGATCATCGCCATGCTCACGGTTTCGGACCAGTTCAACTACCTGGTCAGCAAGGACCTGGGCTACGACGACGGGCACGTGATCAGCGCATTCAAGGGCGACCTGAGCCACCGGCAGGCTGCACTGCTGAAAGACGAACTACTCAAGCACCCGGCCATCCTGGAAACGGCAACCAAGAATGAGGGGCAGTCGGTAACGTCCGCCAAGGTGAACGGGGATACCAAGTTGCAGTTTACCTACGAGACGATTGACGAAGCGTACCTGCCTTTGTTCAGGATACCGGTGGTACGGGGCCGGAATTTCTCCCCCCGTTTTCCTTCCGATTCGGCGCAATCCGTGCTGGTCAACGAAACTTTCGCCAAGGAAGCGGGCTGGAAGGAGCCCATCGGGCAAACGGTTGACTTCCATTTCCAGCGCAAAAAATACACCGTGGTCGGCGTGGTCAAGGACCACCACTACCTGGCGCTGGACCGGAAGATCGGCCCGCAGGTGTTTACCATGAACCCGTCCAATCCGCGCAACCGGGTGCTGGTCCGCATCAGGCCGGGCACGGAAACGGCCAGCGTGAAGCACCTTGAAAAGACCTTCCGGAAACTTTTCCCGATGTCAACCTATTTCTACCGGTTCAAGGACGAAGAGAACCGCCTGAATTACCAGGCCGAGGCCCGCTGGAAAAAGATCGTTACGTTTGGTGCGGCATTCACCATCTTCATTTCGTGCATTGGCCTGTTCGGCATGGTTGCCCTGTCGGCTGAACGGCGGACCAAGGAAATCGGCATCCGCAAGGTGATGGGTTCGAGCATCGCGGGGCTGGTGCGCCTGCTCACGTGGGATTTCGTCAAACTGGTCGGCGCTTCTTTCGTGTTTGCTTTCCCCGCCGCCTGGTTTGCCCTGCACCGGTGGCTCGAAAATTATCCTTACCGGACCCCGCTGAGCGGCTGGCTTTTCGCCCTTACGGCGGTGCTCACCCTTGCCGTTGCCTTGTTCACGGTCAGTTTCCAGAGCATCAAAGCGGCGCTGACCAACCCGGCCAGGAGCCTGAAAAGCGAATAGACCCGCTGCCACCTTTCTGACCTGAGCAAAGCACCTGCCTGGGGAAAAAGATTTACCGCTACCACCTCCGTTACCAGTACCACTTATCCCTACTCACTGACCACTTCCTCTCCCACCGGCAGGCGCACGTTGAACTTGCTGCCCTGGCCGGGCTGGCTTTCGACGCCGATGGTGCCGCCATTGCGTTCCACGAATTCGCGGCAGACGGCCAGGCCCAGGCCCGTGCCCGGTTCGCCGGCCGTGCCCCTGGTGGTGTGCTTGACGTGGAGCGAAAAGATCTTGTCCATCACTTCGGGCACCATGCCCACGCCGTTGTCTTCCACGGCCAGCTCCACGAAATCCCCGCGGCGGCGGGCTTCGATGCGCACCTTGCCGGCCTCGGGCGTAAACTTGATGGCGTTCGAGAGCAGGTTGCGGAACACCGTTTCCACCATGTCGGCGTCGGCCTGGATGACGAGGTCGCGGGGAATGTTGTTTTCGAGGGAAATGTTTTTGAGCGCCGCGGCGGCCTGCAACGGTCCGCACACTTTCTCGGCCGACTCGCAGGGCCGGAAGCGGGTCGTGCGGATGCCCACCTGTTCCATTTGCAGGCGTCCCCAGGTGAGCAGGTCTTCCACGAGCAGTTCCGTTTGCCGCGCCGATTGCAGGGCCAGGGCGGCCATCTTCGCGGCCTCTTCCGGGCCGGCGGTGTAGGCAGGGTCGTCCATCATTTCCAGCAGGAGCCGCGTGTTGCGGGTGGGCCCCCGCAGGTCGTGGCTGATGATGGAGAAGAACTGGCTTTTCTGGTTGTTGAGTTGCCGCAGGGCGTCCTCCGTCTTTACGCGTTCCCGCACGTCGCGGTACACCAGCGCCGCAATGAGCCCGGCCAGCACGCACCCCAGCACGCCGGCGGTCTGAGTGGCCCGCTTGTTGTCGGCCAGCATCCGGTGCGAATCCCGTTTCTGCTGCCCCACCGACGCCTCCAGCATGGCTTTCAACTGGCCCGACGTGTCGCGGATGCGGTTCTTGAGCTGGTTGGCCTGGATCTTCCGCTTGTCGAGCCCCTCCTTGTCTTCCACTTCCCCCTTCTGGATGGCAATGGCTTTGTCGAGCAACTGGAAACGCCTGGTCACCAGGCGGCTCAACGCTTCGACTTTGTCGCCCTGTCCGGCGTGGCCCTGCGTAAGCGCCCGGAGGGCTTTGAGGTATTGCCGGGTGGCCCGGCGGGCTTCGTCGTATTGGTAGAGGAAGTATTCTTTATTGGACGCCGCGTAGGCCTGCACGCCCGACTCGCAGGCGGCCAGCTTCACTTCCAGCAGGTCGAGCTGCCCGATGAGGGAATCGGTGCGTTCAACCAGGACGTTGTTCTCGTAGAGGTTGGCCGACACCTGGTAGGAGTACCCCACGGAGGTGAGCAGCAGGATCACCGAGGCGGTCAGCCCGACGATCAGCGTGAACACGATTGAGAACTTTTTCCGGGAAATGCTTACAAACATTCTTTTTTACTCGGTTTCTTCAAAAAAACGCATTTCCGCCGGGCATATTAGGCCAATTCCCCGCCGCTAATTACAGATGTACCTTTCGGGGGCGTTTTTGGGGGTTACCCCCGCAGGGGCCGGGAGCGCATTGCGGCCGGGCAAACGGGCCGGGAGGCCGGGGGTATGGGCGTTGTTCGATTCCGGGCGGCAGTTGTCCGGTTGCGTGCGCAAAAGGAGGGAATTGCGGCGCCCAAACGCAACGGGGGCGCTTGCCGGGCATTGCGGTTGGGCTGGCAGGTAAATTGTGGGCCACCCGGGGCACCCTGCCGGGCACAGCGCTTTTGTCTCACTTCTAACCTCTCTTGTCTACCTCCTTATGATTCGCACTTTGTTACGCATTGGCCTGGCCGGCCTCCTCACGGCGGCGTTCGTTCCCGCCCGGGCCCAGCAAGCCTCCACCGACGAAGCGGGCATCAAAGCAGCCTGCCTGGACTACATTGACGCTTTTTACAAAGCCGACACCACGCTGGCCTACCGGAGCGTCCACCCGACCCTCCAGAAACGGGGCTTTTTCTACGACGAGAAAGCCGGCGGCTACTCCAAGCAACTCGAAATGCCTTTTCCCGCCCTGGTCAAGCTGGCAAGTACCTGGAACAAAGACGGCAAACGAACCAACGCCGGTTCGCCCCGGGCGGCAATGGTGCTCGACGTGGCCGACAAAACGGCTTCGGCCAAGGTAACCGCCCAGTGGGGCATTGACTACCTGCACCTGGTGAAGGAAAACGGCCGGTGGTACATCATCAACGTCCTCTGGCAATCCCCGCCCCGCCTGACGGCAACGGGCAACTAACGGAGACGGGAGGTCTGAACCTTGATTTACCTGATGAAAGGATGGACCTGATTATCGTCGCCATTTCCATCAAGTTCATCTTTCCATCAAGTAAATCAAGGTTCAGACCCTCCGTTTCAACTCGCTTTTCCGACGATTGGGAACGCCGATGTGGCCTTCCGGAGGGGTGGTTGTTTCAAACTGCGGTTCTGGTGGTCAACTTTGTTTCGCCTCCTCCGGCCCATCAGACCATCCCCCATTCGCTCACCCGCATTCTGCCTCAATCATGGAAAACAAACCGCTCACCGATGCCCTCATGCTGGCCGTATCCCTGCTGGGCACGGTCCTCTTCTGCCGCTTCCTCTACCGCCACCCGCACTTCGCGGGGCGCAAGGCCGCCTTCTTCGGCATGGTATTTTTCGCCATGAACCCGTTCATCAACCTGTGGGCCCACGAGTTTGCCATCGGCATGGCGGCCTTCTCCCGCTGGCAGCGCGGCCTGTTCGTGTACGATTTCCGGTTTTACTCCCTCATGCTGCTGGGGGCCGTCTTTATCGGGCTGGGCGGCTACCTGCTGGCCCGGATTGGCGAACTCAGCCGCGGCAACGCTGCCGCCCGGCGCGGCATCGTGCGGGCCTGCGCCCTCCAAATTCTGCTCAGCCTGCCCCTGTTTCCCCTCAACCCCATCGGCCTGATGCCGGTCCTGGCCTCCCTCGGCGTGCTGGCCGCCCTCTTTTTCGCCACCCGCCGCACCGCCAGGCCCGCATCCGCGACCGTCGCGGCCTGACCCGGTGGATTTTCACCCCCCAAATGCGTACTTTTATTGACCAGCCCGCTAACACTCAAACGCTCCAACTCCCCAACGCTTAAACTCCCTCACTCCCATCACTCTCCTCACCCCTTCCCTCCGCCTGCGGCTGGCCGGCATGCTGGTCCAGGTGCTCCTGTTCCTGGTGTTCTTTTACCTGCGTGCCATCCTGGAGGGGCAGCAGCCCGCCTACAAGGTGATCGGCTGGCTGTTGCTGTTCACGTTCGTGTTGTGGGAAACGGCCCGCCTGGCGATCCTGGCGGTGCGGCGGCGGCTGCCGGGGCTGGCCCGGGTGCGCCGCCGTACGCTCACGCTGGCCGCGGTGCTCTTGCCCGTATCGGCCCTCACCGGCAGTTGGCACGTGTGGATGGAAGGGTGGCTCGGGCTGGGCCAGGGCGCGGCAGGTTCGGTGTACAACTACCTCTTCAGCATCGGCATGACGCTCTTTTTTTCGCAACTCATCGCGGGCCTCTACGAAGCCGTGTACTACCTCGGCCAGTGGCAACAGTCGGTGCAGGAGGGCGAGGCGCTTAAAAAGATCAACCTGCAAAGCCAGCTCGACTCGCTCAAAAACCAGGTGAACCCGCACTTTCTCTTCAACAGCCTCAATACGCTGTCGGCGCTGGTGGAAGAAGACCCCCGGCGGGCCGTACGGTTCATCGAGGAGCTGTCCAGCATGTACCGCTACCTGCTGCAAAGCAACGAGAAGGAACTCATCCCGCTGGGCCGCGAACTGGATTTCATCCGGGCCTACTTTTACCTCCTGCAAACCCGCTTCGAAGACGGCCTTTTCCTGGCCATCGAGGTAGACCCGGCCCTGGAAAACGCGTTGCTGCCGCCGCTCACGCTGCAAATCCTGGTCGAAAACGCCGTGAAGCACAACATGATCGCCGCCTCGCTGCCCCTGCACGTGCGCATCGCCAACGACCCGGGCGACAACCTGGTGGTGGTCAACAACCTGCGGCCGCGCAAAACGAAAGTTCCCTCGGGCAAGATGGGCCTGGTGAACGTGTCGGCCAAGTACCGCCTGCTCAACCTGCCCGAACCGGTCATCAACCAGACGGCCACGCACTTCCAGGTCATTATTCCTTTGCTCCGCCATGAACAACCTGTCCGTAGTAATCATTGAAGACGAAGCCCTGGCCGCCCGGCGCCTGGGCAAAATGCTGGCCGACATTGACCCGTCCGCCCGGGTGGTGGCCGTGCTCGACAGCATCGAGGCGTCGGTGGCGTGGCTGGCGGCCAATCCCCGCCCGGCGCTGATCCTGATGGACATTGAACTGGTGGACGGCCAGAGCTTCGAGATTTTCGACCGCGTGGCGGTGGATTGCCCGGTGATCTTCACCACGGCTTACGACGAGTACGCCATCCGGGCCTTCAAGGTCAACAGCGTGGATTACCTGCTCAAGCCGGTGGCCGAAAACGACCTGCGGCAGAGCCTCGAAAAGCTGGGCCGCCTGCGGGGCCTGTTTGCCGAACCCGACCACGCCCGGCTCCAGGTGGCGGCCCTGCTGCGGGAACTGACCGAGGGGCCCAAAGCCGGTCCGGCCACGTACCGCGACCGCATCCTGGTGAAGCAGGGGCAACGCCTGTTCCCGATCACCACGGCCGAAGTGGCGTACTTCTGCACCCGCGAAAAGCTCAACTACGTGCGGTCCCGCGACGGCCGGCAGTACCTGGTGGACTATTCCCTCGATGAACTCGAAAAGTCGCTCGACCCGCGGCAGTTTTTCCGGGCCAACCGGCAGTTCATCGCCGGCTTCGGCGCCGTGGAACGCGTCAGCCTGTACTTCAACGGCAAGCTCAAGGTGGTGCTCAACCCCGTGCCCGAGGAAGACGTGGTCATCAGCCGCGACAAGGCGGCGGAGTTCCGGCAGTGGCTGGGGGAGTGACTTCGATGCCCGATGTTCGATGTCCGATGTTTGGGGAAGGGTGGCGGGATTCAGGGTGGATTCGGGTGGGGAAGGCGGGAGGAGGCCGTTTTGGCGAAGGGAAAGCGTGAGCAACGGGCAGGGCAAAATGTCGTAATTTTACTTTTCCCGTTCCCAACTGACCCGAAAAGGCTATGTTAGAAGAGGTAACTATCGAGAACTTCAAAAGCATCCGTGCCCAAACGGTGAAACTGAACCAGTTGAACCTGCTGATTGGTCAGAACGGGGCGGGCAAGAGCAACTTCATCAGCCTGTTCCGGTTTCTCGAAAGATTAAGCGAACAACAACTTGCTGCGTACATTTTCAAAGCAGGGGGAATCGGAAGTTTTTTATTCGGCGGGTTTGAGCACAGTGATTTCATCCGAGTAGAGATGAACTTCGCAGTTCCCACCCCCAGATCGCGGCCTTTGCTTGAGCACAATTCCAATACTTATATGTTTGGCATTCAGGCAAATGGGGAGGATTACAGATTTGGGGGCGAAACAGTAGGATACCGGCAAATCCAAAAGAACTCCCACCGGAAAGAACACATCCTGACTTCTGGTAAAGAGTCGGGCTTAAAGAAGAGCACTGCGCTTTACGCTACGTACGTTTATCACTACATCCGAAAACTAAAAGTTTTCCACTTCCACGATACCAGTGACAACGCCCCGGTAAAGTTGCCGCAGCCCATTGACGACTCGGAAACCCTGTACGGCGAGGCCCAGAACCTGGCGCCGTTTCTCTTCATGCTCAGGCAGAACCAGGCCGATACCTATTTCCGGATTGTAGAAGCGGTGCGCCTCGTATACCCCGATTTTCACGATTTTGTGCTGGAAGAAAGCACGCTGGCAAAGGGAAAAATAGCCTTGCGCTGGACCGAGCAGGGCGGCAACCGGGCTTTTTCGGCCCGGCAGATTTCGGACGGTACGCTCCGGTTCATTTGCCTGGCAACCGTGCTTCTGCAACCGCCCGGCGTGCCCTACATGCCCGAAACCCTCGTCATTGACGAACCGGAGTTGGGCCTGCACCCCTTCGCCCTGCACGTACTGGCCGAACTCATCACCAAGGCAACCCTGCACCGTCAATTGATCATCGCCACCCAGAGCGTCAACCTGATCAACCACTTCCGGCCCGACGACCTGCTCATCGTGCGCCGCACCCGCGACGGCGAAACTGAGTTCAGCCGGAAGCCGGACGTTGAACTGGCGGAATGGCTGGATGAGTATACCCTGGGACAGTTGTGGGAAATGAATTTTCTGGGCGGAAAACCTTAACCAATGGCGGGGATATTTCTGATCGTGGAGGGAGATGCCGAGGAGCGGTTCTATAAGGATACGTTTGCTTCCGCGTTCAACAACCACTATTTCATCGTGGTGCAAATGCCCAACAAGCGAAACTTGACTGCCAGGGCCCACAAAGGCGGCCGGGTGTCGTATGATTCCTGCGTGGATAACGTGAGACGATTCCTCAGAAGCAGCACCCACTGTTCCCTGCTTGCGCTGGTGTACGACTACTACGGGCTGCACGCCACTTTCTCCGATCATCTGGCGGCCCATGAAAGTTCACTGGATCAGCAGGTAGCGGCCATCCAAAGCAGGCTCCAAAGGGAAATCAACGACCCGCGGTTCCGGTTCGTGCTTCAGGTTCACGAGTTTGAGTCTTATTTATTCTCTGACCCTTCCCAACTTGCCGCCCACTTCGGCAAACCCGGGAGCCTTCCCGTACTCAATGCCATTCTGCAAGACTTCGGCAACGATCCGGAGATGATTAATAACGCACCAGAAACGGCACCATCTAAAAGGTTGGCCAAATTGTTTCCTGAATTTGGCAAGGTTACCGATGGCGTCACCCTTGCCAATAAAACAGGAGTTGCCACCATGCGAAAAGCCTGCAAACGCTTTGATGCCTTCTGCCGCCTCATCGAATCCCTCTAACCCTCCTTTCCAATCCCCAAACATCGAGCATCGGGCATCGAACACCGAAACTACTCCCCTCCCGTCTTTGCCTGCTTCTTGCTCCCCTCGTACATGTCGAACCGCATGAAACGGCATTCGAGGGGACCGTTGAAGACCGGAATTTTGCGCGAAGGGCGCAGCCCGATGCGCTTGAGGGCCTCGATGTTGGAACTGATGACCCAGCCTGTGTAGCCCTTGTACTTCTGCTTGAACGTGTCGCCGATGCTGGCATAGAGCCCGATGATGTCCTCGTCCTGGTGCATCCGTTCGCCGTAGGGCGGGTTGATGACCAGCAGGCCCGGGCCGGGCGGCGGCTCAAACTCCTGGAAAGCCGTGTTGTGGATCGTGATGATGTCTTCGAGCTTGGCGAGTTTCACGTTTTCGCGGGCCTTGCGGGCCACGTTCCGCGAAATTTCCACCCCGATCAGTTGCACCGGGTAGTCGTTGATCTTTTTCATCGAAATGTCGTAGATCGTATCCCACAGGCCGGCGTCGAAATCCTTCCACCGCTGGAAGCCGAATTCCTCGCGGTAGTAGCCCGGCGGGATGTTGCAGGCCAGCAACCCCGCCTCGATGAGAATCGTGCCCGAACCGCACATCGGGTCAATGAACGTCGAACGCCGGTCCCAGCCGCTGAGCAGCACCAGGCCCGCCGCCAGCACCTCGTTGATGGGAGCCAGGTTGGTCTGGTCGCGGTAGCCCCGCTTGTGCAGCGAGTCGCCCGAGCTGTCGAGCGACACCGTGCAGGCGTCGCCCTGGATGAGCAGGTTGATGCGCAGGTCGGGCCGGTCGAGGTCCACCGAGGGGCGCTGCCCGTACGCCTCCCGGAACTGGTCCACGATGGCGTCCTTGGCCTTCAGCGACAGGAACTGCGAATGCGTGAAGAGGTCCGAGCTGAGCACCGTGTCCACGGCCAGCGTGCCGGCCACGTCGAGGTACGCCGACCAGTCAATGCGCCGCACTCCGTCGTAGAGCTGCGCTTCGTTCTTGACGGTAAACGTCTTGATCGGCCGGAGCACCCGCAGGGCCGTCCGCAGGTTGAGGTTGGCCTTGTACATAAAGCCCTGGTCGCCGGCAAAGGCCACCGCCCGGTTGAGCTTCTGGATGTCCCGCGCGCCCAGTTTGAGCAGTTCTTCCGCCAGTATGTCCTCCAGGCCGAACATGGTGGTCGCCACCATCCGGAAATCCTGCCTTATTTCTTTTGCCATCGTGCGAATATAAAAGTTTGGTCCCGTACAGGTCCTTATACCCTGCTCCTGCCGCTAGCGTTCTTCTGCCGGGTTCTTTTCCGGGTCCGCCACGTACACCGGGTCGCCGACGCGGATGGTGCCGCCCCGCACGATGCGGGCCGTAATGCCGCCGTGGCCCCGCATGGCGTTGTAGCCGCCTTCGCCCAGGATGTCTTCCATCTGCGAACAGGGGTGGCAGGCGCCGGTCATTTCGAGCAGGGTTTCGCCCACGTAGAATTGGCGGTCTTTCAGCGCCAGCAGGTT
>CADCTQ010000384.1 GCA_902805615.1 uncultured Cytophagales bacterium
GCGGCGGGTACGTGTGGCCGTGCTGGGCGCCGCTCATCACCCGCAGCACGGCCCCCTTGGCGGTACGGGCCGCCCCGGTGGTGGGCAGGCCGGCGATTTTGCCCGAAACCCGCGTGCCCAGCACCTTCAGGATGTCGTCGGTGTGCTGGTAGCGGCGGCTCATGTCGGCTTGCAGGCACCCGCGGATCACCTCCTGCCACACGGCGGGAATGCGGTCGGCCATCTTGTCGAGGTTGACCCACTGGCCCTTGCGCACCCGGTCCACGTATTCGCGTTCATTCTGTTCGGCATCGTCGCCGAAGGGAAAAAAGCCGCCGGTCAGCATTTCGAACACCAGCACGCCGTAGGCAAAAATGTCGGTCACCGGCCCCATGGACGTATACGCCCGGGCCGCGTCGAGTTGTTCGGGCGGCATGTACACCAGCGTGCCCACAATGGCTTTCACGTGTCCCAGCCAGTTGCGGATCGTCATGCGCGACTTGAGGAAGCCCGAGATGCCGAAGTCGGTGAGCAGCGAGGCGTCCTGCTTGTTGAAGAGGATGTTTTCCGGCTTCAGGTCGCGGTGGATCACGCCCTGCTTGTGCAGGTCGGAGAGGCCCTTGAGCGTATCCACGGCCACGCGGTGGAGGGCGGCGGGGTCGGTCTGCTTGCCGATGCGCTGGCGCAGCGAACCGTTCTCGCAGTAGTCCATCGTGAAGAACGGGTTGCCGTGGTGGCGCCCCTGGCTGTGGGAATGGATCAGGTACGGGGAGTCAATGCGCGAACACTCGTACTCGCGGTTGAACCGGTTGAGCACTTCTTTGCGTTCGTTGGGCTGAATCTCCCACATCCGCAGCAGCTTGAGGGCAAACGGCCGGTGGTTGCGCGAGTCGGTCACCAGGTACACGTCGGCAAAGCCGCCCTGTCCCAGGAGCTGCTGCACCTCGTAGGCCGACCGGTCATCGGCCGTCAGGCGGGTGCCGTGCTCGCCGGAGAAGCGGACAATGGCCGGCTCGGAGCGGCTGGCGCCGGCCTTTTGGTCTGTGAACATGGGAAGGAAAAGCGTTAATCAGTCTTGAACCGGAACAGTTGGTCGCCCAGCAGGATGGCGTCGCCGGGCTGGATGCGTACGGGCCCGTTGACCTGCACGAACGTGGATTTGAGGGAACTCAGGTTGTCGAGCCACCATTCGCCGTCCCGGAAGGTGAGGCTGGCGTGGCCGCTCCGCGAGATGGAGTTGTTGTGGCTGTCGAGCATTTCCCGGTTGAGCACCACGTGTTCGCCCTCCAGCGGAATGCTTTTGGTTTCGGCATCGTCGTGCAGCGACACGGCCACCAGCCGGAAGCCCCGTTTGGCTTCGGGCACCACGCGGCGCACGGTCCTGGCGTTGTCGGTCCTGGCGTTGTCGGTCCTGGTGTTGTCGGCCGGCGCGGCCTTGTAAAGGGCAATGTTGGTACCGCACTTGGCGCACAGGATTTCCCCGGGACGCATCAGGTAGGAGCAGGCCGGGCAGTTGGTGCCGGTCTTGCCGGCGGGGCTGGGGGGCGCGGTCAGTTCGTCCCACGCCGGGGCGTTCACCTTGATGCCCGCCTTGGTTTTCTGCACCTGGGTGCCGCCCGGTTTGGGTGCATCGCCGGCGGGGGGCGTGGCCGCTTTGGCGTCGGTCGTCCCGGTGGTGAGCACGTGGTTGCACTTTACACACCGGACGCTTTCGTCCCGGTTCCCAAACCCACAGTTGTCACAGCGTTTCATGGTAAAGAAGGGATTAGGAAATTGGGGGATGGTACACGGATGGGGTACACTGATTTATTATGATGGTTATGATATATTATGACTGAATGACTTCATTCATAGCATGCCCGGTAACTTTTTCATGATAACAAATCATAATCATCCTAATCAATCCGTGTACCATCCCCGGAAATGGTCCGTTTGCTTACAGCCACACGGCGAATACGGGCACGTCCACCTTTACGAGTTCTTTCTTCTGGCGGGTGCGGTTTTCGTCGGTTTTTTCGTAATACATCACCACCGTCACCTTGTCGTTGAGGATGCCCTCGGTTTCGCGGGCGATGTAGGGCACCGTGGTGCCTTCCTTGGCTTCCAGGTTCGGGATGTTGCCGGTGAATTCGAAGCCGGTTCCCTGGGGCCTCACCTGGCAGTAGGGGTAGGCCGACCGCAGCTTGTAGCGGACCTGGAAACTCAGCTTGCCGTCCTGCGATTTGCTTTTCTGGTCCGTGAGCAGGCCCAGCGACGTGAACGGGTTGTTGTCCCGGTAGTTGACCGTCACTTCCAGTTCGTCGCCGGTTTCCTGGTTGTAGCCCTTCACCGGCTGGTTCAACGTGCCATCCAGGAACGCCAGGGCGTTGCCCGCCTTGGTGACGCCGTTGGCCCGGGCCCGCTGGAGCAGGTTGCGGGCGGCTTCCTTGTCCGGCGCCGTACCCAGCCCCAGGGCCGACAGCACGCCGAGGTAGTACTGGGCTTCGGGGTGGTCCTGGTCCGCCGCCTGGCGCATGAGGCCGGCCCCTTCGGCCAGGTCTTTGCGGCCCCGGTCGAGCAGGTAGTTGTAGCCGAGCTGGAACTGCGCGTCGCGGAGCCCCTGGCCGGCCGCCTTGCCCAGCCATTCGTTGGCCGCCTCGTAGTCCTTTCTGGTGCCGCGGCCCTCGTTGTAGAGGCGGCCCAGCGCGTACTGGGCGGGGGCGTACCCCTGGTCGGCCGCCTTGCGGTACCAGTCCAGGGCGCTCTTCTCGTCTTTGCCGCCCTGGGTCCCGTACCCGTTTTCCAGCGTTTCGGCGAAGTAGTACTGGGGCAGCACTTCTCCCTGGTTGGCCTGCGTGACCACCGACTGCATGGCCTTGGCGTGGTATTCGTCAGCCTTCTGCTCGTTTTTTTCGACGCCCCGGCCCGTACGGTACATCAGGCTCAGCGGGTAGTTGGCCAGGTCGTAGCCGCCTTCCACGGCCCGTTCAAAGTATTCTTTGGCCTTGGCCGGGTTGCGCCGCACGCCGCTGCCGGTGTTGTAGCTCAGGCCCAGGTAATAGTGCCCGGCCGGGTAGTTGACCCGCGACGCCTTGGTGAACAGCGCGAAAGCCTGCGCGAACTGGCCCTGTCGGAAAAAGACTTCGCCCTGGTTGATGAGTTCAATGGCGCTGATCTTCGGGGTGGCCGGCGCGGCCGTCTCCGTACGGGTATTGCCGGAGGCCACGGTGTCGGGGGCGACCGTGGCGGTGGGCGTCGCGGCCGGCGGCGGACTCGCTTTCCGGGCGATCAGGTCCTGCTTTTCTTTCTGCACCGTTTCGTCGGCCAGTTCGCGGATGCGGGCAATGTCGGCCACCTTTACCCCCTGCGACCGGGCCAGGCGCTGGTACGATTCGATCCGGGCGTGCAGCCGCCCGGCCTCCTCGGGGGAGGCAAAGGCCTGCGCAATGTAGAACTGCATCAGCGCCGCCTTGTAGTCTTTGCGTTTCACCAGGTCCTCGGCGGTGGCGAGGAATTGCCGGAATTTGAGCAGCCGGTCGGCGTCGGTAAGCGTTTCCCCGGGGCGGGCGGCCGGCGCGTCGGTTGCGTCGGTCACGGGTACCGGTTGCCGGCCGGCGGCGCGTTGGTTGTAGAGGGCCAGGCCGCCCAGCGCCACCACCAGCAGCACCACGGCCGCGGCCGCCAGCGCGGCGGCCCGGGCCGGGAAACGCTTTCTGGCCTTGGCCCCGGGCGTTTCGTCGGGCACGTCCCAGTAGCCTTCCTTGCGGTACTTGGCCGACAGTTCGGCCAGGGCAACGGCCGTGGGGCGGGTTTCGGGTTCCAGCCGCAGGCAGCTCCGCACCAGTCCGTTGAACCGCCGGGAGTACGCGGGGGGCAGGTTGGGCACTTCGGCGCCTTTGAGCAGGGCCGCGCCGCCGTTGCCCACCCAGGGCACGTCGCCCGTGCAGAGTTCGTAGAGCATCACGCCGAGCGAAAACACGTCGCTGGCCGCCAGGCTCCGGGGCGTGCCCGAAAAACGCTCCGGCGGGGCGTAGGCAATGGACATGGACGTGGAAGCCTTGCCCGTGCTTTTGGCCATCGTGTGGCGCATCCGGCTGCTGATGCCAAAGTCGGTAAGCAGGAAATTGCCGTCCTCGTCAATGAGCACGTTGTCGGGCTTGATGTCCTGGTGAATGATGGCCGGGTTGCGGGAGTGGAGGTAGGCCAGGGCGTCCGACAGTTGGGCCAGCAGCGCGGCGGCTTCCTCTTCCGTGAAGGTTTTGCCCCCGTTGAGCAGCGACGCCACCGAACCGTTGGAGCAGTAGGGCATGATCAGGTAGGGCGACCCTTCGTACACCCCGAAGTACTGCACCTTGAGCAGGTGCGGGTGGTTGATGGGCAGGGTAATGGCGTATTCTTTGCGAAAGAGGCTGATCCCGTCGTCGTCGAGCCCGCGGCCCGGCGCGTAGATCTTGATGGCTACGCTCACGCCGTCAGCCTCCTGGTCCTGCGCTTCCCAAACCTCCGAGAACCCCCCCACGCCGACCTGTCGGATCAAGCGGTAACGGCCGGCAAAGAGGGCGTCTTTTTGCAGTTTTTGCATGGTCGAAAAAGAGGTGACCCGTTCGGGTAAAGGATTAAAACGGTTACAGAAAGAAAAATTATATTACGCCGGTCGTACGGACGCGCTGGTTTTGGCAGGTACAATTAAAAGATTTAAAGCTGCATTTGCAACGGTTTCCTAAAAAAGAGTGCTTGCCTGTAAATGAGCTACATACCCATCAAAAGCCGCGCAAGAGGCCCGGCGCCCGGCATTTGGGGCCCGGCGGCAGTCTCCATCCATACCGCAAAAATGCAAAAATAAATGTAGTTTTGGCTTGATTTCTTACGGGTAATTTCCCTAATTCATCCAGCGGGTTTCCGGCGCCGCCCCGGGCGGTCACCCCGGCTTCCGCCCGCCGCGTACCCGGCAGTAGAGCTTGTACGCGGGAAGGGGCGGCCTGGTTCGGGATGCCCGCGCAAACAGTCGTTTCCAGAGGGTCCCCGCGCGTAGGGGAGCATGCGCATCATGTCAAGAGCAACCAGAAATATTGGAACGGGCGTAAAACTGCTGGCCGGCGGGAAGGCTTCCCCCTTCACGCTGGAGTTCCTGACCGACACCGGCAAGCACGCGGCCAACACGAGCCAGGTGGTGGTCGTACCCTACATTGAGCTGGGCCGCGACCGCAACTGCGGCATCCGCTTCGGCGAAGACACCCCCACCGTGAGCCGCAAACACGCCTCGCTGGAGCGCAAGGGGAACCGGGTGCACATCCTCAACCTGTCGGCCACCAACCAGACGCTGGTCAACGGCCGGCCCGTGCTCCGGGAGTGGCCCCTCAACAACGGCGACGAAATCCAGCTGTCGGCCGACGGCCCCCGCCTGCGGTTCATCGGTTCGACGGGCAAGGTGCCGCTGGCCTTTACCGCCCGGATGCAATTGTTTGCCCGGCAGGCGCTGCGGCCCTACCGGTACGCCCTGCTCGGCGTGGGGGCCCTGCTCGGGGTGGGCGTTGCGCTGGCCGGCTGGCTGCTGTACCGGGTAAACGCCGACAAGGACAACTTCCGGCAGATGACCCATTCCATCCAGACGCAGCTCGTGGCCCAGCAACAGGCCCAGGCCCGGGGCGACTCGGTGGCGCTGGCCGAGCGGACCCGCCTGGCCGAACGGCTGGCCGCCGCCAACCAGGAAAACGAGAACTTCCAGAAGTCGCTGGCCGCCCAGAGCAAAGTCCTGCGGGCCCTGACCCGGCCCGCCGCCTCGTCGCCCGCCCGGGCCACCATGGCAACCCCCGCCACCGCGTCGGGCGCCGACGGGGCCGTGATGGCCCGCCGGGGGGCCGTGTACGCCCTGCACGTCCTGCTCACCGTCACCGACCGGCACGGCAAGGTGCTCGAACTGGCCGACGAAGGGGGGCGGCCGGTCCGCATGGACAATTACCTGGTGGGCACCGGCACCGGGTTCGTGCTCGGAGACGGCCGCTTCCTCACGGCCCGCCGCTGGGTGGAACCCTGGGCCTACCCGCAGGACGAAAAAGACGCGTTGAACCTGTACGCCAACTTTGTGCACCACAACGGCGGCAAGGCGTCGGTAAAGCTCGTGGCCACGGCCCCGGGCGGCCCGTCGCTGACGCTGCCCGGGGAGGGGTTTGCCGTGAACCGCGCCGCCGACCGCCCCGTGGTGAGTAACTTTGGCTTCGGGGAGGGCAAAATTGCCGTAGCCGACCCGGCCGCCGGCGCGGGCTGGGCCACGTGCAAGGTGTCCGTGACGGGCCTCGCCGCCGCAACCCGGGAAATGCCCAAGGCCGGCACCCGGGTGCACCTGCTGGGCTACGAGATTCCGGCCGACGCGGAGGCCGGGCCGCCGGGCAATCCCACCTACGCGCGGCTTACCCTCGGCACGCCCGACCGGGCCACGGGCCACTGGCCGGTAGGGGAGGAACGGGTGGAACCGGGCAACTTCGGGGGCCCGGTTTTCGTGTTGCACGAAGGCGTGCCTTTCGTGGCCGGAATGCTGGTGCCCGGACCCGATGGAAAGGGCCGCGTGGTCCCGGTCAGCAGCCTGAAGTAAGATAGGAGACCGGAGAATGGAGACCGGAGACGGGAATTGGCGCGTGAGGGGCAATGCGGGGGTTCCCGCTCAATGGGATGAGGTTTGCAACCCTGGCGTATAGCGTATAGCTGGCATATAGCGTACAGGATGAAGACTGGTGCTGAAGACTGGTGCATGGCAAAGAACGTAAGGTGTTATTCCGCGTTAGCCTCCTCTCGCGGTCATTCCCTCAGGGAATGACCGTACCGAAAGAGGTCGCCCAGATACGTAGAAACTTATTCATTTATTGCCGACAAGTACCCGCGCACAATCATCCCTGATGGAACTTCGCCGTATACGACAAGCAATGCTTTTCACCACAGAGGTCTTTTGGCGAGGGCCACGGAGGAGGGGAGCCAGGTACCGGGCCGGGTAAAACCAATGTGAACCGGGGACCACCTGTTTGACGGGATACAACGATTCAGGCATGAGATACATCCTCCAATTCATCCGTTTGATCATGTTCATCGTGGCGTAAGTTGGGTTGGGTACAGACTGGCATTTAATTTTTCACGTTTAACTCAGATGTAGCAATGCAGCATGGGACACGCAACCGATCATTCATAAGCTAACCAATCCGTTTTTTGCGGGAGGCGTCCGTTACCCGTCCCGCGTTTCACGTTTAAAAGCTCACATCTGCCTTTTTGGCTAAAGTAAAAGTGTTATGTACAACCCCCTAGAGCCTGCTCAAGCACCTGTTGGGAAGGAAATGACCGTCCGGGTAGCCGCCCTGACGGACGTGGGGCAATTGCGCGAACACAACGAAGACAATTTCCTGGTGTGTGCCGACCTGGCCGAAGGCAACTGGTTCCTGGTGGAAACGCCTTACGCGCTGAGCGAAGCGGGTACGCTGCTGGCCGTGGCCGACGGCATGGGCGGCGAAAACGCGGGGGAGGTGGCCTCGGCCCTGGCCGTGGAAGCCATCAAGGAATTCTTCTCGAACCTCCCCGCCGCCCCGGGCGCCGGCGGGGCGCAGGTCACCCAATGGCTCCGGCAGGCCATCCTGTTTGCCCACGGGCGGATCGTGGAGCACAGCCGCCGCAACCCCGCCTGCGAGGGCATGGGCACCACCATCCTGCTGGTGTGGGTGCTGGGACCGACGGCCTACGTGGGCTGGAGCGGCGACAGCCGTTGCTACCTCTACCGGCAGGGCGAAGGGCTGCGCATCCTCTCCGACGACCATTCGGTGGTGTGGGAACTGGTGCAGAGCGGGCGGCTCAACGAAGAAGAAGCCGAAAGCCACCCCGAAAGCCACATCATCACCCAGAGCCTCGGCGACAGCCGGCACCCCCCGCGGCCCGACGTGCTGGTGCAGCCCCTGCTGCCGCACGACAAACTGCTGCTGTGCAGCGACGGCCTCAATGGCATGCTTACCTCGGAACAGATCGGGCAGATCATGGGGCGCAACGAGCCGCCGGGCGAACTCTGCAAGACGTTCATTGACGCGGCCAACCGCCAGGGCGGGGAAGACAACATCACCGTGGTAATGCTGGAAGTGCTGACCGGCCGCAACGGGGGAAGCACCGACCCCGACGCGGCAGCCGCCCAGGCCGCCCCGCCGGACTTCCTGGTCACCAAGCCCAACGGCACGATCACCCCCAAAACCATCCGGACGTTGCGCCGGAAGCCCCTGCCGGGGGCACCAACCGCCCGGCAGAGCCGCTGGCTGGCCGTGGCCGGTGTCGGGCTGGTGGTGCTGCTGCTGGTGGCCTTGTGGACGAACGGCCGGGGCCAGCGAGGAAGCAGTCCCGCCGTTCCCACGAACCGCTACCCGGCGGAAGCCAACGCGGGCAACCGGCAGGAAGTCCGCCCGGCCGCCGCGCCCTTCATCCTTTCCGAAGCAAAACTGCACGACGTGACCCCGCCGCTGCTGGCGCTGCTGGACCGCTACCGCAACGCGATGGGCCGCATCCAGGCCCTGCGGGAAAAAGTGGAGCGGGAAGGCGACGCCACCACCGCCGTACCGGAAGCCACCGCCCTGTCCGGCAAGGCCGAAAGCCTGCCCGGCGCCGCGGCCCTGCTGGCCGTCCGCGATTCGGCGGCGGCCTTCGACGTGCTGCGGCGCGTGATCAACTCCCGGGCCCGCCTCGACCGGCTCGAAGGCGGCATGCAGGCGCTGGACGAGGAACTGGTGTTGGTGGAGGGCCGCCTCCGCAAGATTGACGGGGAAGAGAAACAATGACAAAGGTGTAGCATGGAGACACAGCGTATCACAAAGGAGTGCAAAGCGACTCTCCGGGCAAGGATACCTTTCCTGGCAGTGAAAGAATGGGTAGGCAGGAAGTGGTCGCATCGCGGGCAAGAAGCGCATCGCGGGAAGGCGTCGCATCGCGGCTCCCCTCCTCGGAGGGGCTGGGGTGGGTTTACTGATATGCCCCGCACAATACGGGGATCATTGCATTGCGGTGATCTCCCTTACGCCGAGCCCAGCTTTACTGCGGATTTTCAGCAGGTACCCCTTACAGGGCGCGGTGATTCCTTGATGTTACGTGGCCTGTAGGTGAACCCACCCCCGGCCCCTCCGAGGAGGGGAGCCGCGATGCGACGCCTTCCCGCCATGCGCTTCCTGCCCGCGATGCGCTTCCTGCCCGCGATGCGCTTCCTGCCCGCGATGCGCTTCCTGCCCGCGATGCGACCACTTCCTGCCTACCCATTCTTTCACTGCCAGGAAAGACGTTACTGTTGATTAAGATCCTGCTTTTCTCCTGGTTCCTCTACGCAGCCACTTTTCTCGCCCAATTTTTCTCGCCCAATAAAAACCCTATTTGTCAGTTCAATCAACTGACAAATCACCAATGAGGACGTGGGGGGGAGAAACTTCCTTGTGGTGGCTTTCCGTTATACTTGCAGTTTGCCGGTGTGCTTACGAAAACCACGATGAACATGAGCGAAAACCCGTTGTTGCAACCCTTCCGGACGCCGCACGAAACGGTGCCCTTTGACCAGATAAAAAACGAACACTTCCTGCCCGCCCTGGAGCAAGCCCTTGCCGCCGGCCGGCGCGAAGTGGCCGCCATTGCCGACCGCCCCGAGCCGCCCACTTTCGAAAATACCCTGGTGGCCCTCGAACGGAGCGGCGAACTCGTGAGCCGGGTGTCGTCGGTGATGTACAACCTCAACCACGCCGAAACCAACCCCGAGTTGCAGAAGATCGTGCGCGACGCCTCGCCGCTGCTCACCGAATACAGCAACGACATTACCCTCAACGAGGCGCTGTTTGCCCGCATCAAAGCCGTGTACGAAGGGCGGCACGGGCTGAACCTCGACGCCGAAGACGGGATGCTGCTGGAACGGACCTACAAAAGCTTCGCCCGCAACGGCGCCAACCTCTCCCCGGAGGCCAAGGAACGGTTCCGGGAGATTGACAAGGAACTTGCCCGGCTCGCCCTCGAATTCGGCGAACACATCCTCAACGAAACCAACGAGTACGTAATGACCATCACCGACGAGGCGGACCTTGCCGGCCTGCCCGAGTTCGTGCGGGAGATGGCCCGGCAAACTGCGACGCAGAAGGGCAAGGAAGGCTGGGCGTTTACGCTGCAAGCCCCCAGTTACGCGCCCTTCATGCAGTACGCCGACAACCGCGACCTGCGCCGGAAACAGTTCATGGCCTACAACTCCCGCGGCTACCGCGGCGACCAGAACGACAACCAGGAGATTCTGCAAAAGATCGTGCAATTGCGATTCGAACGGGCGGCCCTGCTGGGCTACCCCACCCACGCCGACTTCGTGCTTGAAGAAAGCATGGCGGGCTCGGCCTGCAAGGTCACCGGGTTTTTGCAGGACCTGGTGGGCCACGCCAGGCCCAAGGCCGAGGAGCAGCTGGCCGCCCTGACGGCCTACGCCCGGGCCAATGGCTTTGCCGGCGAAAAGCTCCAGCGGTGGGATTACAGCTACTACACCGAAAAGCTCAAAAAGGAAAAGTACTCCCTCGACGACGAGATGCTAAAGCCCTACTTCGAACTGGGCAGCGTGCTGGCGGGCATCTTCACGGTGGCCGACAAGCTCTTCGGGCTCACTTTTAAAGAAAACAAGGACATTCCCGTGTACCACCCCGAGGTGAAGGCTTACGAGGTGTTCGACGACCGGGGTGCGTTCGTGGCCGTGTTCTACGGCGACTATTTTCCCCGGGAGGGCAAGCGCAGCGGGGCCTGGATGAACGACATCCGCGGCCAGAAGATCGTGGACGGCAAGAACGTCCGCCCGCACATCGTGAACGTGTGCAACTTCACCCGGCCCACCGACACGCGGCCGTCGCTGCTGACCTTCAACGAGGTGGTCACGCTCTTCCACGAGTTCGGGCACGCCCTGCACGGAATGCTCGCCAACGGCCGGTACGAAAGCCTGACGGGTATCAACGTGTACCGCGATTTCGTGGAACTGCCCTCGCAACTGATGGAAAACTGGTGCTACGAACCCGAGGTGCTGCGGCTCTTTGCCCGCCACTACCAGACCGGCGAGGTGATTCCGCAGGAACTCGTGGACCGCATCCGGGAGAGCCAGAACTTCATGGAGGGCGTCAACAGCCTCACCCAACTCCGCTA
>CADCTQ010000385.1 GCA_902805615.1 uncultured Cytophagales bacterium
GGCATTGCCCCAAAAAGAACCAAAAAGGTCTAGGCCCAATGATGCTTCCCCCCACTGGGCTTACCCGCCCCTCGCCATTGGGCCGGGCCCACGCGCCGCGACACCACCGGTGCCGAAACAACGATACGGCCTCGTAACGAACTGTGCCCGCTCACTGCGTATCTACTGCGTATCTACACACTGCCTCCCGGAAGTGGTCAGTAGGACACTGACCACGGCACGAAACCAGGCAAATACCCGCACGCCGCCGTCAGTGTCTCACTGATGGCTTTCAGACGAATTAATAGAAAATCTGAACAAGTTCAATAGCAGTGAACACCCATCCGCCAGTTGCTCATTGCCCGGCGAGGCGGTTGATGTCGGCCGTTTCGAGTACGCGCACCGGCGACCCGTCCTGCACCGCGGCGATCATGGCTTTGCCGACGGCCCGCGTCGTGGTGACGCCCTTGGGGAAAACGGCTTTGATGACCGGGAACAGGGGGCCGACGACCTTGTAAATGCGGTTGTAGAGCGGTGTGCTCGACTGGATGCCGTCCATGGGCTGGATGAAGCCCGGCCGGAACATGTAGGCGCTGCGGAAGGGCAGGGCCAGCAGGGCGTTCTCAGTTTTTCCCTTCACGCGGGCCCACATGAGCCGGCCCTTTTCCCTGCCGTCCGTGCCCTGGCCGGATACGTAGCAGAAGGTCATGCCCGGGTTGAGCCGCAGCAGGGTGGTGGCTACGTGGAGGGTCAGGTCGTAGGTCACGCGGTGGTAGTCAGCTTCTTTCATGCGGTAGGCGCTGGTGCCCAGGCAGAAATAGCAGGCGTTGTACCCTTGCAGCTCCGCCTCGACGGACGAAAGGTCGTAGAAGTTGGGGTGGATCAGTTCGCGCAGCTTGGGGTGCTCCATGCCCAGCGGGCGGCGGTTGAGGACCAGCACCCGGGTGACGGCCGGGTTTTGCAGGCATTCGAGCAGGACGCCTTTGCCGACCATCCCGGTGGCCCCGGTGATTATTGCCTTGATTTCCTGCATCGGGTGCGCTGTGGGGAATGAGGTGAATACGGCGAGAAATATACGTTACCGGAATCGAAGTTTGCGCAATGGATTGAAAATAACTGTTGTACCGATCAATGACTTGAAGGTTCAACAGTTGCCGGTGCAGGATGGCAGGTTGCAGGCGGGTAACGGGTTGCAGGTAAATAAGATTGTAGTCAGGGAAAGTCCCGGAGGGACGCCCTGTCCCTGGCACGCGACATTTCCCTCGGGCAAGCGCTCCGCAGGAGTGACCTGTTCGCTGAAAACATTTGAACAGTACGCTCCTCCGGAGCTTGTGTCTGATGTGGCGGGCCTTGCTAGGAACAACACGCCCCTCCGGGGCTTCCGACAACGCTTCCTCCATTGCAGGGGGCGTATCTCGAAAAGCCGGATTACAATGGAATGGGTAGGGCTTCTCCCACCCATCCCCGCCAAACGATGCGTCCTGTCATGCTGACGAAGGGTATGTGATCAGCGCCTTCCCTTGCGGGTATGCAGTGAGCAGCCAGGCAGTGAGCAGGCGCCCTTACGCGCTGGTATCGTTCTTTCCTTACGCACCCGTATCGTATCCCCGGCACCGGTGGAGTCGCGGCGCGTGGGCCCGGCCCAATGGCGAGGGGCGGGTTGGTCAGCGGGGGGAAGCATCATTGGGCCTAGACCTTTTTGGTTCTTTTTGGGGCAATGCCAAAAAGAACAAACTCCACTTACGCTTCACCAACCAATCCCCATCCTATCTCCACCCATGCTGTTACCACCCCTCACATTACCACCCATATACGCTAAGCACATACGACGAAGGAAGCATCTTGCACACGAATGAACTACCGGTGTGACCATCCCAACAATACGGGTTTTTGTACCGGATGCTTCGCAAGCCCAGCATGAGGAGCACGGCGTCTGGCGGGGAAACGTGGAAAGGTCTCTTTTATGCCATCCATTGAATCGTTATGGGACGGGATAAGGCGTCCGCGCGCCAACCCGTGGAAAGGAGGCATCCACGCCTGAATCTGACCAGGATGTTTGGAATGACAAGCTTTTGCAGAACGCCTTTAATCGTCCGTTTTGTCGGTTTTGGGCGGCCGGGCCTTTTCGAACAGCGTGAAGACCAGCGCAAACACCACCCCGCTGATGACCGTCATCCACACGGCGGGAGAGCCGGTTTCGCCCATTGCAATGGCCACCGCCGGGTTGAGAATGCCGTTGCTCAGCAACAGGCCGGCCAGCAAGGCCCCGCCCACGGCAATGCCGCTCCCGGACTTGGATACTTTGTTCTCGGTGGTGGCCGCTACCGTAAGCATCAGGATGCCGAAGCCCAGGAACTCGGCCCCGGGGCTGCCGGCCTGGTAATCGTCGGCCAGTTTGCCCACCCACTCCTGGGCGGCCACGAAGCGGGCCAGCAGGGCGCCGGCAATCTGCACCACGATGTAGATCAGTCCCTCGATGAGGGGGAAGCGGCGGCTTGCCACCAGGCCCACCGTCACGGCCGGGTTGATGTGACAGCCCGACAGGCCGCCGATGGCGTACACGAACACCAGCAGGGTAAGGCCCACCGCGTAGGCCGTGGTCGGCGCGGCAACCGTCAGGGCAACCAGCGTCAGGAAAAAGGTGCCGGTAAACTCGGCCAGGGCGGCAAACAGGGACTGGCTGGTAAATGCACTCTCGGGCGACTTGCTCATGACGGGTTGGCCGTTGTTTGGGAACCCTTAACGGAAAATGCGGTAAACCGGCTACTCCGGAAAAGACGAATTTTGAAAATACGGGTATATACGGAGCATGCCAGCCGGGAAAGAATGCGAGGGAAGGCATCGCCAGATCAACCCTTGCCGGTATCCCCGCCAAACGCCGTGTTTGTCATGCTGACGAAGGAAGCATCTAGCACTTGAATGAACTGCATATGTGACGATCCTGATGATACGGGCCTTTGCTGGGGATGCTTTGGGATGCTTCCCTACTGGTCAGATGCTTCCTTCGTCAGCATGAGGAGCACGGCGTTTGGCGGGGATGCGTGGGGAATCAGCAAGCAGATGCCTCCGGCAAATACGGATGGGACGGCTGTTGCCCCGGGAAAAGTCAACGGAGGAATGGGTAACGCGGATTGGGTGGTTACGCGGTCCGGGTGGAGATGAGCCGTCAGCCGGCCCGGAAAAATGCCCGGAACGTGGAGCCTTGGTCGGGGGTGCTCTCCACCTCCACCCTGCCCCCGGCGTTCTGGAGGATTTTCTTGACCATGTACAGGCCGATGCCCGAGCCTTCCACGTGGTCGTGCAGGCGGCCGAAGAGGGTGAACAGCTTCTGGTCATTGCTCAGGTCCATGCCCAGCCCGTTGTCTTCCACCGACAGCACCACGAACTTGCCCACCGCGTAGCAGCCCACCCGCACGCGCGGCGGCCGTTCGGGCGAGGCGTACTTGATGGCGTTGCTGACGAAGTTATAGACCACCGACCGCAGGTGCTTTTCGGCGAACCGCACCGACGGGCAGCCCGCCGTGTGGAGTTCCAGGTGGGCCCCGGCGGCGGCAACCTGCTGGGCCAGGTCCAACTGCACTTCCTGCACCACCCGGTGCAGGTCTACCCGCGTGAGGGGCTGGTCGGACTCCTGCTGGAGCTTGGCAATTTCCATCAGGCTGCCGATGGTCTTTTTGAACCGGCCCACCGAGTCGCTGATGAGGCCCGTGATCTCGCGTACCGATTCGAGTTCGAGGCATTCGGCGGGGAGCTTTTTGAGCAGCACCTGCATGAGCCCCTCGATGTTGAGAATGGGCGCCTTCAGGTCGTGGGAAGCCGTGTAGACGAAATTTTCCAGGTCGCCGTTGAGGTGCGAGAGTTGGGCGTTGGTGTTGACCAGCTCCTCGTTGGAGGCCGATATTTCCTCGCCGGCCGCGTGCATTTCTTCGCTGGCGGCGGCGAGTTCTTCGTTGGTCACGGCCAGTTCCTCGTTGAGGCGCTGCAACTCCATTTCGCGTTCGGCGAGGGCAAGCACGGTGCGGCGGCTCACGGTGATGTCGCGCAGGATCACGGTAAAGCCGCGCAGCTGGCCGTCCGCGTCGAGGAGAGGAAACACTTTGCCGAAGGCCCAGAAGGCGCTGCCGTCCTTGCGTTGGAGTTCGCGTTCACTCACGGCCGGTCCGCTGTCGCGGGCCGCGCGCAGTTCGCCTTCGAAGGCCCCCGGCCGCCCGTCGGGTCCCGCAAACAGGAGGGCCGCCGGCCGGCCGATCATTTCGCCTTCGGCGTAGCCCAGCAGGCGTTCCGAAGCCCCGTTCCAACTGCTTACCTCGCCGGCCACGTTGGTGGTGAACACGGCGTAGTCTTCCAGGCTTTCCACCACCTGCCGGAAAAATTCGTCGTCCATCCGGAACCGCTGGTGTACGCCCCCCGCGGCCCCGTCGGAGAGGCGGTGGGAATACGTGCCCTGTTGCGTCTGTTTAGGCAGGGAGGACGGGTCAACGGGCAATTCTTCGCTCATGGGCAATACGATAGGTAAAATCCGGCACCTGCTATTTTCCGCCTTCGGCCAGCTTTACGTGCACGGCAGTAGGGCCCTTGGGGCCGGAGCCTACTTCGAAAGTTACTTTGTCTTTCTCCTTCACCTGGTGGGCAAGCCCGGTCACGTGCACGAACAGGCTTTCCTGCGTCTGGTGATCCTTGATGAAGCCGTACCCTTTGGATTCGTTGAAGAACGTGACCGTGCCGGTGCGGATGGCCAGGGCGGGGTCGGCCGGCAACTGCTTGGCAATGCCGATCTGGATGTTTTCCTGCTTGATGACTCTCTTTTTGGTCGGGTCGGGCGGCGTGGAAGTAATGTTGCCGTTGTCGTCCACGTAGGCCATCATGTCTTCGAGGCTGGTGCCTTTGGACTGGGCCTTGCGGTCCTCTTTCTTTTGCTCTTTGTCCTGCCGGGTCTGCTGGCGTTTCTTTTCGCGTTCTTTCTTGTTAAAAGTCATTTGTGATTTTGCCATAGGTATCCTTGGGGGTTTTGTTTGAAATAGGGGAATCAATAATACGGGAACGAGCCTAACAGGGATTTATCAATTGCATCAGTAGCCTTCCGGCTTTACGCTGGCGTCGAGTTCTTCCACCACGTTCCAGAGGCGGTGAAACTCCGTCCAGTCGTCGTGGATCACGGTGCGGGTGCCGGCGATTACGGTGCATTCGTGGCCGATGCCGGTGAGCCCGTTGATGACCTGGATTTCGACCAGGATGTACTTGGAAACCGGGTGCTGGGCGAAGGTAATGTCGTAGGTCTTCTGGAGCACGGAGATGAATCCACCCGAGCCGGGGCCGGTCAATGCGTTCTTGAGTTTGGCTTTTGCTTTCATGGGGTTCGCTTGTAAAGTGCTACCGGGGTTAGCTGGTCGTTTTCCGGGACCAGGATGCTTGAAAAAAGGCGGGCTAACGGGAGCTGAACGGTTCCGGTTCTTTAAACGCAAGCGGCAAAGAGAGGAGAAGAAAAGCGCCGGAGGATTAAACCGCGGGTAATGCGTATTGTAAAGGTAATGCTTTTATTTACCAACCCGGCATGGTGCATTTAAGTTTCTTGCACCGGCAAAGTATTTGGCGTCAGAAAGCGGGCGGATAACGCCTCTGTACGAAGTATTTAGCCGCGTGCGGCAGAGTCTGCCAACTTAATCCGCCCGTTTGCGTTCAGGTCTGCGGGTACCTTTCTCCCAATCTTTCGCATTGTGCCGGCCGGCGTCTCTCCCTTGCCCGACCGGCTCCCGGTCCGAATCATTGCCTTTCGGCGCCTGCCTTTCCCGGGCACTACCTCTATTCATCATCCGTACTCCCTATTAAACCAACCAGCCTTATGGCCTCCCCCGTTAAAAGCCGCCTGCAATCCAGCAACCTGATCTCCATCCACCACCCCAACGTTGACCGGGTGAAAAAAGCCCTGGCCCTGGCCGGCGAAACCGGGGACTGGCACCTGTTGCGGGAGATGATGGCCCGCGAACTGACGGCGCACGTGCCCGGCAACGGTCCCAACGCCGGCCAGTGGCCCCGCGACGAATGGCTCAGCGAACTCTCGCGCCTGGCGGCCGACCCGGGCGAACGCATTACCATCACGCCGACCTACGTGGCCGGCAACGACGACCTGGTGATGCTCTTCAACCGGGTGACGGCCCAGCGCAACGGCCTGCGGCACGTGCAACTGGTGGCCGAAACGTGGCGCTTCGCCAACGGCCAGTGCGTGGAGGTGTGGGACCACTACACCGACGAAAGCGCCTGGAACGAATTCTGGGCGTAGGCGCAACCCCCTGGTACCCTTCTTATGATCCTTTTCTTCACTGTTTCCTCCGCGGCGCCCCCGGGCAAAAAGAACCTGCTTATGCAGGCGCTGCCCTACGACCGGGACGTCGTGCTGGCGGCAATCAAAACGATCACCTCGCGGATCGGCAACGTCCGGTGCCCCGTGCACAGCCGGTCGGTCGGGTTCATCACGTTTACCTTCAAGGGCGAACTGTTGACGTGCGTGGTCAGTACGTGCTGCTCGATGGTGGGACCGGTGCTCGAATTGTACATGGACAATTCGGGCTACTCGTACCGGCTCTTTTTCCGCTCCGAAAACGACGCCTGGAAGTGGAACTAGCCCGGCCCCCCATTGTGCCGGTGTAAAAAGGGGTGGTGGGTCATCCCCTCCCCGGTAGTTATTTTCAAACATTTTCGAATTATTTTCACCCGCTTCCGGGTCCGTAAAAGGGCCAATAGATGACCTGGGGGCACATTTCGGAGGGGCGGCACGTACTGCGGGAGCAGAATCGGGCGGTTTGGCAGGAGCCGCGGCGAAACCCGGTGGAACTATAATTCCGCCCCGGCGTTATCCCCTCAGTGTACTTAACAACTTGTACACGTAACAACACAACACAACACAAATGCAATCAGGTACAGTAAAGTTTTTTAATGAAACGAAAGGATTCGGCTTCATTACCACCGACGGATCCAATCAGGACATTTTCGTTCACGTTTCGGGTCTGGTAGACGAAATCCGGGAAAACGACAAAGTCAATTTCCAGGTAGAACAAGGTCGCAAAGGACCCAATGCCGTGAACGTAACGTTAGCCTAGTATAACCCCTTATATTAGCTTTACCGAAAGCCCTGCGAAGGGCTTTTTTTATTACTCCCTGGGCGCACCCGGTCACGCTTCGCCCGGGTTCCCGGCCATTTTTTTCTCCCGCTGCCCGGCTCCTTACTTGTTTTTCAACGTCCGCAGGGCCACGGCAATGTTGTGCTGGCTTTCGGCCACCGCTTCGGCTACTTCGGACTGAATGCGCCGGGCGTCCTCGCCGATCTGGTGACTCTGGGCCAGGATGAGGTGAGATTGCCGAAGGCTTTCCTGCATCTCGCGGTGCTGTTGTGCAAGGTGAAGCATCAGGCGGGTGAATGAATCCGGGGTGGTGGACATGGAAGGAAAGAAAAACGGTGAAAACGAAGTACGAATTCCCTTTTTCTAACCTTTGATGCTTGCCGGGCAGGAAAACTTAAAAGACGGTCAGGGTGACCTGGAAATGTGTCGCTGCCTAAACTAACGCATCGCCCCGGAATAAGTGCCTGAATTACAAATATTTATTTTTTTGTGATGGGCATTTGCCGTACCCGCGGAATACTACGTAGGGACCGGAGTGGCGTAATCCCGTATTTGTCGCGATGGCCGGGGTTATTCGGAATGAAAATATTTGTACCAGCATCTGCACCCGGTTGCGCGATTGCCCTCACCTGACTTATGAATAAAAATATCCCGACGATCAAGGTTCAGATTCTCGACCCGCTGGAGGGGGTGATCTGCACTTTTTCCTGCAAGGGCGTGCCGGAAGGCGAAACCCTGTTGCAGTCCTTGATTGCCCAACCCGAAAATGCGTCTTACATCCTGCGCCTGCTGGGTGCCGACGGGGCGTGCCTGCAACAGTGGCCCCAGGCGCCAAAGGCCGCGTTCAATCCCAGCCCCGTGAAGACGCCCGAATTGTACCGGCTCTTCAAGCAGATGGAATGCGTGTTGCGCGACAGCAAAGAAACGATTGCCCTCAGCGAGACCCTCTGCGACCGGAGCCGTCAGTTGATGCAGCAGTTGCCGCCTCTACGCGCACGGACCAAAAACAAACCCGCCCGGTAAACGGCTTTTTGGTTGGTTCTGCCCGCCTGACGGCACCCGCGTTGCTTTTAGCACATAACGCGGGAGGGTAGCTGCCCGGAACGCGGAAGTACCGGACGGACAAAAAAAAGGGTGCCCCAACGGAGCACCCTTTTTCTGTTTATTCGTTGTCTTTCAGCTTCCAGGAGGTGATCCAGCGTGAAGCGAAAGCGTTACTTCTCCATTATATCCTATCCCATCCTTATCCTATCCTTGCTTTTCAAAAGTCTTACTGTGCATCTATGTTCGTTCCCTGCCCTCGTGCCTTGTGGAGCTATGTACGGACGGCCCGTTCCGTAAGTTGCACGCTTCACGAAGAAAAGAGATATGCCCTTAGTGGAAGTGGCGCCTTTGATGAAGTAGTGATGAAGTAGCGGGCAAAGCTCCGGAGGAGCGCGCTGTTCCTAGCCAATGCATACGATTAGACAAATGGTGGAAGCGTTGTCGAAAGCCCCGAGGGGCGTGCTGTTCCTAGCCAAAGCATTCCATTAGCCCAAAGCCCCGGAGGGGTGTCCTGTTCCTAGAAAGGCCCGCCAGATTAGACCCAAGCTCCGTAGGACCGTCCTGTTCAAATGTTTTCAACAGGTCGCTCCTACGGAGCACTTGTCTGAGGGAGCGAAGACGTGTGCTAGGAACAGGCTGTCCCTCCGGGACTTTTCCCAACGACAACTTGCCCATCTGAGACCGCCTGCAATACATCACCTTCCAAACCGGGAATTGCTGTGCCGTTTCGGTATTTCGTCCCTACGGGACTGGCAAAGAGGAGTAGGGATGCGTTTTCTACCGATATTTTGTCCCTACGGGACTGATGCCGTGGGGAACTGCCCCGTATTCACTGATCCGGGCGAGTTCATACTTCTGAGGCCAGGGGGTGCAAATGCGAAAAATTTGCCCGTGCATCCTCCCGGTGCCGGCCCGGGTTGTCTAGTGGGTGCCGCCGCGAAGTCCTGCAATTGCTGCAGGAACTGGCGCGAAACGACCATTGATTTTGTTTACAATCTACTAAGCCACCTGCGTGAACCGGTGGCTCAAACGGGAGGCGGCCTCGTCGGAAAAAGACCGGCAGAAGTCGGGGTCCAGGCCGGCGCATTCCTGCTCTAGTTCCCGCAGCAATTGCAGGACTTCGCGGCGGCTGGCAGCCTGGTCCACGCGGGTAAGGAAGTTTTGGGTATCGAAAGGAGGATAAGCGGTTGCAGCGGACATGGTCAGAAAATTTATCTATATTTCGTTTAACGCAATCGGGGCCAAAGAGTTAGCGCAGCTCGAAGGGCATTGATCCGAACCAAGCGAGGACCGCAATCGGGGAGTCGCCGAGGGATCAGGACTCACGGGATCAAGGGTCTGAACCTTGATGGGCTTGATGAAAGGATGAACAGGATTGCGGCGCAAGGGGCGCAAAGCGATATGCGTTGCCCTTGCGGTGCTGGCGTCGCTGGCGGTTGCGTGCCGTTGGCGCGGGTCAGAGGGCGAGGTGCTTCTCGGGGTCCGCCTGGAGCATAAATGATTCATCCATCATCTGGGAGGTGCCGTGCACGGCCCAGCCGAACTGGAAGCAATAGTCGTCCGGCCGCACGGGCGTCTCGGGAAAAAGTTGCCGGTGGGCCAGCAGGTATTTGTCAACCAGGGCGTCCCGGGTCGTGCAGCCGTGGCAGATGAATACTTCGCTGCCTTCGGGGCCTGGTTCTTTGAGCCAGATCCGGAGGGCCGGCTGGTACATCTGTCGGGGATATTTGGGGGCTTGCCACATGACAACACAAGGTAAGTAAAAAAGGCAGGCCAAGGGGTTGGCAACTGCCCGTGTACAATGGTTAACCCGCTTAGGACCAAAAAAGTTGTACGCCCGCTGCCCCCGGCCCCCAAAGTGGCCGGCCAACGGCCCGTCTGCCGGCCCACCCAAAAATAAATGGCACTTATTTCGGGGGCTTCCGGGGGCTGCTTTCGGGCCTAAAACGCCCTTTGCGGGCAATGGAGGCCCACCGGCCGGCAGCAATGCCCCCCGGACCCCACCGGGCGGGGCGGGGCGAAAAAAATAAAAGGAACGATTCTCCCGGGGAGGCGTTGTCGGAGTAGTGTACTTATCATCTGGTACACTTTAGCAAACATTTCAAATGCAATCAGGTACAGTAAAATTCTTCAATGAGACGAAAGGATTCGGCTTCATTACTACGGACGGGTCCAGTCAAGACATTTTCGTGCACGTTTCGGGGCTGGTAGACGAAATCCGGGAAAACGACCAGGTCAACTTCGAGGTAGAACAAGGCCGCAAGGGCCCCAACGCCGTCAACGTGACACGCGCTTAACCTCAACAATTGAGTCGCCTTGCCAAAAGCCCCGCTCAGGGGCTTTTGTATTTCTGCGCAGACCAGCGTAATTTCCCGGCTTTGCCGTGACAATACTGAGTAATCCTTCATCCCCTCCCTTCTTTTCTGCGTATCAATCCACGGAAAAGCGAATACCGGTGCCGGGGGCCGGATGATGCGGATACGGTGATCGGTTTGCCACTCTACCACTTGAAACCATCTTACAATTTACATGATTCAGAAGATCAAATTCATTGATGCCCGCAAGTCTACCTTTTTCGCCACCGTACGGGAGCGGGTAGATGCGTACTTCAGGGAAAACGGCATCTCCCGCCACGCCAACGGGGCCATGTGGGCCAAGACGGCTTTCTGCCTGGGCGGCTATGGACTGCTCTACGGCCTGATCATTTCCAACCAGTTCGGTCCCTGGACCATGCTGGGCCTGGCCGTGCTGCTGGGCGTATTTTCGGCGTTCGTCGGCTTCAACGTCTCCCACGACGCCATCCACGGCTCCTTTTCGGGCAGCAAACGGGTGAACCACCTGCTGAGCCATAGTTTCTACCTGCTGGGTGCCAACCCGTACGTGTGGAGCATTTCCCACAACATCGTGCACCACACCTACACCAACATTCCGCACCACGACGAAGACATCGAAATTGCCCCGGGCCTCGTGCGGGTGGACCCCGACGAGCCGGTCAGCAAAATTCAGCGGTACCAGCACGTGTACGCGTTTGGCCTCTACGCCCTGGCGTCGCTGTCGTGGGTGCTGCGCAAGGACTACAAGAAGTTTTTCCAGGCGCGCATCGGCGGGCACGACACGCCGCACCACCCGCGCATCGAATACTTCAACCTGTTTTTCTACAAAGCCCTCTACTACTTCCTGTTCATCGTGCTGCCCATGCTGGTGCTCGACGTGGCCTGGTGGCAGGTGCTGATCGGCTTCGTAGCCACACACCTGGTGGAAGGGCTGGTGATCGGGCTGGTGTTCCAACTGGCCCACGTGGTGGAGGGAACGCATTTTCCCACGCCCAACGCGGAAGGCAACCTGGAAGAGTCGTGGGCGGTGCACCAACTGCAAACCACGGCCAACTTCTCGCGCCGCAGCGCCCTGGCCAACTTCCTGTGCGGCGGCCTCAACATGCAGATCGAACACCACCTGTTCCCGAAGGTGTGCCACATTCACTACGCGGCCATTTCGGAGATCGTCAAGCAGACGGCCCGCGAACACAACCTGCCGTACCTGGAGAACAAGACTTTCTTTTCGGCCCTGGGCTCGCACTACCGCCTGCTCAAGCAGCTCGGCCACCACGCCTACCACAACAACCGGAGGAAGGGAGACCGCCGGCCGGAGGAACGGCGGCCGGAACGCCCGGAGGCGGGAGACCGCAGGAAGGGAGACCGCAGGAGAGATACGCACACTTTGACGCATTAAGCGGGGTTGCGGTGCCAACAGGGGAGGATTGAAAGCGACAGCAATATCAATCAGTAGGATAGGGTTTCAACCCTATCCTACTGATTGATATTGCTGTCGCTTTCATTGTTCTACCGCATCACGTCAGCGTCCATGTTGTCCCATTTGCCACGCATTGCGGTGGCCTGCTGGCGCAAAGTAGCACGGGCGGGCGCGGCACAGCTTCGCGCCAGCGCGCTATGCCGTGCCTGCCTCGCGGCCTCCCATCCTGGTCATCTCCTAATCCTGCGGATCCTGATCCCCATCCCGGTCATCCTTTCATCAAGCCGATCAAGGTTCAGACCATCAATCCAATCAAGGTTCAGACCATCCCCGGAAATAGTTTGCGTTTGGTTGTCCGTATTTCGGGCATATCCGTTAAAGGTAGAGTGAGCAAGGGGTCCCCACGTGTTGCGTGTACAAGCAGGTCCCGTGCACCCCATGCCTTTACGCGCTTCGTAGTTGCGCCAGTCGCTAACCCGCTTTGGCTTCCAGACTGCCAACGATCCGGCCTGCATTCTCCCGGTCCATTACCCGGCCGGGAATGCCCTCACCCGGCAATTGACCAATGCAAGGAATGGGTTGGTTGCCAGGCCCGACGCCGACAACCTACCCGCCAGACCACTTACGCAGGCAAACCCGAAGCACCCATGATCTCCCTTACCCAGTTCGAAACGCTCTCCCCGGATGAGCAGGCTGCCCACACCTGGCAATGCGGCAAATACCTGCTGGGCCGGTTGTCGGCCGGCTCGATCACCAACCTGTTCAACGTAGGCGACTTTTACGTGGAAATCACTTCCGACCCGCACCTGCAATCCGTGCACCGGGTGGCTTCTTTCAAGACCACCGCCACCCTCGACCTCATCTACCTGGATGCGGTTTCCCTCCACGACCTGGTCACGGACCTGCTGCCCGTGATGCAACCGGTAAAAGAAAATGACCACTTCCGGGAATCCTTTTTCAGCTAATCAAACCACCATGAAACTTGAACTTGTACGCCTCTTTCTCCTGTGCGGTATTTTCGCAATGGTTGCCGTGCCCGCCCGGGCGCAAGCTGATTCAGTGCACGTAGCCCTGGAGCAGAAGATCAGTGCCGGCAAACTGGCACCCGCCGAAAAGGTGGAGTGGAGCGCCGAAGACCCGGCCGCCAACGCGGACCCCGCGGCCGAATGGCTCGACGGCGTGGAAGCGTTGCAGAAAGTGCCCGAGTACAACGACCGGGAAGCCCGGCGCGTGCGGCGCGACACGCTGCGCGCCGACAAGCTGGACCGGAAGGCGGCCCGGCTCGCCCAACGGGAAGCCCGCGCGGCCGAGAAACCCCGCCGCATCAAAAATTAATTCACCCCTCCTTCCATTCCTCCCCATGAATTTTTTCCTACCGTACGCGCAATCCTTCAAGCGGGACTTTACTTACCTGATCGGCACCAACGGGTGCTTTACCGGCCCATCCACTTCCAACGACACGGCCACGGGGGTCGTCAAGGGCATTGTGGTGGTGGGCGACGACGGGGCCTGCATTGATGCGCAAATGCAATTAGACGCTCTGCGCGAGGCCCTGGGCAACGACAACTACCTCGTCAGCCGGCCCTGGCTCTTCAAGTACCGCGTGTACCTGATCCACCAGCAACTCGACGACGACACCACCCTGTACTACCAGGAACTGGCCGAATCGCTGGAGCAGCGAGGCATTGCCTTCGTGCCGGGCAAATACCACGACTAATCCCAACATGGGCGTGATTGAATAAATACATCGGAGGATACTTATTTGACAATCACATAGTCGGTTCCAATCAAAGACGCCATCCTCCTTTCCTATCGGTATCCTTTCCATTTTTTGCATGAATCGCTTTCCCCTGCCCGCCGTTGGCCTCCACACCGAGACCACGGCTTTTTACGAGACCATCGAAGCCATTGAACGCCACGTAGCGGCGCATTCCTTCCTGCCGGGCCGGCTTTCCCGCTGGCAGATCGGCATCACGGCTGACCCGGCCGCCCTGCTGCAACAACAGCGGCAGGAAGGCACCCTGCAATGCTGGCAGGTGTGGGAAGTGCCCAACCGGGTTGCCTGGTCGTTGCAGAACTATTTCCGCGGCCGGAACATGCAGGCCCACGACGCCCCCGAAGCCTCGGATGCCGCCGCCAAGTACCTGTACCTGTTCAAGCCCGCCCATTCCTTCCGGGGCTTGCTGAGAAGCCTGTACGGGGGATAGGGGATAGGCGAAAGTTGTAAAATCATTTACAGGTCTGACCACTCCGGCAATACGGGCTTTTGCAGAGGATGCCTGGAGAGGTTTCCCGGGTTAGGGGCCAGATGCTTCCTTCGTCAGCATGACAGGACCCATCGTTTGGCGGGGAAACGGGAAAGGGTTTTCTTCCAACGTCCTTTTCCAAATCCTGGTGCTGGTGGAACATAATAAGGCGTCCACGCTTCAACCAGTCGCGTTCAGTGTTGAACGTTGATCACATGCCAATGTCTCACTGACCACTTCTGAGAAAGTCCTGAAGGAAATCGGTGCTTATTCCGGGTTTGCCTCCTTTCGCTGTAATTCCCGGTAGCACCAAACGCGGAAGGCCGCTGTTGCAGGGTTGCAGCAGCGGCCTTCCGCGTTTGGTGTCGGGTCGTCCGCGCCCCGGGGAAGGACGCGGCGCAGTCGGTCAGGCAAGGGACGGTTGCGGCCTGCCCATCGTCCTCAGGTGCAGCAGGTGCGAACGGAAAGCTTTGCGCATGGACGGGTACTCCAGGTAAGCCACGTTGAACTCCCGGCAGGTCTCTCGTACCAACTCACTGATCTTGGGGTAATGCACGTGGCTGACGCGGGGAAACAAATGGTGTTCGACCTGGAAGTTAAGTCCGCCCAGGAGCCAGGAAATGAACCGGTTGCGGGTGGCAAAGTTGGACGTGGTGCTCACCTGGTGCAGCGCCCACTCCTGCTCGATGCGGTGGTTCTCCTCGGCGGACGCATGGAAGTGCGTGTTCTCCACCACGTGGGCCAGTTGGAACACCACGGCGATGAACAGGCCGCATACGCACGTAACGATCAGGAAGCCCAGCAGGGCCGCCAACGGTCCGACCATCAGCACGGGCAGCACGATGTACACCGACAGGAAAACGACCTTGGTGACCCAGAAGATCACGTGCTCCCGCAGGGGCATTTTTCTGGTGTCGGCCCCCAGGGCGATGCGTCCCGAGAAATACTTCAGAAAGTCGTGGTAGAACACCCACGCCACGTAGGAAATGCTGTAGAAAACGAAAAAGTACAGGTGCTGGAACCGGTGGAACCGGCGCCGGGGCTGGTGTTCAGTCAGGCGCAGGAACGGCCGCACGTCAATGTCGGAGTCGTGGCCCTCGATGTTGGTGTACGTATGGTGGTTGACGTTGTGTTTTACTTTCCAGAAGTAAGAACTGGCACCCAGGCCGTTGAGGGCGTAGGCCGACACGTTGTTGAGCCACTTGTGGCGGGAAAAGCTCTGGTGGCCGCCCTCGTGCATCACGTTGAAGCCAATGGCCGCCAGGTTGATGCCCAGCACGCCGCACAGCAGTACCGACAGCAGCAGGCCGGGGGTAAAGAACACGAGTACGACGTACAGGGTAATCGCCAGGCCCACCTGGAAGAGACTTTTGCCGAGCAGCCTGCCGTTGCCGGCCGGGTGCAGTTTGTGTTCGGTGAAATACCTGTCTACTTTATCCTTGAGAGCTTGGTAGAAGGGACTTTTTTTGTTGTTGAAAGTGATTTTGGACACGCAGGAAAAGGTAAAATGATAAGAGGTTAAGCACTTCTAACGGGTTTACTACGTACTTTGTTCCGGAATCCGGCCCTTTTTAACCGATTCGCCTCAGTATATTTTGGTGCGTGAAGGTCGCTTCGGTCTTTTCGCTCCGGCCCGTGACGGGCGCCGCGGCGGCCGGCGTGGTGGTGCAGGCCAGCGGCAGGTGGTCGGCGCCGGCCACCAGGCCCGAAGTAGGGTCGAGGCCCAGCCAGCCGGCGCCGGGCAGGTACACTTCCGCCCAGGCGTGCAGGGCCAGCAGGTCTTTCACCACGGGGCCGCCCGGGCCGGGCTCCTCGGCGTCCAGTTGCACCCAGTAGCCCGACACGAAGCGGGCGGCCAGGCCCAGGTTCCGCAGCGTTTCCACCAGCAGCCACGCCGAATCGCGGCACGAGCCCAGGGCCAGGGCCAGGGTTTCTTCGCCCGTCTGCACCCCTTCTTCGTCGCGGACCGTGTAGGCAATCTCCCGGTGGACCCGTTCGTTGAGCCGGATCAGGAAGTCCACCGTGCCCCGCGGGGAACGGTCGGTTTGCCCGAGCCACTGCCCGAACCGCGGCCCCTTTTCTTCCGGCGCCAGGTAGGGGGCGAGGTCTTTTTGCAGTTGCGGCGGGTAGGCGAAGGGAAACGTCTGCGCGTAGTCCTCCAGGAAGAAGTCGAACGGGTTGCCCTTGTCGAGGGTGGCGGTCATCTGCACGGTGATGGTCAGCTCGGCAACGGGCTCCGGGAAGTCGGCGCGGGCCACGAAGTTGCCGAAGGGGTCCTGCTGCCAGTGGAGGGAGTGGCCGGCCGGGGCCACCGTGAGCGCATACCCTTCGATGGGCGCCGGGCAGTGGGCGGCGGGCCGCAGCCGCAACAGGTGCGGCGACAGCCACACCGGCCGGGGGTAGGCGTAACGGCTCTGGTGCTGAATGAAAACGCGGATGGGCATACGGGTCGCAAGGGGAGGGTGGAGAAAGTTCCGGTCGGCTGTACACCAATGCCGGTGCCGGGTCAAGAAAAGGAAAGCTACCGGAAATCCCCGGATTTCTCCGGGGAGGCAAAGGCATCGGCGAAGAAACAGCCGCCCGCTGCGCGTTTAATCCTTTCTTGGTATAATTTGCGTAGGGAGCGCACGTGCCGCTCCCTTCACGCGCATGCCTTCCCTTTGCCGATTGCTTTCCCGCCTGTTGTGCCTCGTGCTGCTCCTGCCGGCCGGCATTGCCGCTGCGAACACCGGGGCCACGCCCGAATTGGCGGCCTGCCGTATCGCTTCGCTTTCCGGGGAGCGGCCACCGAACCGTCACCCGCGCCGCCGCCAACACTGCACGACCCCGCTTGGGGAGGGCGCAGCCCCGTTTTTTGCGCCGGGCCGCCGGATACGGAAGCGCTACGAACGGGCGAAAATGCCCGCCAGCGTTACGGGACGGCATTCCGGGCGTGAGGCGCAAACGCTACGAAAAAAAAGGTGGGTGGGCTACGTGAACCGGAAAATTACAAGGTCAGATTGGACGTTCCGGGGGGCACTTGGCACCGCCCGCGGCCAGAATTGCACTTTCCCAATCATTTTTTGGCCCTTTCGGAGCTTAACCGGTTGTCCCGCAACCGCTTTGCGCCGGGACCACCGGGCGTTGCATTGTCCCCGCGGGCGGCTCTCCCGGCATCCGGTCCGTGCGGGTTACCGGGAAAGTCCCATTCCGGTTCCTGGCGAACCTGGTGGCTGAAACGCTACAGAACGCCATTAAGCTTCTGGTTTACAGGTACTTATGTTGACATCATCAAAAATTTGATTTGTTTTGGAACACCGTTGAAGTCATCAGCGGGTGTACCCGTAACCCTTATGGCAAAGCATTTACGAAAAATGATCCCCGCAATTCCCCGTTTTCCCCCGCCGCCACCGGGCCCCGACCACCGCCGGTTGCGCCCGGCCGCCCGGTAACCCCCGGCTGCCTTCCACCCCCCCGCGCAGCGTCCTTTTTCCGCGTGACCGGTCCTTCCGGGCCGGCTGGCCCCGCATTGCCTTTTGCGAAACCGTCTCCCATATCCTTCCACGATGAAAAAACACTTCTACCCACCCGTTTTACGCCCGGTCCGGGCGGCCCTGCTGGTCCTGGTCCTGCTGCTGGTCCTGCGCCCCGCGGCCGTGCTGGCGCAGGCGTACGGTCCCGGCCTGCCCACCGTTACGCCGCCCGCCGGCACGCACATCCTCAACATTCCCAACGGGGGCCGCATCTCCACGTTCCACCGGGGGCGCGTCTTCCTGCCCCAGAGTGACGCCAACGCCGGCTGCACCGTGTGGAACATTTCAAACCCGGCCGCTCCCGTAAAAGTAGGGCAGGGCACCGGCGGCGGCAACGGCCACATCTGGGCCAAAATCGGTGACCTCTTCTGGCGGCAGTACAGCGTCAACGAAATACCGGCCGGTGCCAACGCCGACTTCCTCGACTTTTCCCAACTGCCCAACATCGCCGCCTGGACCACCCCCATGTCGTTTCCCATCTCGGGCGGGCAGATGTATCCCCAGACGTTCCCCCTGAACGTCAACATGGCCGGCCAGAACCGGGATGACCGCACCGGGCAATCGTCTCCACGGTCAACCTGGAACAACTGGGAGGCGTGACCGGCACGGCCAACAAGTGGCGCATCGGCAACCTGTTGCTTTTTACGCCCGGTGACGGACAAACCGGCATGGCGATCTTTGACGTGGGCGACCCCAGGAACATAAAGCTGCTCGACAACTACACCGGCAACCTCAAGCAGTATTCCACCGCGTTCCAAATCTGGCGCAACACCGTCGTGCTGATGACCGGCAGCAACGACAACGGCCCCAGCGGCACGGCCAACGCCGTGGCGGAGGCCGGTCCCGGGTGGTCCCTTCCGCCCGGGGCCGGTTCCTCCCAAAAACACAACGCGAAAACCTCTTTCTCCTTAACAGTTCGAATCCAATGCACAAACCCCTTTTCATCTCCCAAGCCGGCCCCTTCCGGCTGTCACGCATGCACCCGTACCAACGGGCCATTGCCTGGCTTTTGCTCCTGCTGACCGGCTCGTTCACCTTCGGCCAGAACCGCCGCTGGCTGGCCGTGCAGGTACACGCCGCCACCGCCATCGTGCGGCAGGCCGCAACGCCGGCGACCGGACCACAAACCACCACGGCCGCCGCCGACGTGTACCTGTCGGACCTCAACTGGGCCTCCGGAACCATCGGTTTCGGGAGCATTCAGAAGGACAAAAGCGTGGACGGCAACCCGATCAAACTGAACGGCGTCACCTACGCCAAGGGCATCGGTACCCACGCGGTCTCCACCCTCATCTACAACCTGGACGGGGGGTACACGAATTTCAGCGCCAAAGTGGGCATGAACGACGAGGTGGACGGCGCCGGCTGCGGCTCGGTGGCTTTTGACGTGTACCTCGACGGCAGTGAGACGCCGGCTTTCAGCAGCGGCCGGATGACCGACGTTTCGCCAACCCAACTCGCCGACCTCGACGTGACCGGCGTGAGTGAGCTGAAGCTGGTGGTCACGGATGGCGGCGACGGCAACTGCGGCGACCACGCCGACTGGGCCGATGCCAGACTGACGCCCGTGCCGCCCGTTGCCGACGACGAGGCCCCCACGGCCCCCGGGGCGCTGACGGCGACCGAAACCACCCCCTACGCCGTTGCCCTCAACTGGGCCGCCGCCACCGACAACGTGGGCGTGACCGGCTACCAGGTGCTGGTGAACGGCGCCCCCAGGGCCACCGTATCCCGTACCGTAACCGCCTACAAGGTGACGGGTCTGACCCCGGCCACCGCGTACACGCTGGCCGTAAAAGCCCGCGACGCCGCCGGCAACTTCTCGGCCGCCGCCGAAGTGCCGGTCACTACGCCCGACGGGCCGCCCATTTGCGAAGGCACCGGCTCGGTGGATTGGGAAATCTTCGCCACCAACGGCAACACCGCCACCTTCGACTGGACGCAGGCCCCCGCGCAGACCGGCACCCGCAACCAACTCGCCATCCCCCAGAGTTCACCCGGCAAGGATTACTTCAACCAGCGGCTGCGCGGCTACCTGCAAGTGCCCCAGGCCGGCGAATACACCTTCTGGGTAGCCAGTGACGACGGCAGCGAAATCCTGCTGAGCCCCGACGACAAGCCGGAAAACGCCGTGCGGATCGCCTACAACAATGGCTATACCCCCGATTATCCGGGTACGGGCACCGGCAGGTCGGCCCCCGTCGCCCTCCAGCCGTGCGTGCGTTACTACATCGAGGTGCGCAACGAGGAACTGACCGGCGGCGATTTCGTGAAAGTGCAGTGGCAACTGCCCGACGGAATTAAGCAGGACCCCATTCCCGGCCGCTGGCTGAGTCCGCTCGACAAAGCCTTCCCGTCGGGTCTGACGGCCACGCCCACCGCCAGCCAGGTGACGCTCAAGTGGACCGCGCCGAACCTGGGCGCGGATTCCTACAAGGTGTACGACGCCACCTCCGGCACGGACGTATTGCTGGCCGAGAACGTTACCGCCACCACCTATACGGCGACCGGCTTCGCGGCCGGCGCGTCGGCGGTTTTCAAAGTAAGCGCCGTAAAAAGCGGGGAAGAATCAGCTAAAGTGTCCATTTCCACCACCCTGCTTTGCGAGAACGTCGCGGGTTTCGTCCGGGCGGACCGCTGGAACAACTACACCGGCACCGTAACGGCCATTGGCAACATCGGGGCGGCGCCGGATGCCACCCGCCAGTTGACCTCGCTATCCGCCCCGGGCACCAGCCCCGACGTGAACAACTACGCCCAGCGGGTGAAGGGCCTCATCGTGCCGCAGGTGAGCGGCGCGTACCGCTTCTGGGTGCAGGCCGACGACGTGATCGAGTTCTACCTGAGCACCGACGAAAACCCGGCCAACAAGCAGCGCGTCGCCTTCACCACTTCGTACACGCCCAATTACGATACCCAGCCTACCCAGAGGTCGGCCGTGGTCAACCTGGAGAAATGCCGGTCGTACTACTTTGAGGTGTACCACCTCGAATACGGCGGCGGCGACGAGTTCAAGGTGCGGTGGCAGTTGCCCAAGGCCGACGGTACCGAAGGCGGCGCCTTCCAGGACCCCATCCCGGGTTCGGTGCTGCAACCCGAGTACATCAACTTCGCCCCGACCGTGACGGCCGATTTTACCGCGCCTTACCTCTACAACAATGCGGGTGAACAGACGGTGAACCTGACCGGCGTCGGCGACGGCAACGAAGACCGCGCCCAGACGCTGACGTTCACGGCCGTCAGTTCGAACCAGGCGGTAGTACCTCACCCCGTAGTGGCCGTGAACGGCAGCACCGGCACCCTCAGATTCACCCCGACGGGCACCGTGGGCACGGCCAAAGTCACCCTGACGGTACGCGACGACGGCGGCACCGAAAAGGGCGGTACGGACACCAAAACGATCCGGTTTACCGTCAACGTAATTGACCCGGTGGTGAACGTAGCCCCGACCCTTGACCCGGTGGCCGACCTTGCCGTGCCCGGAACGCCGGCGCCGCGCACCGTGACCCTGAGCGGCATCTCCGACGGGGACGACAACAAGAGCCAGGCGCTGACCTTCACGGCCACCAGTTCGAACCCGGCCATCGTACCGGTCCCGGTCGTGGAATACACGCCCGGCCAGGCCACGGCCGCCCTCAGGTTTACGCCCACCGGCACGGTGGGTGAATCCACGATCACCGTCACGGTAAAGGATGACGCCTCCGACAGCCAGGGCGGCACCGATTCCAGAACCATCCGCTTCAAGGTGCAGGTGAAAGGCACCGGCCTGGTGGAAGACTTCAACGACGGCAACCTGTGGGGCTGGGGCTTCGGCCCGCCCGTGCACACGCTCACCAACCAGAACGGCGTCCTCAAGGTAGCCGCCATCAAGGGCACCTTCGACGGGTTCAACTTCGACTTCGCCCCGCTCGACCTGTCGGCCCACCCGTACGTGAGCATGAAGATCAAGACGGACGTGGATTTCAAGTTCCGCCTCTTCCTCTGGGATACCAAAGACGGGTACAACTCCGGCAGCGGCTTCGACAACGGTACCAAGGTGATCAAGGCGTCGGCGGACTTCGTGGAATACACGTTCTACTTCAAGGACTTGCCCAACTTCGGCGTGGACCTGACCAACGTCAAGCGGCTGCTGCTCAACATCAACCCGCAGTACAACTTCAACGGCTCGTTTTTGGTCGAAGACCTGCGCATCGGCGACCAGGCAACGGTGATGCCCAGCCTGAGCCTCATTCCCGACCAGCAGGTGTACCAGGATGCGGGTCCGCAGACGGTGCAACTCGTCGGCATTGATGACGGCACCACCGGCACCAACCCGATCAGCTTTACGGCCACCAGTTCGAACCCCGCCCTCATCCCGGACCCGGCCGTGCAGTACACCGCCGGCGAACGGACGGCCCGGCTCCACTACACCCCGGTTGCCGGCCAGACCGGCGAAGCGACCATTACCGTCAAGGCTTCCGCGGCCGGCACCAACGCCGACAACGTGAAAACCTTCAAGGTGTCAATAGGCGGCAACAAGGCGCCGGAAATTGCTGCCATTGGTAGCCAGAAAGCCGCCGTGGGCATCGCCAAAGTGGTGACCCTGCGCGGCATCAGTGACGGCAACCCCGAAACCATCCAGGGCCTGGCCGTGACGGCAACCAGTTCAGACCCGGCCGTGGTGCCCAACCCGGCGGTAGCTTACACCTCGGATGACCTGACCGGCAGCCTGACGCTGACGCCCGCGGCCCCCGGCACGGCCACCATCACCGTAACCGTGAAGGACGACGCCGGCGGCACCGATACCCGGACGATCAGCTTCCCCGTGCAGGTGTTCGGTTCGCTCAACAACGCCCCGACCCTGGCCGCCGTGGGCGCCCAGAGTTTCCTGGTCAACGCCGGGGAGCAGACCCTCACCCTGAACGGCATCGGTGACGGCGACCAGGGCGTGCAGCAGCCGCTCGTCGTCACGGCCACCACCACCAATGCCGGGGTCATTACCGCCCCGCAAGTGGTGTACACGCAGGGCGCCCCGACCGCCCAACTCAAATACACGCCGGTGAAAGTGGGTACCCAGACCATCACCGTGACCCTGACCGACGGGGGCGGCAGCGCCGGCAACGACGGCAACCAGTCGGTGACCCTCCAGGTGCCGGTGAACGTGCGTCCCATCCCCATCACCGGCTTCGTGGAAAACTTCCTGGCCAGCGATCAGATCAACTGGGCGGCGGGGCCGGGCAACTACTGCTTCGAAGTGGTGCAGACGCCAAACGCCGACATCCGGATCGTGCACAACAAGCCCAACCTGTTCCCCGAATGGTGGGCCGCCGTGCCGCTCACCTTCCCCGAAGCCGACCTGTCCAACAACCCGTACATGAGCTTCGAGATCAAGGTGAGCAACCCGATGAAAATCTGGGTGTTCACGGGCGACGCCAACGGGGTCAACGGCACCAACGTGGGCGCCTGGATTGACATTCCCGCCGACGGTACGTTCAAGAACATCTTCTACGATTTCACCGGCGCCAACGGCAACCTCACCCGCATTGACAAGCTGTACTGGAACTTCAACCCCGGCGCGGGCTACCAGGGCACGGTCAGCATCCGCAACGTGCGGGTGGGCGACCAGGCCGACAACAAGCCCGACTTCACCCCGCAGGTCACCATCGGGGGCATCGGCAGCCGCGCCGTGTTCAAGGGTTCCGGCGCGACCAACCTGGCCCTGAGCGGCATCTCCGACGGCTTCAAACCCAACACCGGCGGCGACAATACCACGGTGGTACTGGCGGCGACCAGTTCCAACCCCGGCCTGGTGCCCAACCCCTCAGTGAGCCGCGTATCGGCCGACGGCAAGGCTACCCTCACGTTTGCGCCCACGCCGGGGCAGACCGGTTCGGCCCGGATCACCGTGACCGGCACCAAAACCGGCTCGGCCCCGGGCAGCCGCACGTTTACCGTGGAGGTGGTTGAACCCGGGACGGGCGGCCCGGTCGGCGTGGCCGTGAACCTGGACGACAAGCGGCAGACCATGCAGGGATTCGGCGTGTACGGCGGCGACCTGTCGCAGGTGAGCCGGCTCACCAGGGACCTGGGCATTGCGGTGCACCGCCACGAGATTTCTTCCGGGTTCGAGCCGGTCAACGACAACAGCGACCCCAATACCATCAACCTGAGCGGGTACGACCTGAATGAGGTAGCCCGCGACCAGGCCAACGGTCCGGGCCCCGAGGTGATCAAAGCCCTCAAGGCGGCGGGCGTGAAGCGGTTCATCGCCACCGTGTGGAGCCCGCCGGGCTGGATGAAGCGCAACCTGAGCGACGTAGGTTCCGTGGCCCCGGGCGGCGACCTGGTCAACAACCGCCTCAACTTCGACTACGCCGAAGAGTTTGCCGAATACCTGGCCGCGTACACGATGGCCTTCAAGCAGGAGACCGGCGCCGACCTGTACGCCATCAGCATCCAGAACGAACTGGAATTCAACCAGTTCTTCAACTCGGCCATCTACTCGGTGGAGGAATACGTGCGGATCGTGAAGGTGGTGGGCCGCCGTTTCCGCAAGGAAGGCATCGCCACCAAACTGTACGGGCCGGAAAACCTGCCCCAGCAGAACAACGTGCTCAACTACTTCAACGCGGTCCTCAATGACCCCGAAGCGGCCGGTTACCACGACGTGTACGCCATCCATAACTACGATGCCGACGCCATCACCGGCGGCAACACGGGGGCGCGGGACTGGCAATCGTTCTACAACGCGGTAGACGCCTACAACCGGGCCAACGGCACCAAGAAGGAACTGTGGATGACGGAAACCTCCGGCTTCCCCGAGAGCTGGACCAAGGCGCCCAACGAAGCCGCCGCCGGCCCGATCCAACTGGCCCAGAACCTCTACAACGCCCTCGGGTTCGGCCGCATCAACGCCTGGGTGTGGTGGACGCCCGAGCAGTTGCTGGAAAACAACCGGGCCGACGCGCCGACCAACCTGTTCCGCATCTCGCAGCACTATTACAAGTACGTGCGGCACGGGGCCGTGGCCGTGGGCAACACCGTAACCGGCAGCCCCGACGTGCTGGTCAACTCGTTCCGCAACCCCGACGGCAGCGTGACGGTCATCCTCATCAACAAGCTGGCGACGCCCACGCAGGTAACCCTTTCGGGGGCGGGCCTGCCCGGTAGGTTCCAGCGGTTCGTGACGGCCGAAAACGTGAACTTCGAGCAACTTTCGGACGCCACGGGCGGAACCCTTACCCTGCCGGCAACCAGCGTGACCACGCTGTACAACGACGTGATTGCCCCCACCGCGCCGCTGGCGCTGGACGGGTCGGCCGCGGCCTTCAACGCGTACCTTCACTGGGAACCGGCCGACGACGTGGGCGGCATTACGGGGTACCGGATCACCATTGCCGAAAAGCCCGATTACGCGCAGACCGTAACGGGCACTTCGGCCACGGTGGAAGGGTTGAGCGACATCACCGCGTACACGTTCCGCGTGCAGGCGGTTGACGTGGCGGGCAACCTCTCCGAACCGGCTTCCCTGGCGCTGAAGACCCTCGACGGCACGGCGCCGACGGCGCCGGTGTTGTCGTACACGTACATCCTGCCCGAGAAAGGCACGCTGACCTGGACGGCCGCGGGCGACAACGTGGGCGTCACCGGCTACGACATCTACGACGGCAGCACCCGGATGCTCGGCGTGGGCGGCAACGTGACTTCGTACACGTTCGAGAACCTCAAAGAAGGCACCGTGTACAACTTCACGGTGCGGGCCAGAGACGCGGCCGGCTTCGAGACGGCCAGCAACGTGGTGCAAAACAGCATCCCGGAGGCCAGAATGGCCCTGTCACCGGTATGTTCGCCCAACCCGGATGCCACGCGCCGCTGGCAGGTGACCAGCACGTTCAGCAAGGCGACGGGTTTCTCGTGGACCGTAGCGGGCACGAGCCAGAAGGGCACCGGCAGCGTACCGGCCGCCGGCACGGTGACCTTCGACACCCGGACGGTGAAAAACAACGCCAATGCGGTGACCATCACCTGGGGCAACGGCAAAACGGCCACGGCCACGGGTACGACGCAAGCCTGCGGCGGGGCCGCCCGGGCCGGCAGTGCGGAGGAACTGGCCGGCGGTACGCTGCGGGTGGTGCCCAACCCGGCTACGGGCCGGTTCACGATCCACTACGAAGCGGCGGCAGCCGGCCGGGCGCGGGTGACCATCACCGACGTGCTTTCCCGCCCGGTGCACACCCAGGACTGGAACGTGCAGCCCGGGGCCAACGCGCTGCCGCTCACCACGGCGGGCCTGAAGGCCGGCCAGTACGTGATCACCGTGACGGAAGGCGGCAAGCGGGCCTTCAAACGGCTCGGCGTGCAGTAACACCCCGATGAACGTGATCAAAGGGAATGAACCGGAAGATGTTTATCTGATATAAGGCAGAATCAAGTAAGACAACGACAAGCAGGGGGACTCTTTTGGGGTCCCTTTGCTTTTTGGTACCCGCCACTGCGTGGGGAGCCTGGCTGGGGAGTCTACTAAAAGCAAGCGGACGCTTGGGCGGGGAAGGCACAGGCGGACGCCTGCGCCAGCGTACGCGGGGACGGGACGACAAGCACGTATTTTTATGGCTGTTTTGACAGTAGGGTTACCCGGTTCACCGTGGAAGGGTACTTGCAGGTAACCCGGCACCCTGGCGCAGGCGTCCGCCTGTGCCTTCCCCACCCAAGCGTCCGCTTGCTTTTAGTAGACTCCCCAGCCAGGCTCCCGATCTTCCGTAAAGCGGGGCTTACCGGGCGACTTCCCGGTTGCGGGGCCGCTGGTCCGTCCTGGCGTTTTTCTTCAGGCGGTTCAGCCACAGGATCACCCCGGTGACCGGGAAGGTGAAGCCCGCCACGCAGGCGAGGAACGCCACGATCCGTCCGGGCAGGCCGGCAATGGAGCCCACGTGCACCGGGTAGAAAGTGGCCCTGACCCGCTGGCCCAGGTTCTTCTCGGCAAACCGCGTCTTCCCGAGGAGCGTCCCCGAGTACTGGTCGAAAAAGAGCTGGTCGGTAGCCCGTTCGTGCGCCGCGTCCCGGGGCATCACCGTGACGGCAAAGGCCCCTTCGGCATCCTTGGGCGCCTGGAGGCTGTAAAATTCGGCTTCGGGCACTTCGCGCCGGGCGGCGGCAAACACCTCGTCGAACGTCACGGCCGCGGCCCCTTCGCGGGGCATGGACACGGGCGGCTCGGGACGCACGTTTTCAGTGCCCGTGATCCAGTAAATGCCGTCGTTGAACCACTGGAACGACCAGGCCAGGCCCGTAAAGGCAAACGCGAACAGGAAAATGGCCGCGTAGAACCCGACCACGATGTGCAGGTCGTGGTTGATGCGTTTCCAGCCCCCGTCGAGCTTGAGCCGGAGGCGCTGGCGGAGGACCTTCCGGTTGCGCGGCCACCAGAGGATGATGCCCGTCAGGAGAATGAACAGGAACACGACCGTGCTCACGCCCACGATCAGCTTGCCCGCATCGCCGGCCAGCAGCCAGCGGTGCAGCGAGAACATGGTGAAAAAGAAAGGGCTGCGCTGGCTCTGCATCCCCGCGACCTGGCCCGTGTAGGGGTTCACGAACGCCTGGCTGCCCCCGCCTTTCCCCCCTTCTTTGCCCGGCCCGCCTTTGCCGCCGCTTTTCCCGTTTTCGCCCCGGCTTTCCCCGCGCGGCGCTTCCTCCTTGCGGTAGGAGATTTCCACGGTGCGGGCCGGGTCGCCGTATATTTTCACCCCCGACACCTCCGCCTGCGCTTCCCGCCGCCCGACGGCCGCCACCATTTGCCCGATGGGCACCCGCGCCGCGCCGGCGGTGACGTGGTACCGTTCGGGGTAAAGCAGCATCTGGAATTCTTTTTCAAACACCAGCGTGGCGCCGGTAAAACACACAATGGCGATGACCAGCCCGCAGGCCAGGCTCAGGTACAGGTGGACGTTGCGGAAGAATACTTTCATCGGGAAAAAAAGGAGTGGTTAGAACTGGTACGCAAGGGTCAGGGCAAACTGGCGGGGCGCCACCGGGTTGATGCTGTTGTCGTCGTGGGCGTAGTACCCGGGCGCATCGAGCAGGTTGGTGAGCCGGCCCCGCAGGGAGACGCCCCCGAACGTGTAGCCGGCCGAAACGTCCAGTTGCAGGAAGCTGGGCAGGGCAATGAGCCGGTACGGATCGTCGGCCACGGTCAGGCGGGGGTTGCGGCCGGCCAGCATGTTGCCCACGTAGAACCCCGTGAACCCGGTGTCCAGCCCCTTGAGCCGCCCCCGCCCGAACGCGTAGAACACGCTGGCGTTGGCCGTATGGTTGGGGTTGTAGCGCAGGCGGCTGCCCACCGCGTAGGTGTTGCTGCGCGTGTACCGGGTCTGGTTGTAGCTGTAGCCGCCCACGAACGAAAAGCCGCGGAACGGTTTGCTCATCAGGTCCACTTCGAGTCCCTGGCTGGTCACTTCGCCGGCCAGCTCCTGCGCGTTGGGAAACTGGGCGTTGAAGTCCGGGCTGTCGGGCTGAATGGTCTGGTTGAGGTTGCCGTTGACGATCCGGTACAAGGTGACGTTGGCCGAAAGCAGTCCTTTGAAAAGGTCATTCTTGACCCCGGCCTCGTACTGATTCACCAGCGAAGGCGGCAGCGGCTTGCCGGTGTTGTCAATGCCCGTGTTGAGGTTGAAGGAGTTGGCGTAGCTGGCAAACAGGGCGGTGGTGTTGAGGGGCTGGTACACGAGTCCGGCGCGGGGCGTAACGGCGTGGTAGTAGTTGGCCGCAATGGGTTGGTTGTGGTTGGCCGCCGTGGGGTTGAGGGTTAGCGCACCCGTTTCGTCGTACCGGTAGGCTTCACTCCGCGTTTCCAGGTACGAGAAACGCACGCCGGCCAGCAGCTTGACCTGGTCCGTAATGCGCACCAGGTCCTGCACGTAGACGCCGCCCCGGCCGGTCAGGTTTTTGGCGAGGGTGGCCCGCGTTGCCTGCGGAATGTCGGCCCGCTGCGGGTATTCCCCCGGGTTGAACACGTTGATGGAGTCGTACAAGGGGCTGATCCGGGACGGATTCCGGGGATCGGCGTACACGTTGAACGCCGGGGTTTGCGTCCGGTACTGGTCCGCGTCGGCCCCGATGAGCAGGCTGTGCCCGAGAAAACCGGTGTTGAACCCTCCCGTTACGTCAATTTGCCCCAGGAAGTACTGCTCGTCGGTTTGGGTGCGCTGCAAACTTCTCACCCATTTGCCGTCCGGTTGCACGGTGCTCGGCCGGCCCGTGGTGTACAGACTGCCCGAAAAGCCCTGGTAGCCGCCCACGGCCTTCACTTGCCAGCCGGCGCGGAGGCGGTGGGTCAGCGTGAGGGTGGCGCTCTGCTGGGCTACCCGGTAGTTGGCCCACGAAACGCCCAGGAAGCGGCTGCGGGGCACCTCCGCGATCCGGTAGTTGACGGCGCCGACACCGTAGTCCGGGGTGCGGTTGTCCTTCAGGTAATCGCCTTCCAGCAGCAGTTCGGTTTTGGGGCCGATCTTCGCCAGCAGGGAAGGGTTGATGTAGAAACGCTCCGACCGCACTTCGTCCCGGAAGCTCCCGGCGGTTTCGTACGTGGTGTTGATCCGGTAGGCCAGGTGCCGGCTGCCGTTGACGGCCCCGTACAGGTCCAGCGCCGGTTTGTAGAAGCCGAAGCTCCCGGCCCGCATCGAAAGCTGGCCGCCGTTCCCGAATTTGGGTTTCTTGGTCACCAGGTTGAGCACGCCCCCGGCGGCCACGTTGCCGAACAGGATGGCGTTGCTGCCCTTGAGCACTTCCGCCCGTTCGAGCGAACTGGTTTCGGGCATCACGCCGTTGTTGAAGCGGACGCCGTTCTTGAACGTATTGTTGCTGCCGAAGGCAAAACCACGGCCGGCGATCTCCTCCTGGGTGCCCCCGGTGGTGCCCATCACGTACACGCCGCTGGTGTTGTGCAGCACGTCGCTCACGCGCAGCACCTGCTGCTGGTCCATGAGCTGCCGGTCAATCACAATCACGCTTTGGGGCAGGTCGAGCGGCCGGATGGCGATTTTCCCGATGCTCACCGGCGCTTCGTTGGGGCTGCGGTGGGCCGTCACCACCACTTCCGAGAGCTGCTGCGCCGTTTCGGCGAGCACAAAGTCCAGCGTGAGGAGTTGGCCCGCCGTTACGGTCACGGCCTTTTCCTGCGTTTGCAGCCCGACCGCCGAGGTGACCACGGTGTAAGCGCCTTCGGCCAGGTGGGTCAACCCGTAATGGCCCCCCTCGTCCGTGGTGGTGCCCCGGGCGGTCTGCTTGAGGGCAACGTTCACGTACGCGGCCGGTTGCCCGTCGCTGGTGCGGATGCGTCCCCGGATCGCCGCGGTCTGGGCGTGCGCCGGCAGGAGGCCGACCAGGAAAAGGAAGAAGCTTAGGCTGGGAATCGTACGGGGGAGGGGAGTAGGAGGTGTAAGCATACGGGAAAAAATCGGGTGGACTGGGGACTAAAAATGGGTGACGCGCGGGGCAAGAATACTTATTATTTAGAATTGGTCCAAATAAGTTTAAGCATCACAATTGCAAAAAATCGTTTTGCGCGCCACGGGCGGGCATGCGGGCAAAAAGGGCGCCGACCGGGTGAGGACAATGGGCTGCATTTGGTCCCGTCCCGCGGACGGTTCCATCGAAGCGGGCCGTAAACTTGTATCGCTCAACGGTTTACTTCATCGAAAATATCCGATTCCGCGAATCACCTTTTGGTTGCCCGCCCTATTAATCCCGTCATAAAGTGAGTCTTAAACAAATACGATCAGTGAACACCAACAACGCTGCCATTCATATCGAGTGGACATTCAAGCCGGAGGTGCTGCGGCAACTGCACCAGGCTTCGCGGGTACTGGCTTACCTGGTGCTGGCCGGCGCCACCGCCACGCTGGCCTCCCTGGCGCTGGAAGCCCATCAATCCGCGATCACCGACGCCCTGGCCGTGAAAGGTACGGTCGCCCTGGGCGTGCTGGCCGCGGCAATGAGCATTCTTTCTCCCTCCAATTTCACCAGCCGCGCCCTTTCCAAGGGGGCTTTGGGACTGTACCTGGTCATGCTGCTCCAGTACTTCGTGGAAGTGCGGTGGGCGGCCGGGCAACTGCCCGAAGGTTCGCTGCACGCCTTGTCGGAAGAACCTTCGCTGATCCCGGTCAGCACCACCACCTGTTTGATCTTTTTCAGCGTCAGCCTGCACCTGCTGCGTTCGGCCCGGCCCCGCTACGTGCTGGGGCACCTGCTTTCGCTGGGGCTGTTCGTGTTCGTGTACGCCCTGCTGCTGGCCCACGTGCTGGGCAGCGCCACCACGTTCCAGGGGATTGCCCTGTACGCCACCATTCCCCTGCCCACGCTGGGCTGCTTTGCCGGCTTGTCGCTGGCATTGCTGCTGCTGTATCCCGGCAAAGGGCTTACCCGGATCATCAGCGCCGACTACGCGGGCAGCAAACACGCCCGCGAAGCCTTTATCGCCATCGTGCTGCTGCCCCTGCTCATCGGCATGGTGGTGGCGGCCGTCCTGCGCAACACCGAACTGCCGGCCGAGGCGGGCATCGTGCTGTTTTTCTTCCTCTATTTCCCGGTGTTTCTCACCCTGGCTTACCTCAACTACCAGAAGATCAACTACTACGACTACCAGCGGGAGAAGCTGCTGGACGACAACGGCCGCATCAACGACGAGCTGCGGAAGGCCAACGCCGAAATGGCGTCCCTCAACGACGAGTTGCGGGCGACGCTGCTCGAATACAACCAGGTGAACGAACAATTGATTGCCGCCAACCGGGAGATCAACACGCTGATGGAAGAGCGCCTGAGCCAGAGCGAACTCAAGTTCCGGGAACTCACCGAGAGTATTACGGAGATGTTTTTTGCCCTCGACGACAACCTGAACTTCCTCTACTGGAACCGGGCCTGCGAACAGCTCACCGGCAAGCCGGCCGCAGCCATCATCGGCAGTTCGGTGTACCAGGTGTTTTCCCACTTCAGGGGGGGGCGCGCGGAAGCCACCCTGCTGGCCGTGCTCCGGGACCGGCAGCCGGTGAACTACGAACACCTCGACAAATCCACCGGCCAGTGCTTCGAAGTATCGGTGTTCCCCTCCAAAACCGGCCTGTCGGTGCTGCTCAAGAACATCACCGAAAAGAAAAAGAAGGAAAGCGAAATCCTGAGCCTGAACGCCGAACTCAGCCGCCGCAACGGGGAGCTGGATGAGCGCAACAAGGAACTTGACCAGCGCAACTTCGAACTCGACCAGATCGTCTACAAGATTTCCCACGACATCCGTTCGCCCCTCGCCAGCGTGCTGGGCCTGCTGCAACTGATGCGCCTGGAAGGCATTACCGGCGGGGTGGAGGAGTACCTGGCCCGGATGCAGGAGCAGATCACCAAGCTGGACCGCTTCACCAAATCCATGCTCGACTTTGCCCGCACCACCCGCAGCGAAGTGCAGCGCCAGGCGGTGGATTTTGACGGGCTGCTGGGCCAGTGCCTGGCCGAACTCGAATACATGCCCCACTTTTCCCGCCTCTCGTTCGGCCTGCGGGTGGAAGGCGCGCCGCTGTACAGCGACCTGTTCCGGCTGAAGATCATTTTTTCGAACCTGCTGGCAAACGCCGTCAAGTACCAGCACCTCGAACGCCCCGAGTCCCACCTGCACATCGGGGTACAAGTAGACGGGTCGGAAGCCGTGCTGGTGTTTGCCGACAACGGCATCGGCATTGACCCGCAGTACATTCCCAAAATCTTCGAAATGTTCTTCCGGGCCTCCGAGCAGTCTACCGGTTCGGGGCTGGGCATGTACATCGTGAAGCAGACCGTGGAAAAGCTGGGCGGCACGATTGGCCTGGAGAGCACCCTGGGCGAAGGCACCCGGGTCATCATCCGGATTCCCAACGGAACCGCCACGCCGGCCGGGGTTGCGGCGGTTGGCGCCCCGGCGCTGCTCCCGGCCTGACGGGTGCCGCGGGTAAAGCACGTCACGTGCATCCCGTCTGCGGGTAAAGAGGCGGGGACTTTTCAGAAGTCTTCCAAAGCCGTCATCCAGACACTGACGGCGGCGTACGGGGACGGCGGCGCAAGACGCAAGGGTAGTAAGGAGAGTAGTATGGTAATGAGAAGCATTGGGGCAACGGGCAAGTACCGGTAGGGCTGGGGGTAGTCTTC
>CADCTQ010000386.1 GCA_902805615.1 uncultured Cytophagales bacterium
TGCTGGCCGATCTCCAGGCCCTTGCCGCCGTTGTCGTCCACGAAGGAGAAGGTGCTGGCCGGCACGCGGGCTACTTCCACGTAGCCGGCCGGGGCGCCCGTCTGGCAGGGGTCAATGGAGTCCTCATCGCAGCCGAGCTTACGCCAGATGATGATCTGGTTGGCGTTGGTGCAGCGGTAGGGGTCCCAGGTAAGTTGCATGGTCTTGCCGGCGGGGGTGGCTTTGAGGCCGGTGGGCTTGGGGCCTACCACCCGGATGAGCCACGTCTTGGTGTCCGTCAGGCGCTGGCCGGGCTGACCGGGCGGGTCGTCCTCGGCGCGGAAGACGACGGCGTAGGGCTGGGCCCGCACGTGCTGGCAGTCCGTCTGCCACTTGAACAGGCTTTGCGCGGGGTTGGGCCGCGTGGGTTGGTATACCGGTTTGGTAACGTTGGCGAAGGGCGTAAGCGTAGCGGCGGGCTGGTTGGGAAACAACTTGCGATCCGTCGAGAAGATGGCGCTTTCCGAACCGATGCTCACGGGGTGGCCGTCGGGGTCAAGGGCCCGGATGAACTTTTCCAGGTTGGTGCCCGCCACGATGCAGGTGTCATTGGGGATGATGAGTTCGGGCCGCTTGTTGGGGTTGTACCGCACGGTGATCTGCATGTCGCGGCGCACGGAGCCTACCTTTTGCGGTTCGGGGCCGGCGGTCTTGCGCCACTCGTCCACCACAAAGGCAATGTTGTATTCGGCAAAGTCGTCGGGACCGGCAATCACGCCGCCGTCTCTTTTGCGGGGGCCGGGGGCGTCCCAGCAGATGTCACCGGTAACGGGGTTGATGGTAAAAGTAGGGGCGCCCGAGCCGCTTTCGGGGGTGCCCAGGGGCAACACCTGGTTGGGGACCTGGTACGAAGTGACCACCTGGCCCTCCTTGGAGAGGGGCGTTACCAGCCGGAAGGAGAGGCTGTCGCCGTCGGGGTCGAAGGCGGACGGGTTGTGGCAGAACTTCTGGCCCACGGTGGCCCGGTCAATGGGCGGGTTGCGCAGCACCACGGAGTTGTTGAGGCCCAGCGAGGCGCTGATGTAAAACTCGGTTTCCAGGTGAAAAGCCGTGTTCACCGACTGGAACATGTTCACCACGCCGGCGTTCCGGTTCTCCTCGGTGAACTTGACGACGTACCGGCCCTGCCCGGGGTACGTGTACCGGAAGGTGTACACCAGCACTTCGATGTCATTGCCGACGGCGGTACCGGCCCGGTCCCGGGTGACCACCTGCACCGTGCTGTTGGCCTGGTTTACCCCAAAATCGAGGGTGGCATTGGGCTGGTCTACGCCTTTGGTATCCCGGTACAGCGTGAGGGTAAATATATAGGCGTAGGGGTTGGTGGCGCTAAGGTCCCGTTCGGCCGTGATCTGCCCCGCCCGGATGTGGGTAGCCAGGGCGGCTTGCGGCAGGCACAGCAGGCAGAGTAATACCCCCGTCAGGTAAAAATAGGGTAAAGGTCGCATTGCACAAGTATGATTTGGATGGCAACTGATATAACGAAAGATAGACTGATTTCGGTTAAGCTTACGTAACCCAAACAAAAATTTTTGAATGGTTGTTGTGGTTTTGCAAGTTCCGCCACGAAATATTACGTCAGTAGATAAGACTTAAACGGAATAAGTAACCTGGCCGGCGCCGGTTGCCGGCCGGCAAAAGCCCCCTCCCGGTTGGCCCGCCGGCCCCTCTTCCCACCCTTCGGGCAGGCCGTGCGCGTGCCCCGTCAACCCGCACAACCCCAAGCAGATCGCCGCAAAGGCGGCTGCCGGCGAACCGTTGGGCGCGGGCCCCGGCCGCAACATGGGCCTAAGTGCGCCCGCCGGCTGCCCGGAGACCCGGTACGAACGGACGCCCGTCCTGCGTTTTGGGTGGAAAATACGTTTTTCCCGTCATCACCCAAAAATTGCCCCAACGAGCACGTTCCGCACGTGCAATACCGGCGGCCGGCACCGGCAGGCCCGGTCACCGCGGCGCCGGGAATGTGCGGTGTACGACCGGTTTCCGGGACGCCCCACCTCCCGGCTCAATCTTCCGGGAATGCGCCGGAGGACACTGCTGCTGGCAAGCCCGGGCTTTTGGAAAAACCGAACAATAACGCCGTCAGGATTGTTATTCAGGCACACGGAACGCGGCCGTGATGCCCCGTGTGGGATTGCCCCCGGGACACAATCCGCAACCAATTTAGAATGGTTTTAAAGAGGGAAAAACCGTTCAATCTTTTGTTTACTACACGGTCCACGCGTACCTTTGGACGGTTTGGGGAGGCGGTCCGGAACCGGGGCAAAAGGGCATTAAAAGGCCGTTTTTGCCACTTTTAAAGCCGTTCACGGGACCGTTACCCAGCTTGTCATCCTTATTTTACCTATCTGTTCAAACTACTTCTGAATTATTAAACTATGAGTTGGGTCGCACAAACTCTCAACAGTACCATCGGACGCAAATTGATCGTTGCGCTGACGGGTTTATTTCTGTGTACCTTCCTGATCGTCCACGCCGGCGGCAACACGCTGCTGTTCCGGGGCGACAACGGCCGGGCGTTCAATGAGTACACGTACTTCATGACGCACAATCCGCTCATCAAGACGGTATCGTACGTGCTCTACACGGGTATCCTGGCGCACGTGGTGTACACGCTCATCCTGACGTTCTACAACATGAAGGCGCGGCCGTCATCCTACGCCTATTCGAAGCCCTCGGCCAACAGCACCTGGGCTTCGCGCAACATGGGCTTCCTGGGCACCGTGCTGCTGATCTTCCTGGTGATCCACATGAAAACGTTCTGGTACGAAATGCACTTCGGCAACGTGCCCACCGTGGCCTATGAAGGCCAGGACTACAAAGACCTGTACGGCGTGGTGAAGTGGGCGTTCTCTCAGTGGTACTATACTGCCTTCTACGTGCTCTCGATGGCGGCGCTGGCATTCCACCTGGTGCACGGCTTCCGGAGCGGTTTTCAGACGCTTGGTGCCAACCACCCCAAGTACAACCCCCTGCTGAGCAAGCTGAGCTGGGCGTTCGGGATCATCATTCCCCTGGTGTTCGCCGCCATGCCTATCTACGTATTCGTTACATCCCTGGGTAAACCGGTGCAGCCCTAACCGCCACCGCCGCCGCGTGCGTTTTGGCTTGCATTTGTCCAAAACAAGACCGGCCCCGGAATGGTTAAGCAGGCAGCATCACTCCTATCAATCACTACGATATGAAATTAGACGCAAAAATTCCCGAAGGTCCTTTAGCCGAGAAGTGGAGTAAACATAAATTTTCAGTGAAGCTGGTCAACCCCGCCAACAAGCGGAAGTACGACCTCATTATTGTGGGCACGGGGCTGGCCGGCGCTTCGGCCGCCGCCTCGCTGGCCGAGCTGGGCTACAACGTCAAGTTGTTCACCTACCACGACAGTCCGCGCCGGGCGCACTCCATTGCGGCCCAGGGCGGCATCAACGCGGCCAAGAACTACCAGAACGACGGCGACAGCGTGTACCGGCTGTTCTACGACACCATCAAGGGCGGCGACTACCGGGCCCGCGAAGGCAACGTGTACCGCCTGGCCGAGGTCAGCGTCAACATCATTGACCAGTGCGTGGCGCAGGGCGTACCCTTTGCCCGCGAATACGGCGGCATGCTGTCCAACCGTTCGTTCGGCGGGGCGCAGGTGTCGCGTACCTTCTACGCCCGCGGCCAGACCGGCCAGCAACTGCTGCTGGGGGCCTACAGCGCCCTGAGCCGCCAGGTGGCCAACGGCAAGGTAAAGCTGCACACGCGTACCGAGGTGATGGACATCGTGCTGGTGGACGGCAAAGCCCGGGGCGTGGTGACGCGCAACCTGATCACGGGCAAGATCGAAAGCCACGCCGGCCACGCGGTACTGCTCTGCACGGGCGGCTACGGCAACGTGTTCTACCTGTCTACCAACGCCCTCAACTGCAACGCCTCGGCCGCCTGGCGGGCGCACAAGAAGGGGGCCCTGTTTGCCAACCCCTGCTTTACGCAAATCCACCCCACCTGCATCCCCGTGTCGGGCGAGTACCAGTCGAAGCTGACGCTGATGTCGGAGTCGCTGCGCAACGACGGCCGCGTGTGGGTGCCCAAAAAGGCCAATGACGCCCGCAAGCCCGACGCCATTCCCGAAGGCGAACGCGACTACTTCCTGGAGCGGCGCTACCCGTCGTTCGGCAACCTGGTGCCCCGCGACGTGGCCTCCCGCAACGCCAAGTACGTGTGCGACGAAGGCCGGGGCGTGGGCGACACCAAACTGGCCGTGTACCTCGACTTTGCCGACGCCATCAAGCGCGACGGCATGAACGTGATCTCGGCCAAGTACGGCAACCTGTTCGAAATGTACGAGAAGATCACCGGCGAAGACCCCTATAAGACGCCCATGCGCATTTACCCCGCCGTGCACTACACGATGGGCGGCCTGTGGGTGGACTACAACCTGATGACGACCATTCCGGGCCTGTACGCCCTGGGTGAAGCCAACTTCTCCGACCACGGCGCCAACCGCCTCGGGGCCAGCGCCCTCATGCAGGGCCTCGCCGACGGCTACTTCGTAATTCCCTACACCATCGGCGACTACCTGGCCGTGATGCCTGGCGACAAGATCACCACCGACCGTCCCGAATTCAAGGAGGCCGAGGCCAGCGTGCAAGGATTGGTCACGCGCCTGCTGACGATCAAGGGTCAGAAGTCGCCCAACCATTTCCACAAGGAACTGGGCAAGCTCATCTGGGACTACTGCGGCATGTCGCGGAACGCGGAAGGGCTCAAAGACGCCCGCCAGCGGGTACGGTCGCTGCGCGAAGAATTCTGGCAGAACCTGAAGATCGTCGGGGCCGGCGACGAGCTGAACCACACCCTGGAGAAAGCCAGCCGCGTGGCCGACTACCTCGAACTGGGCGAACTGATGATCGTGGACGCCCTCAACCGGCAGGAATCGTGCGGCGGCCACTTCCGCGAGGAGTACCAGACCGAGGACGGCGAAGCCCAGCGCGACGACGAAAACTACGCCTACGTGGCCGCCTGGGAATACAAAGGCGCCGGCCGCGACCCCGAACTCCACAAAGAGGAACTGGTATTTGAAAACGTAAAGCTCACGCAACGAAGCTATAAGTAACATTGTTCAGTGAGTATGGGAACGCACGTGGGTACCCATGCTCATTTTCAAATCTGCACATTCCAAATATGAGACTCAAATTGAGAATATGGCGTCAGCGCGACGCGAATGACAAGGGAAAACTGGTGGACTACGACGTGGACGTAAACCCGCACATGTCGTTCCTGGAAATGCTCGATGAACTGAACGGGGCACTGCTCGAAAAAGGGGAAGAACCCGTAGCGTTTGACCACGACTGCCGCGAAGGCATCTGTGGCACGTGTAACCTGTACATCAACGGCCGGCCGCACGGCCCCATCCGGACCACGACCTGCCAACTGCACATGCGGCACTTCCACGAGGGCGAAACCATCGTGATCGAACCGTGGCGCGCCAAGTCGTTCCCCATCGTGAAGGATCTGGTGGTGGACCGTTCGGCGTTTGACCGCATCGTGCAGGCGGGTGGCTACATCTCGGTGAACACCGGTTCGGCGCGCGACGCCAACGAGATCCCGATTCCCAAGCCCATTGCCGACGAGGCGTTCAACTCGGCGGCGTGCATTGCCTGCGGCGCCTGCGTGGCGGCCTGCAAGAATGCCTCGGCCATGCTCTTCGTAGGCGCCCAGATCAGCAAGTTCGCCCTGCTGCCGCAGGGGAAAGCCGAACGGAAAACCCGCGCCGAAAAAATGGTCGCCCAGATGGACGCCGAAGGGTTCGGGGCCTGCTCCAACACGGGAGCCTGCGCCGCCGAATGCCCGGTGGGCATCTCCATGGCGAACATTGCCCGCCTCAACCGCGAGTACTACGGCGCCAAGCTCACGTCCACGAACGTGTAAGTGGTTTCCGAAACCTTTCGGTTTTCGGAAACCCGAAAGGTTTTAGAAGCCAAAAAACCCGGTACGCACCGTACCGGGTTTTTCGTTTGAAATTGCCTGAACGTTGCCTTCCGCCCGTTACAGTTTGTTGCCCCGGAGAAACTCCCCGGTGGTCATGCGCTTTTTGCCTTCCAGTTGCAACTCGTCAACCGCCAGCCAGCCGTCGGCCGTGCGGAAGTGCAGGTACGATTTGCCGTCCGTGCGGTACGCACCCGGACTGGTCTCCTCGAGGCCATCGGCGGCGCGGGCCAGGTAGATTTTGCAGAGCTTGTCGCCCAGGCGGGTCCAGGCGGCGGGGTAGGGGGAGAGGCCGCGGATGAAATTGCGCACTTTCCCGGTGGGCTGGTCCCAGTTGATCTCGCACATTTCCTTGAACAGCTTGGGCGCCGGCGTAAGGGTGGTGGAGGCCGGTTGCGGGGCGGGCGTATAGTTGCCGGCCTCGATCATCTGCACCGTCCGCAGCACCAGTCCCGCGCCTTTGTGGCGGAGCCTTTCGAAAAGCGTACCGGCCGTATCGTCGTCGTGGATGGGTTCTTTTTCCTGCAAGAGCATGTCGCCGGTGTCAATCTCGTGGCGGATGAAGAACGTGGTGAGGCCCGTTTCCGTGTCGCCGTGCATCACGGCCCAGTTGATGGGCGCCGCCCCGCGGTACTGCGGCAGCAGCGAGGCGTGCAGGTTGAAGGTGCCCAGCGGGGGCATGTTCCACACGACTTCGGGCAGCATCCGGAAGGCCACCACGATTTGCAGGCTGGCGTTGTAGGAACGCAGTTCGGCCTGGAACTCGGGCGACTTGAGGTTGGTGGGCTGCAACACCGGCACGCCGTACCGCAGGGCCACCTCCTTCACCGGGGAGGGCGTGACTTTGAGGCCCCGGCCCGCCGGCTTGTCGGGCGCCGTCACCACGGCCACCACCGGGTAGCCGTGTTGCAGGAGGATTTCCAGGCTGGGCACGGCAAATTCCGGCGTGCCCATAAAGATGATGCGAAGTGTTCCGGCCATGTTCAAACCTACGGAAAGCGAGTTAGAGGGCAAAGGGGGTAGGGGAGTATTGGGTATCGGGTATTGAGGGATCAGGGTACTGCCCGTTGCACATTGCCGACTGCCAATCGGGTACCGGGCACTGTACAAGCGGGAGTATGACTTAACCGGGATAATATATAATAGGAGGGGGAATAATTTTTTAGGTACGTTCCGGCGGCCCTTGCCAAATTGAACCGTTATTACTAAGTTTAGGATTCACTAGGAGTTCAAACCGCCATGCGCACGATCCATTGTCCACTCCCTTTCACGGATTACAGTTGATGTTCTCTCTGCAACGGCGGTTTGAATATTTGCAGAACGGTTCAGTAAATTTGCCGTTCTTTTTTATTGGAAAAAATTAAATGAATGATAAGATGGCTAAGATTTCGTATTACACCGAAGAAGGATTAAACAAGCTGAAAGAAGAGCTGAACGAACTGAGAATAAGAGGCCGGGCCGACATTGCCCGCCAGATTGCCGAGGCCCGCGACAAGGGTGACTTGAGCGAAAACGCCGAGTACGACGCCGCCAAAGACGCCCAGGGGCTGCTCGAACTCAAAATCGCCAAGCTCGAAGAAGTGGTCGCCAACGCCCGGCTGGTGGACGAATCGTCCATTGACGCCTCGCAGGTCGCCATCCTCTCTACGGTGAAAATCAAGAACAAGAAAAACGGGGCAACCGTAAAATATACCCTCGTGTCCGAGGAAGAAGCCGACCTGAAGGTGGGCAAAATCTCCATTCAATCGCCCATCGGCAAAGGGTTGCTGGGCAAAAAGGTAGGGCAGGTAGCCACCGTGATCGCCCCCGGCGGGCAGATGGAGTTCGAAGTGGTCGAAATCAGCCGGTAAACAACCCAGATACAACCCATGCCAACCATTTTCACCAAAATCATCAACGGCGAAATTCCCTGCCACAAAATTGCGGAAGACGACCGGTACCTGGCTTTCCTGGACATTATGCCCGTGGCGGAAGGCCACACGCTGGTGATTCCCAAGGTGGAAGTAGATTATATCTTCGACCTCGACGACGAGGCGTACACGGGCCTGATGCTGTTTGCCAAAAAGGTGGCCCGGGCGTTGCCCAAAGCCGTGCCCTGCCTGCGCGTCGGCGTCACGGTCATCGGCCTGGAAGTGCCCCACACCCACGTGCACCTGGTGCCCATGAACTCGATGCAGGACATCAACTTCAGCAAGCCCAAACTCAAACCCAGTCCCGAAGAACTGGCCGCCGTCGCCGGAAAAATCCGTAAGAGTCTTTGAGTGGATGCGTTCAAAGTGGAGGCGTTGATGCGTAAGGAGCCCCGTACGGACTGCTTTTTACGCACAAACGCCCCAACTTTGAACGCATCACACTGAGTAAACTCCTATCTTGCCGAAAACCTCTTTATGCTGCGAATCGAAGCCTTCCAAGTGGCCGAGTTGATCAACGTCAAAAAATTCAAAGCAGAATTCACCGGCAAGCCCTTCTACGCCTCCAACTACGAGGCATTTTACGCCCAGGAACACGACAAATACATCTACGTGCTCAACTACGGGGTGGTGGTGTTTGCCAACCTGTCGGACGTGGAGAAAAGCAACTTCATCAACTTTGTCCGCACGTACATGGACAAGACGGTGGAAGGCGATTTCAAGGAAGACCTGCTGGTGGAGGTGGATACGGAGCGGAAACTAACGTTCAACTACAACTCGCTGATCGTGCCCAAACTCGACGAAAACGTGGTGCGCATCATCATGCTCAACACGGCGCAGTCGGTGGCGCTGGAACTGTACGAAAAGCTGGGCTACGAAATCCTGGAGGGCTCATCGAGCTTTGCACGGGAACTGGAAAAGCACGGCCGGGTGCGCATTTCGCGCAGCAACCTGCTTAAGTTCATCGGCCGCACGCTCAACATCAAAAATTCCATCATTGACAACCTCTACGTATTCAACTCGCCCGACGTGGTGTGGGAAAACGAATACCTCGAAAAACTCGACCACGGCCTGCGCGAGACGTTCGACATCAACACCCGCTTCCGCGAACTCGACTACGAACTCCGCATCATACAGGATAACCTCAAACTGTTTACCGAACTGCTCCAGAACCGCGAAAGCACCCGCCTCGAATGGATCGTGATCCTGCTCATTCTCTTCGAAGTCCTCGACATCATCATCAGCAAGTTCCTGGACTGAGTACCCAATACTCAGTCCCCAGTACCCTAATACCCAATATTTAAATCACCCAATCCACCGAGTGGCGGCGGCTCTTGAGGGCGTCGGCGAGGGTCGTGTTGTCGAGGATGGAAGCCGTGGCGTCGCGTACTTTGCGCATGGTCAGGCGGATGGCGCACGTCTCCACGTCGAGGCATTCTTCGCAGGGCACGTAGGCCGACTGGCTGGCGCAGGGAATCAGGGCCAGCGGCCCGTCAATCACCCGGATCACCTGGCCCACGCTGATCTGGTCCGGCGTTTGGCGCAGGGCGTAGCCGCCCGTTTTTCCGCGCTTGCTGTAGAGAATCCCGTCGTTTTTCAGGTCCAGCAAAATGGCCTCCAGGAACTTCTTGGGGATGCGTTCCTGCCGGGCAATTTCGGCAATGAGCATGGACTTCTGGCCGTTGACGTTGTCCTGCGCCAGGGCGAACAGGGCTTTGAGGGCGTATTTGGCTTTCTTTGAGAGCATATTCCCCGCAAAAATAAGGTTATTTTCCGATTAAGTAGATAGACATTCGGATTCGGGTCCGCGGCTAAAAATATTTTGAAATTTTGGCGGTAAGTCTAGTAAGAATATAGACATATTACTATATTGGCGCTTCGTTCTCAAAAAAGCGAAGATTCTTCAGGCCGCACCCGTATGATTACAACCGAAATGACGAAAGAAGTACTGACCGCCCGACCCGATACCGCCCCTGCTAAAAAAGCCGTTGTGCGCCGTCTCCTCGTGGCCGGCGTGTTGTTGACTGGTGTCGTGAGCCTGGTGCTGGCCCTGCGGAGCCTGCCGGCCGCGGAGCTGCCCGGTTGGCTGGGGGGCTTGCTGACGCGGGAGGTGATGTACTTTGCCCTGGTCGGGTTTGCGGCGCAGCTCATTGACGGCGCGTTGGGCATGGCCTACGGCATCAGCTCTACGTCGTTTCTGCTCAGCCTGGGCATTCCGCCCGCGCTTGCCAGTTCAAGCGTGCACGTAGCCGAAGTGTTTACGGCCGGCGTGTCGGGCCTGTCGCACCTGCGGATGGGCAACGTGAACCGCCGTTTGTTCCAGCGGCTGGTGTTGCCTGGCGCCATCGGGGCCGTGGTGGGCGCCTACGTACTCACCAACATTGACGGCAATACGGTCAAGCCTTTCATCGCGGTGTACCTGCTGGTGATGGGCGCGGTGATCATCTGGAAGGCGTTGCGGAAGCCCGTGCAGGAGCGGCCCGAGAAAAGCCTGGCCCCGCTGGCGTTGTTCGGCGGCTTCATTGACGCCGTGGGCGGGGGCGGCTGGGGACCCGTGGTCGCTTCTACCCTGCTGAGCAAGGGCCACCATCCCCGCTACACCATCGGGTCGGTGAATCTGGCCGAATTCTTCATTGCCCTGGCCGGTGCGAGCACTTTCGTGGCCCTGATCGGTACCGGCAACTGGCAGATCATCGTGGGACTCGTGCTGGGCGGCGCTTTTGCGGCCCCGTTTGCGGCCTATCTTTGCCGCAAGGTCGCCCCCAAAGTGCTCATGCTCATGGTCGGCGTGCTCATCATCGGCCTTAGCGTCCGGACGCTGGTGCTTACGCTGCTGTAGAACCCGGCAACTTTTGGACAGTCTGCCCATACACCAGGGAACCGGTTGGCGCCCGGTATTCCAAAAAAGCAGAAGGAAGTTTTTCCTCACCGGTTAATATGGGTATTTTGAGAACAAAAAGAAGCCATGATTACCAAAGAAAAAGTGATTGACAGCTTAAAGGACATGCCGGTCCGGTTCTCCATTGACCAACTGATTGACAAGCTTCTGTTCATTGAAAAAGTGGAAAGCGGGTTGTCGCAGTCAGTAAAGGAAGAAGTTTTTAGTCAGGAGCAGGCCCGGGAAATGCTGAAGAAATGGTCTCGTTAAATTGGTCCCGTCAGGTTTTAGAAGGCGTCT
>CADCTQ010000387.1 GCA_902805615.1 uncultured Cytophagales bacterium
AAAAACCTGGGCAACGACCACATTACCGCCAAGATGGAAGCAGTGCTGTCCGGCTTCCGCTTCGAACGGGCCGAAGAAGCCTTGCGGAAGTTGTTGGAAGAATAAGCAACGGGCCGTCCATTTACCCCTTTTCCGGGACCGCATGGAATCGCATTTGCAAGTAAATCACATGAGACAGGGGTGTCAAAGCAGTCCCGGAGGGACGCCCTGTTCCTAGCACACGGCATTACCCCCTCAGCAAGAAGCTCCGTAGGAGCGACCTGTTTTCAACATTTGAACAGGACGCTCCTACGGAGCTTGCGTCTAATTTGGTGACCTTTTCTAGGAATAGGACGCTCCTACGGAGCTTTGCCCACTACTCCTGACAATAGCATCATTCCCATCAACTCCTGCGCTTCATTTCCCGAAACTTGCGCCGTCTTCCCACTAGAATCTCAAACCGGAAATTGCTGGGCTTACTCCTGTTTCGTCCCTATGGGACTGCTCCGTGCCGAACGTACGCGCACAGACCGCACAAGAGGACCGGTTGAAAAACAAATTCCATTATTACGTTACCAAGGGAATAACATCCGCACGCTACGCAAGCCGCCCGTCTCCCGTCTCACCTCTGGCATCTCCCGTCTAAAAATACAGCGGATGAAAAACCAGGCCGCGTTTCCGGTTGAATTCCAGGGCCGGGGCGGGTACGTGAACGGTGTTGAGCACGAAAAAAAGGCTCCGGAGCAGGCGGCTCCGCGTCGGGATGCGGGTAAAGTTGACGTCGAACGACAGGTAGTACTGCCGGTAGGCATCGAAGCCCTGGCCCCGGTTGACATCGTCGTTGGCGTACACCATGTTCTGCGCGCCGTACCCCAGCGACACGTTCAGCCAACCGGGAAACCGGCTCCGGGCGCCCAGCCAGGGTTTTACGTCGAAAGAGAGCCAGTACGTCTGGCCGTTGTAGTCCTTCAGGGTCTGTTCGGGCAGGGTTTTGCCGAGCATGTTGGGCCGCAGTTGGGCCAGGGTCGTCGGACGAAACGAGAACCGGGGGTGAATGCGCGCTTCCCGCCACAGGAGCTGTTGGCCCACGTACAGCGCCGCGCCGGCCGTATTGGCGGCCACGTCGCCCCAGGAAGCACCGTACGCCGCCGAAAAGCCGTCCAGCACCTCAATGGGCGTCTGGAACACCAGGCCCGTCACACCGCCCAGCACGGCCGCTTTGCCCGGGGGCAGCCCGGCCCACCGCAGGGCCTGCGTACCGAGACGGGCAATGTGGTAAGTCGTGTACAGGTGCCCGGCCTTATCCACCTGCTTCCACTGGGCGTTGTCATCAAAGAAGTGAAAACCCGTGCGGGCCTGTTCTTTGTACCAAAGCTGGTGCAGGCCCACCAGCGTCGCCGAGTAGGCCGTGGTGCTGCCGGCCGCCAGCAGCCGTACCCGCCCGGCGTTGGGCCGGGTACCCGTCGAATCGGCCTGGGCAAACGCCGGCAACCCGCCCAGAAGGCAGCCAAAGAGCAGCAGAAAAAGCTTGTTGAGGTTCAAAGTACCGGCCGTAGTTGCGGACAAAGGTAATGGCTTGCCGTCTGAAAAATGCGCGGAGTAGCTACGGTCGCCGTAATATTTCTGTTCCTTGCGCACGTCCGACGCCCGGAGCCGCCCGCGGGTACCCGTCCCTTACGCCCGGGCGTCGGGCCGTTTGCTGTTTTCGATGATGGGGTTCATGAGGCGGAACCAGAGCGGCGGAATGAGGGCCACGTAGTACATGCCGAAGTAGCCGCTGGGCAGGAAGAACGGCGTTTCGTGCGAGTCGAGGGTGTGGAACGGCTTGTACGCCTTCAGGTGGTGGTCGGAGTGGCGGGAGAGTTCGAACAGCGTGAACCGGCTCGAAATCTTGTCCGACTGCCAGGCGTGGTGCGCGGCTACCTTTTCACCCTTGGCCCGCACCAGGCCGTAGTGCTCAATGTAATTGACGAATTCCAGCAAAAGCATCGCCACGACGGCCTGCACCAGGTACGCCGACCCGGCGGCGGAGCCCAGCGTCAGGTACAGGCCCGCGACGGCCACCCCTTGCAGGGCCGTGGCCCGCACCACGAAGTTGCGGAGGGAATACGGGGCCCGGTTTTGCTTGCGGAGCCGTCTGGCTTCGATCTCCAGGGCGCTGAGCCACTGGCCGGGCACCGTGCGCAGCAGGAAACGGTAGTAGCTCTCATTGTAGCGGGCCGTGGCCGGGTCGTCCCAGGTGCCCACGCGGAAGTGGTGTCCCAGCCGGTGCTCGGTGTAAAAGTGCGGGTTGCCCGCCAGGAACAGGTTCCAGATGCCCAGGTTTTGCAGCCACTGCTGCTTGCGGTGTACCAGTTCGTGCGCCACCACGATGCCGATGGCCCCCGCATTGATGCCCGTGGAGACAGCCGCCAGCCAGACGAACGGCCCCGTGACCCGGCCCGCATGCACGCCGTACAGCAGCGACGCCAGGCAAAGCGTGTGGAGCCCCACGCCCAGCAGCAGGATCAGGTCGGGCAGCCGCGTGTTTTCCTTGCGGCCCGGCGAGGTGTCGGCCGGCAGCAGCCAGTCGGCCACCACCAGGATGACCATGGAGAAGACGACGTTGGCGGCCGCGTACCAGCCGCCCAGCAGGTTGCCCGCCAGCACGAGGAGCGACGGAATGAAGCTGGTCAGGTAGGGCAGCGAAGCCACCTCTTCCCGCAGCCGCCCGGAAGGGTGCACTTGCATAGCTGATGATTCAGGGGTAAAATCTTCCCAAAAGTTAGCCAGATTGCGCACAACGGCCAAGCCGGCGCGGCTCAGAACGAAAAGCCGAGGCGCAACGACAGGCGCCGGAAGAGAAGTTGTTCCACTTCCCGGCTCTCCAGTACGTCGGAACTGTACGCAAACCGGGCCTGCTGCACGCGGTACCCGAGCATGGTGTACAGGGCAATGTCGCGCCCCAGGAACACCTGCACGCCGCCGGCCGCGTTGCCCATCAGGCCGCCCCTGAACCGGTACGCCACGCTGTTGTCACCGCCGGGCAGGTCGTTGAAAACGGGGCTGTAAAACCCGTACCCGGCGTCCAGGGCGTACACCGGCGAAAACCTGGCGTTGAACAAGTGGCCCGACGCCCGGACGAAGAGCGGGGTAATGACCCCTTCGCGGTACGCATCGAGGCCCACGCCGACGCCTACGCCCACCAAACGATTGAAGCGGTAGCCGTTGACTACCGAAAAGGAGAAGGAGTTGACGGCCTCCCGGGCCGGGCCAAACTGCCAGCGGGGGGATTGCCGCCCCGACAATACGCCCCACTCGATGTCGAGCAGGTACCCCGACGTTTTGTAGCGCGACGGCCGGCGTTCGTAGCCCATCCTGGCCAGGTCGCCGGGGCCGAACACGAATACGCTGCCGTCGGCCGTACGCACCCGAATGAGGGAGTCGGCGTGCTGCATTTCCGCGATGTTCCGGATCACGCTGCCGTTTTTGAGGTGAATGACTTCCTGCTGCTGCGCCGCGGCGGGCAGCACCAGTTCCAGCAGGACCAGGAGGGGGAGTAATCGTTTATTCATCGTTTTCTCGTCAAATACTAATATGAATCGGAGACTGCGCATCAGACAGGATACAACTATTTAACAATCAAATAAACATCCTCCGATTCATCAGTTTGATCAGGTTCATCTTGGTATAAAAACACCCGTACCGCTGCCCCCCGGAAGCCGCTACCGGAACGCCGGGTACGCCAGCGGCAACTTTTCGAGGGCTTCCACGGTGATGCGGGCCAGCGTGTACTGCTTGTACCAGTTCTTGTCCGAAGGGATGATGTGCCACGGGGCCGCCTCCGAACAATGTTTGAACACGTCTTCGTACGCTTCCAGGTACTGGTCGCGCTGGGCGGCCACGGCCCAGTCGCCGTCGTTGTGCTTCCAGTACTTTTCGGGGTTCTGCGTCCGTTCCACCAGGCGGCTTTGCTGCTCCTCGGGCGAAACGTGCAGGTAGCATTTTACCACCGTCGTCTGGCTGTCAGCCAGCAACTGCTCGAAGTGGTTGATGTGTTCGTAGCGGCCTTTGATCACGTCGGCATTCACCCATTTCTGCACGCGGGGCACCAGCACGTCTTCGTAGTGGGAACGGTTGAAAACGCCGATCATGCCTTTGGCCGGTACGCGGTTGTGGACGCGCCACAGGAAATCGTGCTTCTTTTCCTCCTCGCTGGGGGCCTTGAAGGCCGTTACCTCGCAGCCCAGCAGGTTAAGCCCGCTGAATACGTGGTTGATGGCGCCGTCTTTGCCCGAGGCATCCAACCCTTGCAACACCACCAGCAGGCTGTACTCGGCCTGCGCGTACAGCTTCTTCTGCAAATCCCGCAGTTTGTCGAGCAGTTCCGCCGTCTTGACCTTGTATTCGTCCTTTACGGCCTCCTTGGGCGGCTTCGTGGACAGTTCTTTTAACCGTATCATCGCTCTCTTTTTGGTACTGATACGGGCATCTGACCTCCCGGGGTGAGAATTTGCGGAAGGATTCGATCCTTCAATCACCTATTGCTTCACTTGCGTCACGGCAATTTTGCTGAGGAGCTTGAGGTTTTTGGGGTCGGAGTAGTCGTACTGGTACAGGCCGTCGTTGCCCACCACAATGGCTACGTTCCGGAACGGGATCACGTCGTAGCTGTGGATGGCCTGCGTGCCGAGCCGGTTCTGGTCAATGGCCCGCACGTCGGCGGCGTCGAACACTTTCAGCCCCGCCTCGCCTTCACAGACAAACAGCGTGTTGCCGTCTTTGCCCAGGCCGTGCGGGTTTTGCATCGGGTAGGTTTTCACCAGCCGCGGGTTGCGCAGGTCGGTAATGTCTACCACGTCCAACTGGTTGAGCGTGGTATTGCGGCAGGTAGGGCCGCTGCGCAGGGTCACGTAGGCGTACTGGTCGTCTACCACCACCGGGTCGCAGCTTTGCAGGTGGCTGAAGGTCGAAAGCTGGGTGGGCTGGGCCGGGTTGGCGGCATCGAAGATGAACATGCCCGTCCGCGAACCGATGAACAGCTTATCCTTGTAGGGGAAGATTGTTTCAATGCCCCAGCCTACGTTGACGGCGCTGCCCGGCGCGGGGTCGGCCGGAAGGGCCAGGTCGTACACCCGCATGGTCGTCTCGTCAATCGTGTAGAGGTGGTTTTGGGAGATGGTAAACCGGGCCATGGAGCCGCCGATGCCCGCCGTAGGTTGCCCGCCGTTCTGAGGCGGCGCCACCGCCAGGGCGGACCGGGAGTCGGCGGCGGCAAACATGACGTTGCCGCCCCAGTTGACCCAACCCGATTGAAAGTCAGAGGGCTGGTCGCAACTGCTTACCCGCTTCTGGTCCCGCTTGATCCAGTCCACGATGACGCCCCGCGTGAGGTCAGGCTGCACGAGGGTGGCCGGGTCGTACCACCGCACCACGCCCGGGTAGCCCACGGCGGAAGCGGGCCCGTTGGCGTTTGAAAACCGCGCCGGGAAGGCGTTGTCAATCTGCCTGACGGCCCGTACGTTCTGGGGGTCGCTGATGTCGAAGGCCACCAGGTTCATGGCGTTGTCGGCGTACAGGATGTCGCCCAGCACGGCCAGGTCGTGGTTGCCGGGGATGTTGATAAAGGTCACTTGCTGCGGGGCCGCCGGGTTGGCGTTGTTGTAGACGTGGATGCCTTTGCCCACTTCATTGATGAACAGGTAGTTGTCCTTGAGGTAAATCTTTCCCGGGTTCACCAGCGGTACCGGGGCTTGCTGCCGGACGGCGGCTTTCAGTTCCTCCCGGGTCATGTATACCGGTTCGTAAATGGTGTAGGTAAGGGTCTGGCGGCACACGTCGTTGCAGCCGCCGAGCCACCCGGCCAGCAGGCCCAGTACAAGCATCAGTCTGGAGTAGTACGCTTTGTTCATAAGGATGAAGGCAGTAAGTGATACCAGGATGAATCGGATTGCAAGGGAGGCCCGCTATGGAAAGCCGGGCGGGTCGCCCCGGATGCCGGATGCGCAGGGAACCGGGGCACCAGAGGCCCCGGTTCGTATCTTAAAGTTCAGGTTGCAGTAATTTGCCCATCAGGAGAATGACGCCCGTCGCCTTTTCGCGAATCAGGAATACAAAGGGACGGTTGAACCGGACGGACGGGGGCTGCGCAGACAACGCGCCAACGCTAACGGAAGTTACAGCGGCCGCTTCCGTGCCTGCTTCGTCTACCTCCACGTAGGCTTTGTGTTTGACTTCGTCAATGTACAACGGGGCTGTGCCGCCCCCAAACAGCCCGCTGAAGTCGGCCCTTCCTGCATAACCAAAGGCTTCGGGCATACCCAATGCGCCCAACGTCTCATTGAGCTTCTTTTCGTATTCCACCCTGAATTTGGGCAGGAAAAGCGGGAGGCTGGACGTGTCAGCCGCGGCCAGCCATCCGTTCAGCCGGTCTGCCGAAATACCATCAGCCAGCGCCCCGGCATCACGCGTCGGTGCGGGCATGACCAAAGTCATGCTAAACTGCTTGTTGCCGTAGGGCAGGTCAACCAGCGTGTGCGTGCTGTCCTGGTGCAGCAGGTAGCGGCCTCCCGAAAGTTCCATGAAAGGATGCTGTACCGTGGTGCCGCCCCGGAGCCAGAAGGTACCGTCAGTGGTAAGCTTCTTGTCAAACTGATACGCCCACGTACCCTTGAAATAGATGGCGTTCATCAGGAACATGACGTGATCAGGACGTACTTCACTTACGATTTGCGGAATTTTACCGCCCGTTTGTCCGTTCACCCAGGCGTTCATGGTGTTTAGGGCATCAGGGTTCGCAAAGTCAAGGCCCTGTACCTGCGCGCCAAAGTACTTTTGGGTATTCTGCACAAAGGCCGGCTGGGGTTGTAGCGTGTTGCGGTACCAGACCGCGTTGGCCGACGTGAAGGTCACCGTTTTGTCAATACCATTGAGTAACTGGTAAAGGCTCCGGTAGCTTTCATTGATTTGGGCATCGGTGGCCTCCGCGAGTCCTAGCGTATTTTGAATCTGGGCCTTGGTGGTGGTTCCAGCTCCGTTATACACCATTATCAGCGCGGTGGCTACGCTGAAGGGCGAAATCAACGTATTGCGTTCCGCCTCCTGCTGGTCCAACTGACGGAACAGGCGGAAGGCAAAATCGTTGGTGGTCGTTACCGTCTGCGATTCCCGCGCACTGAGGGTCCTTACGGGCAGCCTATCGGCATCCGGGGAAATGCTTTCGCGGGTACAGGCAACCATGCCGCAGAGGGCAGCCAGGGCCCATGCCAGGCATGGCTTCGGGTTCAGAACTTTCATGGAAGTCGTTGAAGAAAAAGATCAAAATTGTTGAAGCAGAATTTAGTTATCGCTTGCCCCCGGTAATTCACCCAAGCAAGTCACTTCCACAATTTTACCCACCATGCAGATGCTCACCCTGTCGGTTTTCTCCTGGTAGGAGACGGTTACCTGCATCCCGTCGCGCAGCACAACGCCCTTGAGGGTGGGGGTGGGCTGCCCCGCGTCGAGGATCGGTTCCAGTTTCTCGCCGCTTTCCAGCACCAGCACGTAGGTACAGCCGTCGAGGCCGCGCAGGTCTTTTACGGTGGCCTTTGTCTGGCAGGAGAGGGATTGGGGGGAGGCCTCCTGCTCGGAGCACCCCGTCAGGGTACCCACCAGCAGGAGGATCAGGACGTACAATAACACAACGAGACTGTACCGGTCCCACAGGGCAACCCCGGCTTTTCTGGATTTCTTTTTGATTGCTAGCATGACAGTGAGTGAGTGACTTTGTAAGAATAAGACCCGCTTACTCCCCCACGCGTTGCATCAAAAAGTGGATTTTTTGTCTTTTTTCGCCTAAAAAAGCATTTGCAGGCCGGTGCCCACGCCAAACAGGGCGGGTCGGCTTTGCAGGGCCGGCGTGTTGGTGAACGAGGTCAACGCCGTGCGGTAGCTGGGCTCCAGGAACACGCTGTACTTGCGGGCAAAGCGGTACTGCATCTTCAGGCCCAGCCACGCGCTGAAGCCCAGTTTGCGGTACGCCGTGCCCTTGGTAGAAGTAATGTGGACCTCATCAATGCCGGCCTGCTCGTTGCCGAAGCGGTTGCTCAGGAAAATGTCGCCCGACACCCCGGCGCCCAGGGTGGCGCCCAACTTCCTGGTCAGCAACTGGTAGTTTACCCGCACCGGAATGCCCACGTACTTGTACACGTTCTGCACCGGGATGACCGACGCCGACTGGTTCAGGGACCGGCCGCCGGTCTGGTCGTTGAACGAGGAGCCGTACTCAACGCTCGGCGGGGCGTCGGCCGAAGTCAGCGACTCGGCCCGGGCCTGGTTGCCGTAATTGACGATGGAGGCAAACGCCGGCTCGTTGCGGCCGCTCAGGGAGTTTTGCACGTACGAGTTGGTGCTCACGCTGGAGCTGTTGTACAGGTAGTCCAGGCCGCTCTGTACGCTCAACCGGCGCGAAAGGGCGTATTCGAGCCGCACGCCGGTCTGGTACGAAAGCCCCTGCGCCGTGGCGGTTTCCAGGTCGCGGTTGGCCGCCGACAAGGTGCTGGCATCCACCCGGGCGTTGCCGAAGTTGGCCGCCGAGAAGTTGTTGACCGCATTCATAAAGGCCGGAGAATGTTGGTTGACCCGGAAGTTGGGCTGGTAAGCGCCGGGGGCAAACGCCAGCCCTACCTGCCAGCGGTCCCGCTTGGCGTCGGTTTTCTGGGCCACCTGCTCGTCTTCGGTCTCCACTTTGGCCCAGTACGCCTCGTGCAGGTGGGGCAATATGCTCCGGGGACGGATCACGGGCTCCTGGGCCAGCAACGTCCGGGGCGATATTGCCGTCACTGCCAGCCGGCCGTCGGCGGCTCCGGCGGCGGGTATTGATTCCACAACCGGTTCTTCGGCGGGTACTGCTTTCGCGGAAATGCGGGAGTTAGCGCCGTAGGCGGCGGTTTCCCCGGCATCGTTCGCCCCGGACTTGCCATTGCGGCCGCCGTGGGCAAGGTACGCATCCGGGGTGCCGGTTCCTTGCCGCGCGGACCGTTCTGCCCGGCTGGTGGCCGGCGCGCCGGAACGGTCTTTGGCCAGTGCCGGACCCGTAGAGAGGCCGACTGCCTCTTCATCAACGGTCCTTTCGCCAACTGCTCTCGTGCCGGTGGTACCTGGCTGGGAACCGGGCGTGGCGGGACGAACCCTTGCCAACCCATCCGGGGAAGTACCCGGGCGGGATTCCGGCTGCGTCCGGGCCGTTGCGCCGGCAGTACCGTTTTCGGGTGCGTCACCAGTGGCTTGCCCCGAAGCGGAGGTGGCATTGGCCGGGCCGGTGGCCGTGCTGCCTTCGGCCTGCGCCATTGCCGGATCAGTACCGGTGGTGGTTTGGCCCGGTCCGCCGGCCAGTTCCGTACCCGGGGCCTGCCGGCTCATCCACAACCAGGCCCCACTGCCCAGCAGCACCAGGAGCACCCCGGCCGCAATCCGCTGGAACCAGACCAGCCGGTTTTTGTATTTGCGGCTTTCCTGGTTGGCAAGGTGCGCGTCGAGCCGCGACCACACGTCGTTGGCCGGAGGCAATTCAGCCTCCTCGAACGCCCGGCGCCACTCTTCCTCGAATCTCGGTTTATTTAAATCTTTCATAATTCACCTTCTGTTTCTCCGCAATCATTTGTTGCAAAATCACCCGGGCCCGGGCGTACTGCGACTTTGAAGTGCCCTCCGAAATGTCAAGCATTGCGGCAATCTCTTTGTGCGAATACCCCTCAATGGCAAACAGGTTGAACACGATCTGGTACCGGGGCGCCAGTTGTTGGACCAAAGCCAGTAATTCTTCGAAGTGAATGTCGGCCAGCGTCAGGTTCTCGTCCACCGTCGTTTCCACGTCCTCCAGGTCCAGGGCGGGGTAGAGATACAACTTACTCCGGTTGTGGTTGAGGGCCGTATTGACGACGATCCGCCGGATCCAGCCTTCCAGCGGGCATTCGCGGCGAAAGTTTCGGATGTGGTCAAATACTTTGATGAACGAATCTTGCAGGATGTCTTCGGCTTCCTGCCGTCCTTTGGAGTAACGCATGCAGACAACGAGCATTTTCCGGGAAAAACGCTCATAAAGGGCCCGTTGCATTGCGCGTTCACCGCGAATGCAGCCATTGATCAATGCCTCTTCGTCCAGCATGCTCGGATCGTTCCTGCGGTTTTGTGTAGGGGTGCTTGCGTAGCCATGACCCGGCCTCTAAGCGGACGGTTGCATGGGCCCGCAAAAATAGTGGTAAACGGGGAGTATGTGCGCTTGTGCGATGTAAGGTTGCCTTGCCCGGTGTACGCAGTGTAAGGTTGCGCACCCGGCGGCGCTACGCCCGGAAGGTGCGGTCCAGGTCCAGCACCCGGGGAATCAGGAGGGTTTTTTCGTCGTTATGCACCACGTAGTCGGCGCGGGACATCTTTTCGGCTTCGTCCATTTGCCGGGCCACAATCGCGGCCACGTCGGCTTCGGTGCGGTGGGGGTCGCGTTGCAACACGCGCCGGATGCGCAGCGGCAGCGGGGCCGACACGGCAATCACCCCGTCGAGCGTCTGGTAGGAGCCGGATTCGAAGAGCAGGGCGGCTTCTTTTAGCACGTACGGGAACCCGGCGTGCTCCCGCACCCACGCCGCGTAGTCGTCGCCCACCCGCGGGTGCACTAGGCGGTTGAGCTGAGCCGTTTTGCCGGCGTCCCCGAACACGGTGGCGGCGAGGTACGTGCGGTTGAGGCCTTCGGCGGTGTAGGTCTGCGGCCCGAAGGCTTCCGAGAGGGCGGCCTTCAGCGCGGGGTCGCTGTTCATGAGCCACCTGGCCCGGCTGTCGGCGTCGTATACCGGCACGCAAAGGGCCGCAAAAATGCGGGTGACAGTGCTTTTGCCCGCGCCAATGCCGCCGGTAATGCCGATCTGCCGGGGAAGCCCTTTACTCATAACGCAGTTTCACGGTAGGGTTCAGGGGGGTCACGTCGCGGACGAAGCCGGGCCGCATCACCACGCTCAGGCGCACGGTGGAGTCTTTGGGGTTGTAGCTTTCGTAGTTGGCCACCACCCGGAAGTCTTGCAGGCGGGCTTTGTCGGCGTCTTCCTGGCGCACCCAGTACTG
>CADCTQ010000388.1 GCA_902805615.1 uncultured Cytophagales bacterium
AACAATTCGTACTTCTACCCGTCGGTGAGCACGAGCTTCGTGTTTTCGGAAGCCTTCAAGGGCCGGGGCGTATTCGCCAACGACGTGATTTCCTACGGCAAGGTGCGCCTCAACTACGCCAACGTGGGCAGCGACGAAGACCCCTACCAACTGGCGTTCACCTACAACCCGCTGACCCAGGCCAACGACATTTACACCTTCAACATCCTCTACCCGTACAACGGCGCTTCGGCCTTCGCGGCCACCAACGTGCTGCCCCCGACGAACCTGAGGCCCCAGCGCCAGACTTCCTACGAGGTCGGCACCGAACTCAAATTCCTGGGCGGACGCATCGGGCTGGACGCCACCTGGTACCGCATTTTCAACAAGGACCAGATCATTTCCATCGCCATTCCGCAGACCACCGGCTACACGGCCAAGCGCCTGAACGTGGGGGAAATCTCCAACACCGGCGTGGAACTGATGCTGACGGGCGTACCCCTCAAAACGCGCTCGGGCTTCCAGTGGGACGTGGCCCTCAACTTTGCGCGCAACGTCAACCGCGTGGAGTCGCTGGCCCCCGGCCTGCAGGAATTCGTGACCACCTCCGGCGACGGGTTCGGCATTTTCGTGGTGGCCCGCCCCGGCGAGACGTTCGGCGTGCAGGGCGTCAGCTGGCTGCGCGACCCGGAAACCAACCAGTACGTGATCAACCCCAACACCGGCTTGCGCATCCAGGGGCCGCGCAAAGTGTTCGGCAACATCTACCCCGACTGGACGCTGGGCATCAACAACAGCTTTTCCTTCAAAAACCTCGACTTCAACTTCCTGGTGGACGTGCGGCAGGGCGGCGTGATCGTGTCGCAGACCGTGGGCATCCTGCGTTCGGGCGGCCTGGCGGCCGAAACCGCCGACCGTACGCCCTTCGTGGACCCGGGCGTGATCCGCAACGCCGACGGCACCACCCGTCCCAACGACGTGCCCGTGGCCAGCGTGCAGCAGTACTGGGGCCAGCAGGACAACACCGTGAGCCCCGAAACCAACGTGTTCGACGGCTCTTACGTGAAGCTGCGGGAGGTCCGCATCGGCTACTCGCTGCCCGCGGGCCTGGTGGATAAAACGCCGTTCGGCAACATTTCGGTGGGCGCCGAAGGCCGCAACCTGTGGATCATCAAGTCCAACGTGCCCCACATTGACCCCGAAGTAAACGTGCTCGGCCCCGGCCTCATCGGCGAAGGGCTCGAACGGGGCGCCATCCCCAGCAGCCGCAGCATCGGCGTGAACCTCCGGCTTACCTTTTAATGCATTCGTTGTTGGTTGTTCGTTGTTCGAATGTGAGCGCATTCTTATATGGAGCGGTTACTGTAGCAAAAGGTCCGAACAACGAACAACCAACAACGAACAACCAACAACCCCTTCCCCCTTTCCGTTATGAAAAAACGACTGCTTACGTTGTTGCTGGGCCTTTGCCTGACGGGCTGCTTCCAGGACAGCGATATCAACATCGATCCCAACCGCTCGGCCGCCGCCGACCCAGCCCTGCTGTTTACCGGGGCCGCTACCCAACTCTCCCTGCTGCGCGCCGGCGAACTGACCTGGCCCGTGGCCCTCTCCACGCAAATGTGGGCGTCGGGTGCCCGGTGGGGCTTGCAGCAGGCCCAGTACGACCAGGCCCGCATCCGTTCGGCCTGGGGCCGCACCTACACCGACGTGCTCAAAAACCTGATGGTAGCCATCGAACTGGGCGAAAACGCGACCCCCAAGCCGCAGAACACGATTGCCCAGTGCCAGATCCTGATGGCCCAGGCCTACGCCCAGACCACGCTGCTCTGGGGCGACATTCCGTTCAGCGAAGCGGCCACCGGCCGGGTGGATTTTCCCAAGTTCGACGCCCAGGCGGACGTGCTCAACGGCATCATCTTCCTGCTCGACGACGCCCTCAGCCGCATTGATGCGGGTTCGCGGGCCATCCGGGCCCCCAACGACCCCTTCTACGGCGGCGACATGACCAAGTGGAAAAAATTCGCCCAGTCGCTCAAGCTGCGGACGCTGCTCACCATGGTGGACGCCGACCCGGGCAAGGCGGCGGCCATCGCGCAGTTGATGGCGCTGCCGGCGGGGAGCATGATCGCGGGCGCCGCCGACAATGCGCGGTTTCCCTTCTTCAACCAGCCCGGCCGGCAGAACCCGCGGTTTTCGTTCACGGCCATTTTCCGCGGCGGCGTGCAATCCGACTGGTACGCTTCCAAGCCCGTGTACGACCTGCTCGTGTCGCTGAACGATCCGCGCATTCCGTACTTTTTCCAACCCGGTCCGGGGGCCGCGCCGGGGCAGTTCGTGGCCATCAATTCGGTGGAGACGTACACGGCGGCCACGTCGCTGGTGAACATGAACCTGCTGCGGGCCGACCTGCCGGAAGTGCTGTTTTCGCACTCGGAACAACTGCTGCTCGAAGCCGAGGCCATTGCCCGGGGATTTGCGCCCGGCGGCCTGGCGGCGGCCGAGGTCCGTTACCGCGAAGGGGTGCGGCAGTCGCTGCTGTCCTTTGGCGTACCCGAGGCGCAAACGGCGGCGTACGCGGCCGCGCTGCCCGCGCTGACGCCCGAGAATTATCGGCAGCAGCTGGGTCAGCAGCAGTACCTGGACCTGTTCATGCGGCCCGTGGAAGGCTGGGTGCAGCAGCGCCGCTCCGGCCCCGAAGGGGGTGAAGTTCCGGCGATGACCCCGCCCACGGGAGCCCCCGTCAACAAGTTGATCCGGCGGCTGTTGTACCGCAGCGAGGAAATCAACTCCAACCCCAATACGCCTTCCGGCCTGCAACTGGATACCAAAATGTGGTTTGATCAATAAGAAATTTCCATCGTATAAGATTAGCGGTTTGAATGGGCTGCGTCATTGCGAGGAGGGGGATTGCCAAGCGGGTCGGGCGGCGAAGCAATCTCCTTCGTATCCCCGCCAAACCCCGTTACCGGTAGTGAGCGGCTCTTACCCGTGACACTTGGGGGGGCGAGTCGTTACCGGGCTTTGGCGGGGATACGGGGGAGATTGCTTCGTCATGCCTACCCAAAAGCCTGCCTTAACTCCTCGCAATGACGCATCCCATACCACCCGCTAAGCATATACTTTCCATTCGTGTCCGGTGATGAGCCGAAGGGCGGGAAGGGGGGAGCCGGATGGATGAAAGGCTGAAAAACGAAAAAGCCCCGGAATCACGCGATTCGGGGCTTTTTCAATGGCATGGGAAGCCCTTAACTATCTTTTGTGAAGCCGTACGGCTTTTTGTTTACCCGGCAGATGATCGTTAGCTCCGTATCGGAAAGGTGAATTTGCGCGGAGTCTTCGTCGGCATAGTATTCATCCTTGAGTTTGGGATCAAGGAGGGCATTCAGATCAACGTCAATGTTCTCATTTGATGCTGACATTCTGGGCCGCGTTGAAGAAAGCGGGCGGCGGTAAACAATGAGTTTCATGCAGTAAATGGTTGGTTATGAATGGAGGAGTGACCGAAAATGCGGCGGCTTCACGCTTGATCATCCTTGCAATTGTAACATATTGTGTTCGATTTGCAAGGATGATTATAAAAACTCATTATGATTTCGCCTGGTACACTGTAAACGAAATAAATGGTTATTTCGAGTTAGCTCCCTTTCGCTGTCATTCCCTCCGGGAATGTACTTGATTAGCGTTCCCTGATGAGTCGCAGCGGCACGAGCCGGCCGCATCACTGTTGCCTGCTGGCGCGTAGTAAAACGGGCTGGCGCGGTGTGGCTTGGTGGCGCGCAGTCGCGGGCTGGCACGAAGCACAGCTTCGCGCCAGCCCGCGACTGCGATGCGCGGCAGCAGGCAACAGTAATACGCCACCGCACCGGCCGCTTGGGCTCATCAGGGAACGCTAAGCACATACCCGAGAATGACAGTGAGGGGAGGATGTGCCGCAATACCTATTTATTTCGTTTATAGTGTACCAGGCGGAAGGCACGATCAGTATCCCCTGTTCTGGGGCCTCAGGTTCGGGTTCAGGTCAAGTTCAACGCGCGGAATGGGCATTAAGTAATCCCGGTTGGGATCGAACAAGGGACGGGGTTCCAGGGCATCGGGCCCTTTGAACACCACCTCCCCCAGGTTTCGCCGTTTGATGTCGTACCAGCGTTTGAACTCAAATGCCAGTTCGAGCCTCCTTTCTTCGAGCACCAGGTTCACGAACGCCGCTTTGCCCAACCCGGCGGGTACGTCTTCGGGGAAGGAGGTCGCCCGGCCGGCCCAGTTGCGGGCCCGGGCCCGGACCTGGTTGACGTACCCGGCCGCTTCGGTCGTGGGGCCGCTCGTTTCCGCCAGGGCTTCGGCCGCAATCAGCAGCACCTCGGCGTAGCGGAAATCCGGGTAGTTGTGGTCGGAATACCGGCCGTCGGCGTTGGCGTTGCCCGGGAACCGGCGCCATTTGGCAATGTGCGGCCGGGCCTCGGGGAAAGCGCCGTAAGGCAGCGTCGTAACGGTTCCGTTGGGGTTTTGCACCCGCAGGGTATCCTCGAAGCTCACCTTCCGGCGGTAGTCGCGGGCATCCCACGTCTGGTAGACCCGGAGCGACGGCACCAGCACGCCGAAGCCGCCGCCCTGGTTGTTGCGAATCCCGGTCATGGGGCCCATCAGGTCATCGTTGGCATCGCCCTGGTTCTGGCGGCCCAGGAAGTCAAACGCAAAAACCGTTTCCTTCAGCCCGTTGGCGAGGTCGGCCCGGAAGAGGTTCTGGAAGTCGGCTTCGAGCGCGTAGCCGAAGCGGTCCTTGTTGTCAATCACCCATTTGGCTTCCGCGTAGGCGGCCGGGTAGTTCCCCTGCGTGAGGTGCACCGAGGCCAGGTAAGCCGCCGCGGTGCCCTTGGTGGGCCGGGTCCGCACCTCGGCGGCGTGCTTGTCGGGCAGCCACTCTCTGGCGAATGCCAGGTCCGCCAGGATGGCCGCGTACACGTCGGCTTCGGCCGTCCGGGAGAGGGCCCTTACGGCTTCGGGGTCTTCCACGAAATAATCAATGTAAGGCACGCTGCCGAATACCCGCACCAGGTGGAAGTAGCTGAAGGCCCGCACGAACCGGGCTTCGGCCACCAGCGGGTTGATGTCCGCTTCGGGCAGGCCCAGCCGGTTGGCCCCGGCAATGGCGGCGTTGGCCGCGCTGATGACCTGGTACCAGGCCGGCCAGAAGCGCCGCACCATGCCGTTGTTGTCGTCCATGTTGAAGTCGTTGACCTGGATGCGTTCGGCGGCCGTGCCCCGGAAGCCGATGTCCACCATGTCGCTGCGCAGCATGAGGGCGCTGACGAACTGCCGGCCGTAGAGCGGCTCGGAGGCGATCCAGCCGTAGGTACCCATCACGGCCGTTTCCACGTCCTTGGCCGTCCGGAAAAACGTTTCCGGCGCCAGCAGGCCCACGGGCTCTTCTGCCAGGTCGTTGCAGCCCAACGCGCAGCCGGCCAGCGCCAGGAGCAGTATGTTCTTGAATCGGTTTTTCATACGGTTGTCCTTTGCAATGTGCAATGATTGTTTAGAAGCCGATGTTGAGCCCTACCGTGTAGGATTTGGCATTGGGGTAGCTGCCGTAGTCGAGGCCCAGGTTGCGGTTGCTGTCGGTGCCGTCCGTGGAACGGTAGTTCACCTCCGGGTCGTAGCCTTCGTAGCCCGTCAGCGTGAGGACGTTCTGGGCGCTGACGTACACGCGCAGCCGGCTCAGCCGCAGCTTGTCGGTCACGGCCTTGGGGAGGTTGTAGCCCAGGGCCACGTTTTTGAGCCGGGCGAAGCTGCCGTCGTAGACGTACCGGGTGGACACGCGGAACGGCCGCCCGGCACTGGCCTTGGGTACGTCGGTGTCCGGGTTTTCGGGCGTCCAGCGGTCCAGGGCCCGCGTGGTGGTGTTGAAATACCCCGACATCCGCTCCAGTTCGAGCAGCGTGTAGCTGAGGATGTCGTTGCCCTGCGAGCCTTGCAGGAACAGGTTCAGGTCGAAGCCCTTCCAGGTAAACTCGTTGTTCCAGCCCCAGATGAAATCCGGGTGCGGGTTGCCGATGATGGCCCGGTCGTCGGCGTTGAGTTGCCCGTCAGGCTGCCCCAGCAGGTTGCCGGCCTCATCTTTGAGCCCGTCCAGGTCGCGGTACTTTTCCCCGCCGGCTTCCTGCTCGAAGCCCCCGCCGGGCGTAAACGCGTCGCCTTCCTGGTATACCCCGTCGTAGGTCCAGCCGAAGAAGCTGCCCACCGGGTAGCCTTCCCGCAGCACCTGGCTGTTGCCGATGCCCACCAGGTGGCCGGGGGCCGACGCATACTGGATTTCAGTGCCGCCGGGCAACTTCAGCACCTTGTTGCGGTTGGCCGACACATTCAGGTCCATGCTCCACCCGAAGGCCCCGACCAGGTTGCGCGTGGCGAGGCCCACTTCCCAGCCTTTGTTTTCCACCTTCCCGATGTTTTTGAGCTGGCTGGGATACCCCGAGTACTGCGGCAACTGCACGCTGAACAGCAGGTCGGAGGTCACCATGCGGTAGTAGTCCACGGTGAGGTTGAGGCGGTTGTTGAAAAACCCGAGGTCGGCCCCCAGGTCGAGCTGGGCGGTGGTTTCCCAGGTGAGGTCGTTGTTGGCCACCACGGTGGGCCGCACCGCGTTTACCGGCACGCCGTTGATGATGGTGAATACCGGCGCGAACCGGGCCAGCGTCTGGTAGGGCTCGATGGCCTGGTTGCCCGTCAGGCCGTAGCTGGCCCGCCATTTCAGTTGCGTCAGGAAAGAAACGTCGCGCAGGAACGCCTCGTTTTTCATGTTCCAGGCCACCGCCCCGGAGGGGAAAAAAGCCCACTTGTTGTTTTTGCTGAAGTTGGAAGAGCCGTCGTAGCGGGCGTTGAAGGTAAGCAGGTACCGGTCGGCAAAGCCGTAGTTGAGTCGGCCGTAGTAGGACGAGATCGTGGATTCGAGCAGGCCGGAGTTGGGCACCTGGAAGGTGGAGGAGGCCCCCAGGTTCCAGTACGAAACGCCGTTGGTGGCGAACCGCTGGCCCCGGCCGCCCCACGATTCCTGGGCGGACTTTTGGAAGGAATAGCCGCCCATCACCGTCAGGTTGTGGCGGTCGGCGAAGGAGGTGCTGTAGGTCAGGAAGTTTTCGTTGAGCAGCAGGGTGTTTTTGTCCCCGTCCACCTGGGCGTCGCCGCCCACGTTGCGCCCCTGGTTGAGGGTGGTGGGGGTAAACTCGCCCGTCCGGTCGTTGGTGGTCGAAACCCCGAAAGAGGTCCGGAACCGGAGGCCCCTGACCAGGTCGTATTCGGCGAAGAAATTGCCCTGGAACCGGTCGCTCACCAGTTCGTTCTTCCGTTCGCGGGCAATGGCGACGGGGTTGTCAATCGGGTCGCCGATGATAGCCACCGTGTAGGCGCCGTCGGGTTTGTAGATGGGCATGTCGGGCATGAACTTGAAGGCCGACGAGATGATGCCGGCTTCGGTGGCGCCGCCCGAGCCTTCCTGCGTCCGCACGCCCAGGCGGCCGGCCCGCTGGGCAAACAGGTTGAGGCCCACTTTCAGCTTTTCAGTCGCCTTGAAGTCAACGTTGCTGGTGACCGAAAAGCGGTTGAACCGCGAACCGATCACGATGCCCTGCTGGTCGAAAAAAGAACCCGACAGGTAGTAGCTGACCGCCTCCGTGCCGCCGGCAAACGAGAGTTGGTAGTTTTGCAGGCCCGCCCTCCGGAAGATCTCCTCCTGCCAGTCGGTGCGGGCCCCCTGGGGCGCGTAGGTGGGGCTGATCACCTCGGTGATGTACCCCACGTACTGGTCGGCGTCCAGCAGGTCGAGCCGGTTGATCTCGCGCTGCGAGGAGTACGAAGCGTTGAACTCGATCCGGGTTTTGCCCGCTTTGCCGCGCTTGGTCGTTACCATGATCACCCCGTTGGCGCCCCGCGACCCGTAGATGGCCGTAGCCGATGCATCTTTGAGCACCTCCACCGTCTGGATGTCCTCGGGCGGCGGCAACTGCCCGCCGATGAGGCCGTCCACCACGTACACGGGGTCACTGCTGGCGTTGATGGAGGTGCCGCCCCGGATGCGCACCTTGAAGGCCGAGCCCGGCTCGCCGTTGTTGGCCGACACCTGCACCCCGGCCGCCCGCCCTTGCAGGGCCTGCACCACGCCCGAGGCCGGGTACGCCGTCAGTTGTTCGGCCTTCACCGAACTGACCGACCCCGTCAGGTCGCTCCGCTTCTGGGTGCCGTACCCGACCACCACCACTTCGTTGAGGGACTTCACGTCGGCAGCCAGTTGCACGTCCACGGCAGTCCGTTCGCCCACCGTGACTTCCTGGGCCGCGTAGCCCACGTAGCTGAACACGAGCACGGCGTTCGCATCGGGCACGGCGATCTGGTAGCGGCCTTCGGCGTCGGTGGTGGTGCCCTGGTTGGTGCCTTTGAGCAGAATGGCCACCCCGGGCAGGGCTCCTCCCGTGCCGGCTTCCGTCACGGTGCCCCGCACGGCGAGTTCCACCGCGCCGGTCCCGGCGGGGACGCCCGGCTTTGCGGCCGCGGGGGGCAGGCCGGCGGCGGCCGTGTGCGGGGGAAGCACCGTTCCGGGCAACCCGCCCAACTGGCCCGGCCTGGGCCGCACGATCAGGTAGGAGCCGTCTTTGGACTTTTTGTAGCGCAGGCCGAAGGGCGTGAGTACCGTTTCCAGGTTCTTCTCCAGCTTGCCTTCGGGCTTGACGGCGTTGGCGGGCACGGTGTAGCCCTCCACCATCTGGTCCACGTACATGATGTCCACCTTGTAGCGGCTTTTGAATTCTTTGAGCACTTCTTTGAGTTGGCGTACGGTCACGGCCGGGCCGGGGGGCGGACCGGTTTGGGCCGGGGCGGACCGTGCCAGCAACTGGGCGTGGCAGGGAGGGCAGCAGGTCAGCAGCAGGGAAATGGCCAGACCTGCCCCCCACAACGTCGTAATGGGTTTGTGCATAGGAGTGGAGGTTGCGTTTGGAGGGTGGAGGGATTATCGGGCGGGATGCGTCAGCAGCAGGTGGTCGGCTTGCCGCACCAGGTCCAGGTCCAGCATCTCGGCCAGGGCTTCGAGCAGTTCCTCGGCCGTCTGGGCCGTAAAGGAGCCGCTGATGGTCTGGCGGGCCATGCCGGTGTCTTCGATTTTTACCCGCACGCCGTAGTTTTCCAGCAGCATGGTGGTGATTTCCTGGAGGCTGGTATTTTCGAAGACGAACTGCTTGCGGGCCCAGGCCGTGTGGTTTTCGGGAACCGCGGTTGTCGTTACCGTCAGTTGTCCCCTGGTGCTGAGTGAAGCGATTTCGCCCGGCTTCATGGTCAGCGTACGCGCCGGCTGCCGCCCGGCCGTGTGCTGCACCTGCACTTTTCCGCGGGTCAGGACCACCCGGGTGCCCCGCGGCCGGGCAAACACCGAGAACTCCGTGCCCAGCACCCGTACTTCGAGGTGGTTGTCGGTAACCACCCGGAACGGCGTGTGGTCCCGGGTGTGCACGACCGAGAAGACCGCTTCGCCCGCCAGCCTGACCTCGCGGCTGCGCCGGCCGAAGCCAAAGCGGGGGACCGAAAGCGTGGTATTGGCGTTGAGCGTCACGTGGCTGCCGTCGGGCAATTGGAAAGAGCGGGTCTCGCCGTAGGCGGCCGTGTACTGCCGGTAGCGCAGGGGCTCCCGGAACAGCCAGAGGCCCAGGCCCACGAGCAGGACCACGGAGGCCGCCGCCAGCCAGCGGGCCGGACGCCGGGTACGCGTGGCGCTTTGCCGGTGGGCGTTCGACCGCGCCGGGGCCGGGTGGGGCGCGGTTTGCCCGGCAAACTGCCGGAACTTGTCGAGGCCCGCCGCCAGGTCGGCCGCGTACTGGGGCTGCCCGTTTTCCCATTCATCCAGCCACTGGTAAAACTGCTCTTCCTGCCCCGGCTGCCGCACCCACTCCTCGATCCGTTTTTTTTGCAGGGGCGTTGCGCGGCCCGCGAAGTAGTCAAACAATAGTTCTTTATCAACTTGCGTTTCCATAGGTTCTGTGCATTGCGTACGGGGAAAGCCGGGGGTAAGGCCCGGCGGGGTGGGGGTGGGTTAGGGAAGCAGGCGGGACACCAGGCCCATCAGCAGCAGGGTCCATTTCGACCGGAGCAGGTCACGGACGAAATGACTGGCCTTCCGGATCTGCACTTCCACCGTTTTGGTGGCCAGTTGCAGTTCGGCGGCAATCTCGGCGTACTTCTTGTTTTCAAACCGGTGCATCAGGTAGATCTTCCGGCGCTGCCCGGGCAGGGTGTTGATGGCCTTTTCCAGGTCGTGGTACAACTCCTCGTACTGGGTGATGGAATCGGGTTGCTGGGTGTCGCCGGCCAGCAGGTACCCGGCACCGGCCAGGTCGGTAGTCCGGCCCATTTCGCGGCGCAGGTAATTGTACGCCCGGCTGCGCACGCTGCGGTACAGGTAGGCCCGGAATGAAGTGTCAATGCGTTCGAACACGCCCTTGGCGTAGCACTGGCAGAATACTTCCGAAACGATGTCTTCGGCAACGGCTTTGGAGTAGACGAAGCGGACGGCGTGGCTGCACAGCGGCCGGTAGTACCGCCGGTAGAGCAGTTCAAAGCCCAGGCGGGCATCCGTCCGGAAGGCGTTCCGGATGAGCCGTTCCCCGTCCACGACCAGGGGTTCTTCGGGGGTGACTTGCAGGACCGGGATGCCGGGCGGGGGTTGCTCTGGTTGCAGATGGATGTCCATGCTTCTTCTTTTTGCGCAATTTTTTCTCCGTACGAGACTATTTTGGGAGGATGACACCAGGGCCGGGGAAAACCCTTACGGCAAAAGCCAACTTTATTTCAGGAATATTCAAGTGCAGCCGGGCGGGCCGCAGATTTTTAGCACAAACCCGTTTTAAAGCCCTGGCATGCGTTGGGCATGGGCCTATGGAAGTGGACTGGTTGGCGTATCCGCGTGGGGTCGGGTTCTCGTACGTGATTGCGGATATGCGTATTTGAGGGGCTTAGGGTTGGTGGTGGGTGGGTTGTGAGGGGTGGTAACGTGAGGGGTTGGTTGTGAGGGGTTGGTGAT
>CADCTQ010000389.1 GCA_902805615.1 uncultured Cytophagales bacterium
AAAGTTAAGAGAGTTGTGTTGGTAGTATTCTGCTTCAAAATCAATGGGACTTTTATACCCGAGTGCTGAGTGTCTTCTGATACGGTTGTATTACATTTCAACGAAACCAAATATTTCCGTACGGGCATCTTCCAGACTCAAAAACGCTCCACCTTCCAGCAGTTCAGCCTTTTGTATTTCTTCAAGCCTATTTTACGAAACTTTCCGACATGTTGTGACGCCCTCTATAACGGGTGTGCATTGCCGCCGGATCAATCACCCCGTTATGACTTCCAGGTATTCCGGCGCCACGGTGTCCGTGAGCCATACGTTGTTCTCTGACCGGTAGAACGCGCCGCCGCGCCGGTGCATCTCGCCGCTCCTGACGCGCAGCACCACCGGTTTGCCGTGCCGCCCCCCTACTTTGGCGGCCGTCGCCACGTCGGCCGAAAGGTGTACGTGCTGGCGGGACTGCTTTCGGAGCCCTTCCCGCAGAATGGCCGCCACGCTGGTGTCGGCCGTGCCGTGGTACAGGTATTCGGGCGGCGCCACGGCCACCAGGCCCAGGTCTACCGCCACCGAATGCCCCTGGTTGGCCCGGATGCGGGAGTAGTCGGCGTCGAAGGCGAAGCGTTGCTTGTCGTTGGTCGCCACCACGTGTTTGAGCAGGTCCAGGTCCACGGCCATGCCCCGGGCCCGCATCTTTGCGAGCAGCGCCGGTACGTCGGTCCACCCTTCCGGGTCCAGCGTGATGCCGAGGGCACCCGGCTGGTGCCGCAGCACGAGGCTGAGCAGTTTGCTTACGTCTTTGTCTTTCATGGTTTTATCCTTCTTCTGATTTCCGGCCATACAGTATACCGGTATGAAATGAAGATCACGCCTTTAATTGGACACAAATGTTTGATTGTCAACAAAACACCCCGCTTCATTTGTTTTACAGCAATTCCCGCTTTGGCATTGCCGGTAATGACAGGTGGGCAATCGGTGAGGACAAGTGGAGAAGTTGTCGTTGGTGAAAGTCCCGGAGGGACGCCCTGTTCCTAGCACACGTCTTCGCCCCCTCACGCAATAGCTCCGTAGGATTCGCGGAATCAGTCCGTAAAGAATCCCGTCACAATGTCGGACACGAAGGTGTACCCGAACAGGAGTACGAGGCCGGTGATGGCCGCAAGGGCTACCGTCCGGACGGGGGCCAGGTACGTAGCCCGGTAGGCGGCCCGCACTTCCCGCGCCGGGTGGGCTTCGATCTCCTTTTCCACCAGCCGCTTGTTGACGAACAGGGTCAGCAGTGAATGCATCACCATCAACGGCAATACCTTGGTCAGGAAGCTTGCCTGCACCGGGCGTAGCGTACCCCCGGCGGCGTTGTGGGGCAGCCGCTCGGGTACCGTCGTGAAAAGCCAGAACGAATACAGGGCCCACGCCAGCATCAGCAGGTAGAATACCACCGGGACCAGCCCGTTGATCCTGAAGAACCAGGCCGGGCTGCCGGTACGTTTGAAAAAGGCAAGCCCCACCACGTACTGCCACAGCACGACGAGCAGGGCCGTAAGCATGCCAAAAACACTGTACACCTGCGCGTTGTATGACCGCCGCCGCGACAGTTCGCCCACCTCAACGTGGGGCAGCACCAGCATTGCCGCCACCGGCAGCAGGAAGATCAGGCACACCTGCCACCGCTTCATGCGTAAAATCGTTTCCATGGACCGGCCGTTAAAGGGCAAACGCTAATTGATCTGGACGAACTTGTTGCCGATGTAGCTGAACTTCTTTGCCGTCGTGATGGAAGGGCAACACCTCGCGTCCTCTTCCGTCCATTCGAAGGAGGTCACCAGGATGTCTTTGCCGCTCACGCCGGTAATTACACTGTTGGACCCAAGCGCCAGTTCCACCTGGCTTCCCAATGAAGTCAATACCGCGTAATGCTTTTTGTCCTCAATGTTGCCGCCCGGATGGATCGTAACGGAATAGACAACATCCGGCTCGTAATCGTCGTCCAGGTCGCCCAGGAGGATCTCCGCTTTGTTGAGGGTGTAGGTCATCTCATCCTGCGTGATGGAAACGCCCTCCGGGTCTTCGGAGACGCTCGGGCTGGGCAGGCTCTTTACCAGTTCAACCTTAAAGGTGTTGAGTACCTCTTTTTTGGAATCTTCCTCGATCTGCTTTTCTACTTCGGCGCACCCAAAGGCGCCCAGCACCAACGGGATGATAAAATACACTTTTTTCATCGTTTTCAATTTAATGGGTATGGATTGACGAGCCGGGGCGTGCGGGGGGCAGGGGTGCGGCTTTCCGGGCCGGTTTCTGGCCCATCCAACCGCCGACCAGGGCTGCCACCGCCGCCAGGCCGGTGCCGAACAGCGCCGTAGCCAGCCACAGGCTGCTGCCCACTTCCGGTTGCAAGCCTGCCGCATTGGCTTTCAGTAAAATGGATAGCTGCCAGCCAACGCTCACGTCAAACATGCCCAGGACGGCCCCGGCCAGCAGGGCCTTCGGTGCGTTGTACTGCCTGGCGGTAAAGTAACCGACGAAGCCGTAGTTGAGCAAAGACAGGGGGGCAAAATAGCCGTAGTCGAAATGCAGCAGCCGGGAAGCAACCGAGCCCCCGGCATCAATCAGGGCAACGGCCAGGAGGCCCAGCAGGATCAGGCGTACTTGTGTATTCATATTTATTCGGGGTTACGGGCCGGTATTACAGCTGGAGTTTCAGGGTTTCGCCTTGCACGAAAACGCCTTTCGACGACGTGATCTTGATTTTCTGGTCAGCCGTATAACCCAGCGTTTCGCCGCTCCTGAAGGTCACGTCGCTGCCGACCACGTACGCGCAGACGTTCAGCATCAACCCGTGCAGGGCTGCCAGGTCGTTTTTCGACTCCACCATTTCCATTTCCTGTTTGCCGAAGGCATTGAGTCCCACTGTGTACACGCTGTTGCCCGCCTCCGACTGGCGCAGGCCCAGGTACACCCACAAGTCAACCGGCAGTTTACCCCGCCTGAGCACGTCGGCACCGTCCAGGTACTGATCCCTCGGCACGAGCAGTGACTGCGCACCCTGGTATACCCCGGCGGCCTTGGTAGTGCCCAACACCGAATCAATGACCATCGTCAGCACCTTGAACCGGTCGAGGTTGCTGGCGTTGCGGGTCATCACCGTGATCAGGGCGTGGCCCGTATGATCGGCCAAATCCTGTTCGGCGGTCGGCCAGTTGTAGGCGTACCGGGCCGTGCCCTGGATGTCCCCCCACGGAATCCGGGCGGGGATTGCGGCGAGGGCAATGGTTTCGCCGTAAATGGAGAAGGTTGCCGTTTGGTCGTCTCCCTCCACCCGGGTAACCGTGAGTTTCCACTCCGTCCGCAAGTGCTCAATGACCCGGTAGATTTCGTACGACTGTCCCTTGTTGAACAGGGGCATCGCCAGCAATACGTCACCTGCCTGCTTTGCTTTCTTCCCTTTTAAAAAGTCAAATAGTCCCATCCGTATCGTTTTAGCGTTGATGATGCAATATGTTGAAAGGCAGCGTTTAATGTGGGGGGCGGGCAGCCCTCCGGTCAAAAATTCCGCGCGATCCGGACGCCCGTGCCGATGGCCAGGAACACCAGCCCGATGATCGTGATGCGGCGCCCGTGCTTCCGGTCGGCGGCCGCGTAGGCAATCACCCGGTCCCCGTTGGGCAGTGTCCTTTTGTGCGTCAGCAGGTGAATGCCGATGAAAACGCCGGCCAACCCGCCCAGCACGGCAAGCACGTACCCCACCACGACCCACCGCGCCTGGCTCTCTTCCGGTTTGGCGAGTGTTGCCAGGCGCTGCCGGCTGAGTGCGGCAATGGCATCCGGGCTGATCTCCCGGCCGCGGTCTTTGAGGATCTTCTGCGCGAGCAGAAAGTCAAATTTGCTCCATTCGTCCCGCTTCAGCACCACTTCGGCAAGTTCCGCGTCGGAGAACCCGAAGAGGTAGTGGTCCTGGTCAACGCCCTCGATCAACTCGTTCGCAATTTCGAGTTGCAGGGCGTCGGCCAACGCAAAATCCGCTTTCCTGAGTTTTACCCGGTACTCTTTGCCCAGGCCGGTATTGGCAAACGTGGCGTCAAAACCCAGTGAATGGTCTTCGAGCCGGTACGCCACGTTGTGCTGGTCGAGCAGCCCGGCCAGTGCAGTGGCCGCGTGCCGGTCGTTAAACCGCTGGTAGGTGAGGTATTCTTCCGTTGTCATTGCTGGCTGTTTGGAACGCATCAATTATTTATTTCGTGATTTAATTATTTATTTCCTGATTTACTCATCTTCCGGCTTCTTCGCAAGCGATTCATTCCCAACAACAGCAATCCGGTCAGGACCAGCACCACCAGCACATCAATAATCAGATTTCCGGCGATCAATCCCCTGCCGTAGTATGGGCCGGGTCGTTTCCCGCCCAAAAATTCGTAGAACGTGAGGGGCCAGCCGGCCGTGTCGTTACCGTCCCAGCCACTTTCGAAACGGGCCGTAGCGCCGGTAAGGGTCAGAAACAGCAGGACAAAGCAGATTGAAGCTCGTCGGATGTACTTTACTGGCATTTTGTGGGCAGGCGCTGCACTTGAGCAGCTCCGGGGTTGCGGTAATCAGAGTAGGCAGAGGTCAAAAAACACGCTACCGGTACGTGATGCTTTCCACGTACCTGAGAAAAGGCGTCAGTTCGTACACCTCCGTGATTCGGTAATGCGCGCCAAAGGCTCCCTCGTCAACGTACTGGGTGATCACCTGCTTTCTGGCATCGGCCGGATCGGGATAACGGACCTGCTCATGATCGTAGTGCTTGCCCGCCCAGATGATCCCGGCAAATACCAGGTTGTGCAGCGTGAACATCAGCACGCCCAGCGGCACCAGGCACCCCAACGTCTTGTTCTCCGGCTGCGAATCGGGCAGCATTCCGGCCAAGGCGAGCCCAATCATCACGGGCGTCGCCACGAACGAAAGCATCAGGAGCCCCGAAAGCCATTCGGACGTTATTTCCAGGGGAACGGCCCGGTGGCAGTAGAAATACACCAACCCAATGACCCCGTACCCAACCCACCCCCAAAAGAACTGCCGTTTGGTTATGTTCATCTGATCGCACTTACGCCTCTATTTCGACTTCCAGTTGCATGTTCAGCCGGCGGGCCAGCCGTTCGGCCTTTTCGAAAGCTTCCGTTTTGCTCAGCGTGTCATTCACCACCAGGGCAACGTCGGTGGCCGGGTTGTACAACGTGAGCCGGTAGGTCGTAACCGTATACGCCGTCGTCGTCCAGCCCCGGCTGGTTTTGACTTTCTGCTTTACGGTGAACAGGACCACGTTGGTCACCGGGGGCAACGGCGCCCATTTCCCGAACCGCAACCCCGCGTATTGCCCGTACGCCTGGTACCGGCCCCGGGCAAAGTCAATGGCGATGCCTTCGGATTTGAGGGTGTGTATCGCGGTCCAACCCACGGCGATGGCCGCGAGCAGGACAACCGGGTCCGCTTCTGCCAGTGCGTGCATCAGGGCGATCACCGCGCAGAGCAATAGAATGAGCGCCACCAAGGGGGCGCCCCAAAATGGTCTTTCCGTCCTGCCTACAAAGGAGTCTTCCATCTTTTTGCGTTTGCGTCAGGGGACAAAGCGGCGCGGCGGCGTGCCTTCCGGGCTGCGGGTAACAATACCGCGTTACTGGTTTAAAATGTCGAACCGGCCGTTGGCAATTTGCAAACGCCACATGTACCAGCTGTCAACCGCCTTTTTCTTCAATTTGCCGGCTTCCCACGCATTCACCGTCTTGAAGAATTCGATGAGTTGTTCATCGAGCGCCGCATTGCCCGACTTGGTTACCACGTGAAAGCCACCGCCTACTTCCCCTTTGCAGTTGACTACGAACTGAATGGCCGGAGTGGCCTGCAACGCAGGATTTTCTTTCGCAAAAGAGACGGTTTCGTTCAGCCGCTTTTCAATGGCCTCCATGGCTTCCTTTGGCCGGGCTTTGCCGCTGAGGAGGAAATGAACGTTGTTTTCCCGGCAGGCATTTTCAACTTTCACGCCTTCTGCCTGCATGGTGAATTGCCCGTAAGACCGAATGGAAAGCAGCAACAGCAGGCTCAACAGTAAGAACGGTTTCATGTGTATATCAGGATGAATGTGAATGCACGAACGATTTGGCGGATGTGTATCAACTGGTCAACTGCCACATCAGCGTCAAATTTTGATTTGACTGCGGGCCCATCCCACCAGTTGCACCACGACCATTGGCAACAGTACCCCGATGAATACAGTGGCGGAAGCCATCAGCCCATAGATGGACAGCCAAGCAAAACCCTCCATCAGGTTCTGGACCGCAGGATTGGATTCAAACCGATTCCTGGCCCAGGAACACAGCACTACAATCAACAGGCTGCACGCGAAAAGGATCAAAGCCGCCAGCAGGATGCCCGAACAAATGCGCCGCACCGTACTGAAAATACTGCCGTCCGTGCCGAATGCTTTTACCAGCACGAAAACCAGCAGGGCTACTGCCAGCAACAGCCCGGCAATAGACAGTATCTCGTCCAGCATCGTATTCGTTTTTTCAGGGCCCTATCCATTCCGATCATCTTACACTTTTATCAGCTGGTAGGCTGCGTGTGCCTGCTGGTTCATCTCAAACTGCGTTTGAGAGAATGCCGCTTTGCCGATCAGCAACAACACGATGAACAAGCCTCGTTTCATTTTTTCCTTTGTTTACTGCCAACGTAGCGAACCACCCGCAGCCTTCCGGGGTAGGCAACGCGCTGACGCGGCCCGGTTGTCGCCAGTGGGCAGTGGTGGCGGCCGATTTATAACTTGGTCAGGACGGCTTCTCCAATGTGAAGTCGCATGATCCAGATATCAAACTTCCTCAGCAATCTACCGGCCAGTTGATAAGATTGCTTGAACTCCTCTTTTCCCAGGTGAGAAAATAAAGGCAGCACATCCTGCCTGGAAATTTGGCCTTGCGACTGAAAGCCTACTAAAACAATACAATACAAACAATATAATTTTTCATGTTTCATTCTATTGACCGCCAACAACTGTACACACCAAACTGCTTGCATCCCCACCTTTTCGCCAAAAACACCCTTCCGGGAAAACGGCGGGAATAGCTACCGCTTTATTTCCTTTTGCTGAGCGTCTTGTTGTAATCCTGGGCCATCTGTACCAGGTACGTCATATTCTTATAGGTATTATTTTCAATGCCCTTTACAATGTGGGGCGCATCCTTGAAGTACTCAGTCAGTTGCGCGACGAATTTCCAGCTGTTCACGTAAATTCCTTCCTTCTCGCCGGGCCGTTTGAACACCCAGTATTCCCAGTACATGCCGCCCCGGGTGAAGGAGATATAATACAGGTTCACCCTTCCCTGCACAACCACCGGGTACAGTTCGGGGGTGTTACGGCTTTTTATATTGATCTTCTCCATGAGTACATTTTCACCCTTTTCGGTGTGTATGATCACGTGGCTGATCTTTTCAAAAGGAACCTTCTCGAACTTGTCTTCCTCCCCGGCTTTGAATTTAATCACATCATCATCGTGCCAGAAGCTTTTCGCCACTCCCTTCCGGGAAGAGCCGTCAGTGTACCGCAGGGTAACTTCACGCTTCTGAGCCCGGACCGAAAGCGACGCCAGCAGCAGCATCAGCAGTAAAAATGCATTCTTTTTCATACGGGTGGGTATACGATTATTTACATTCTCTCTTCGGTATTTTATGCATTCAATGAACTGCGCTCTACTGCCTACATCCGGCCGGTGATTGAAGTAATCGGTGCCGGACGCACAGCCTTGGCAATCTGAAGCAGAGGCTTTGCCAGTTTTAATACTTACTTCTTTTCACTTGAATTACCTTTTCGACATACTCAATCATTTCCTGTAATTCATTTTCGTATGATTCGGATTCCTGTGAATGAAGCAAATAAAATCTGGCTATCTGAACAGGTTGTAAATTAGTCTCGAAATACAGGTAAGAAATACCATTGATGAATTCATCGAGCTGTTCGTCATACTGGCAGGCTCTTTCCAGCGCTTCAGGGTGGCCGGATACAAGTTTTTGCCGCTCTTCCTCCGGCAGACTATTTACCAGATAGGTCGTATCTACCGGTACATCCTCCTCAATTTTCGCATCAACTTTGCCAACGCCATTGCAGTATGCACAAGACCCGGGTACCCATTTCAACTCCTTATTCAATCTTTTGATATCATCCCAATCTACGTGCCCCTTCCCCAAACACCTTGGACATTCTTTGAGAGACGGTTGCTTGGTAAACAGCTTATTGAATAAACGCATGTGAATAAATTTGACGACAATGAATGTTTTCCTGCTTGCGCCCAACGTACCAAAGCTACACGCACACCGGTCCTGTTGGGGTTGAGTTCTGCGCCGGGCAAGGCCGGTTGCCGCTAGAACTGGTGTTGTACGCCGTTATTTGTATTTTTCGTATTCAAAAGTATAAGTGCCCGAGGGAAAATACTGTTTAAGCGGCAATCCTTCCTCATTATAGTCAAATGAGGTACTGTTGTAGTCGGGGTGTCCGAATGGCTGGCTGATGTCTACGGTTGTATAATAATTTTGTCCCGTAGCATTGTTGGGGGAAGATGAAGAATAAGCGTTGAAATTATTGTCCAAGATAAATGTTACCGGCAAGCCGTTGACAGCTTTGATAAAATTTACTTTATCGTCATGAGACAGCCACTCGTATTTTACCTTTTGCTGGGGGGCGGACCACAGGATATAATCAATTACACTTGTCAGGTTGTTTTTGTTGTTGTACGTAAATACGTATCTGAAGTCTACTTTGTCTGAAGAATCAATTTTTTCAACCAGGTTGTTTGAACTGTCATACTTATAAAAGCTATAGCCCTGGGGCGTGTTATCATTGGTATGATAGACAGTGCGTTTTACGGGCAGGTTTTTGTTGTTGTACTCGTAGGTAAAGTAGCCATCTCCTGCTGATGTCTGTATTCTCCACTTGGTACATAAACCGTTGGTGTACTCAAAAGTATAATAATCAGTAGTTTCCCACCGTTGCTCCGGTCCTCCATCCACACTGTAAGTTCCCCACTGGTAGCGTTCTATCTTCGAAACCAGGTGGTCAGCGTTGTACTCATATGAGAAATGATGTCCGCTGTTGGGAGGTCCCGTCCAGCTTTGCTTTTTCAAAACATAGGATGTCGGATTGGTAATATGATTGGTTTGGGTCTTTGGATCATCCGCTGACTCAACAAAATCTTTCTTACAGGAACTCAATAAAGAAAGAAACAAAGGAATAAACAGTAAATATTGCTTTTTCATTTTTAACTTTTTATGGCGTACACGGTATCAAGACTACCCAGCGCCGTGCCCGTTGCGCTTTGTCTATGCGGTGAGGAAGGGCCGCTGGACGTTGAGTTTAGTGTTAGCTGATGTTGCTTCCCCATATGCACCCATATGATAAAAATATCCCGGATGAAGCCGACTTCTCCTATAAGCTTTTCTTTTGGTGAAGTCCTACCGACCGGCTAAATCGTATGTGGAATCATTGCCTCTGAATCTTTGTGAATAGTTAAGTGTCATCCTGCCTTCTTTTATCGTACCTGAACCTTCCAGAACTGGTATCCCGGGTCCGTCCAACCGAAAATCGAATGAATTTCCCTTCAGCGTTGCCGCCACCGGGTCAGGATGAAATCTTGATTTTGTAAGCCATAAATTTCAATCTTGTGCTTAGCTACTCGTTTGACTTCTGCTGTTTGGTTTACTTCATAGGTTGTGTCTATGCAATAAGGAGGAGTACAAGCTGTGGCGTAAGTTCTGATGTGAACGGTTCCGTTAAGCGCATACTTTCCATTAATGGCAGGGTCACAATACAGTACTTCACTTTCACATCCCATAACAAGCAGAAAAATCAGGTGAATGATTACAACAATTCCCACTTTTCTCATCATAATATGGAATATCTTTTGTATCAGCTAACAATTGTACACGCCCAACTCCCCCGGAAACTGCGGGTATCCCCACCGCTTCCACGTACATACTCTTCCGGGAAAACGGCGGGAATACCCACAGGATAGTGCACTAAATACCCCTACACCAAACGCCTCCCTTACGCCGTAACGCCGGCCTTCTCTTCTGCCCGCTTGACGGCCTGCCGGGGCAGGAACGAAAAGTCGAAAAAGCGGTTGATGGCCTCGGGCTGGTCGGCGTGGAGCGAAATGAGCAGGCCCAGCGTGCGGTACAGCCGGATGCCCAGCTCCTGCTGCGCCGCGGCGGCCATGCCCGACAGGTCCTTCACCGTCTGCTTTTTGTGCATCTGCCCGTTGCGGGCATTCTGCAACTGGTCGAGCAGGCTTTCGGCTTCGCGCACGGCCTCGGGACCGAGCTTGTCGGCGTGCGGCAGGCAGGTGCTGGTGAAGCGCCGGAACAACGTCAGCAATTCATCCTTGCCCGCCCGGCGGTACTCGGTGATGCCATTGGGGTAGAACTGGGCGTACTTGCCGGGCTCCTTGCGGAACTGGTACTGCACGTTGGGCTCCTGCTCGGCCACGTATTTCTTTACGGCTTCCACCAGGCTCTCCACCGTTTCGGTCTGCCCCTTCTTGAGGGAGGCCGACGAGGATTTCTCGCCCAGGTGCCGGCTGAACGCGTCGTACAGCCGCTGCGTGTCGGCAATGATGCCCGACAGGGAACCGTCTTTGTTGGCAACGGCCAGCGCGGCCAGGTGCGCCTTGGTGAGCTTGTCGAAGTTGGTCACGCTGATGCGCGGACTCACGAACGGATTCTTGAGGAAAAAATAAAGCATAATCAAATCAGGGTTAACCACCGGCCGGCCGGACCGGTGAAAAAGCCTGCGAGTTTAGCAAAATCCCCCGCCCGTTGTACACGCGGCCCCGTCCGCCCGGCCCCCGGCCCGCCGGCGCGGATGTAGGAAACGCCCCGGATTGCCGCCAAAGCGGGCCGTTCGTACCGGACCATTGTAAAAGTATACGGCACCGCAGTATCCTTTTACCGGGTGCCCCGCAACGCTTGCCGTGCCGTCTGTCACCCGTAACGGGGCATTGTATG